>CAYUXW010000067.1:0-1517 GCA_964449115.1 uncultured Erysipelotrichaceae bacterium | reverse complement strand
CCTTTTTTAAAAAAGTCTGTTTGTCAACAATCTGAAATGCACACTATGTGCATTTTTTTAATGCTATAAATTTAAACTTTTATTTCAGGACTTTTTCCTGCAAAGACAACGACATGGCAATCCTGAGTCACTTCATAAATTATGGTGCCATCAGCAATTCTTCCCAGTATTTTTACTCCATCATCTAGAAGTTCATATGATTCTAAACTGAAGCCTTTCATACAGAAACCATGTGTTAAATCCAAAGTGCTTAAATGAGCATTAGACAATTTATATCTTCCAGTACCTATAGCTGGGTAGAAGAAGAATTTGCTGGTGAAGTTGGAAGTAATCGCCTTCTTCAAGCCTGCTTTTTCTTTAGCTAGAAGTTCAGGATTTTCTCTAACTTCTTTAGAAGTGATTGGTTTTATAATGTCTTTTTCTTCAAGTTCAACTTGGAAAACAGCCTGTTTATCATCAGTTGTTTTTTCTTCAATGATTTCATCAGTCTCTGTTTCTGGCAAATCTTCCTGTTGAACGTTTATTTCTTCAGTAGTATTTTGTTGTTCTGTTTGCTGATTTGATAAATCGATTTTATCAGTTTTTTCAAATAAATCAGATTCACTTTCTTTTTTTCTAACCTCAGCTGCAAGTCTTTCCAGTTCAGCAGTTTTATCATCTAACTTCTGTACGGTTCTTCTGACAATTGGACTGTTGGTAACGATGACATTAGATCTCATCGGCAAAGAAACGGTAACAGTTTTCTTTCTTTTATTTACCTGAATACCCTCATCATCAAACTGGTAAGCTTCACCATTAACATCAAAGAAATAAACGTAAATTTCTCCATCTAAATCCAAAAAGGTTGCAGTTGTATCAAAGATGAAGACTCCTGGCAACTGGTCATAACATAAAACGATACGTTTATAATGAAAATCTCTTTTTAAGGCAGATAAAAATGATTTTTCATCTTTTAAAATCATTCCATCAGTTTTCTTAATTTCAATTAGTGCAGGGTCAAAATCAGCTTTACAATTTTTAATAAAATTATGCATATTAAGATATTTAGATAAATATTTAGTATTAGAAATTTTATGAACAAGTTTATCGGCAAATGAATAATAATCTTCTTTACTTAAAATTTCATCAAAGAAATAACATAAAGAGAGATAAATTTTATTAACAGAACCATTGCCGTCAAAATAGTTAAAGGCATTTTTAACAGAATTGGCAAAATAATCTTTATTACTCACATGTTGGTCTGAATATCTGTCTGATTCAAATAAAATAGAAAGATATGAAGTAGCAAGTTCGGTATCAATTCTTTTGTTTTTGGAAATGGTTAAAACGCCTTGTCTTTTTAAAAATGAAAGAACTTTATTTATTGACATTTAAGACCTCCTGTATCGTTGCGATTTGTAATATAATATTATACCATTTGGCCTTCCTATATCAAGAAAATAGAATAAAATTGATTCTTTTGGTGTGATTAATAAGTGATAATGTCCTAAGTAGTATCATGGGAAAATGTCCCAAAA
>CAYUXW010000066.1:0-1742 GCA_964449115.1 uncultured Erysipelotrichaceae bacterium | reverse complement strand
TCTTTACAAGTTCTTCATTAATCGATAAATTGCCAGATTCTCAAACTATTTTTGGAGCTATTTGTAATGTCATAAAACTAACAAAAGGACAAGAAGCTTTAGATGATTATTTGGCTTCATTTAATAGTGATGAACCTTGGTTTATACACTCATCAATGTTTGTTGAAGGTATATTTCCTTCAATTAAAAAGAATATATTTGATTTAATAGCTGTTAATAATGTTGTTTCAAATAAATCGCCTAAAGAAAAACTTGATGTTTTATCAAATTTTAAAAAGTATAAAAAAATAAATGGTATATCAGAAAATGTTTTTAGAAAGTATATTTGCTTAGGAAAAACTGAAGATATTACTGTTGGTTTAATTGAGGAAAAATTAATATCTGATGAACAAAATATCCTTAAGGAAAACGATGAAAATATTAAGAACGCTAATAAACTTGTAGAAAAAACATACAGGGTAAGATTAGATGGTTTAAATGAGAAAGAAGAAGAAGGCAAACTATTTATCAATAAAATAATATTTTATCCGAAAGATACAAAATATACTATTTATGTAAAAACAAAAAAAGAAAAGCAAGAAATTAGCAATATATTTAGTTGTTTTAACTATTTTGCCTTGGGTTCTAAGGGTTCTATAGGAAGAAATTTATTTAAACTTGAAAATTGTGAGGAGATAAACTTTCCTTCAACAAGTAATTGTAAGATGATTCTTTCTAAATATATTCCTAATGGCGATGAGTTTAATGTTGAAAATTCTAGTTATAGTTTATCACTAAACAATTATATTGGTGGAATTGAAAATAAGAGATTATTAGGAAGTTTTAGTCATTTTGAAGAAGGAAGTTTGATAGATTTCCATCATAAAAAAGACTTTTATGGAAAAATAGTTGAAATAATTCAGGAAAGGGAAACTGTTTACCATTATGGTATAGGTTTTGTGGTGTAATTATGATAATTGAAGTATTAAGTCCAATTCATATTGGAACAGGGGAAAGTGTTGATAATGTTTGCTATCACGAAAGCAACAATGAAATTTTCAGATATGAATATGCTGATGTAATGCAAACAATGCCATTAGAAAAAATGCTTGACGATAAGTTGTTAAGAAAAATTTCATCAAAACAAACTAGTAATGAAGAACTTAGTAATTTGCTTTATAGCTATGTTGATTATAGAAAAATAAAACCAATTTATAAGTTAAGTAATATTAATGCTATTCACTATGGTGATGTTGATGAGCAAATTAAAACGATGAATAAACCTTATATTCCAGGCTCTTCAGTTAAAGGAGCAATTTTACACTCTTTACTGTATTCGATAATAAAAGAAAACTATCATAAATTAAATATTGAAAAGTTTCTTTTAGAAAAGGGAAGAAGAAATCTTACTTTGCCAGATGTTTTTATTTACATTTTAGATGGGGATAGGGAATTATTTAATCGTTTATCTAATTGTTTGGTTTGTGAAGATTTGTATTTCAACAAATTGTTTATAAATATCAACATCAGAATAAACGTGGGTAAAGATCAAGGTGATTTGGAATTGCCAGATTCTGAAGCTATTTTGCCTGAAGACAAATGTGAAAGCAATTTGTTCAGCATTAATAAAAATAAAGTTGATTTTTATTTAGAAGATCTTAATCCTTCTTTAAAAAATAAAATATATTATTGGTTTAATGAAGAAAGGATAATGCAAGCAATTAATGAATTTACTAAGGATATGATAGAGGTAGAAAAGGAAT
>CAYUXW010000065.1:0-2128 GCA_964449115.1 uncultured Erysipelotrichaceae bacterium | reverse complement strand
TAGTCAGATTTAAATTATCGACTGATTTTATTCCTTTAGTATATGATTTTGAGACGTTCTTGATTTCGATCATATTCATACCTCCTGAACATTAGCAACCTATACATTATACAATAATTCAAAACATATTTTACATTTTCTATTCATATTTTACTAATTCTTTAATTACTTTTTAAATGCGTTTTTAACCAAAAGAAAACCCAGCATTTCTGCTGGGTAAAGCTGAGAAAGTCTCTATTTATCTTCTAGTATTTCTCCTGAAACTGCATCAATTACATATTTGCACTGGCGATTATTTGCTTCAAAATTAATGCGATATACTAATTTACCATCCTGAGCGCATAATTCAGATCTGTAATTGCTGTATTCTGAAGCATTGGCATGGTTTAAAGCAATTTTCTTAGCATTTTCTTTACCAATGCCTGTTGCACAATCATTGTTGCCACTACCAGTATTTTCGTTTCCGCTTCCACTACCGCTGCCACTGCCTTTCCCTTTGTTTTCGTTGCCACTACCGCTATTTGTTTCATTTGTACCTTCATAGCTGTATTGATATTTATATTCTCTGTTTTCTTGTTCACATTCCAATACAGTTCCACTGGTACCATTGACCATGACTACATATTCAGTATTGTTATAAACGAATTTAATGACATAGACAATATTACGATGACGATAATCAATTTCATAGGTGTACTCTGAGATTTCAGCTTCATCAGCTTTTATAGAAGCCAGAGCAATTTCTTTAGCCTTATCTTCGCCAATATATTCTTTTTCGCTTGCCTGTCCCATTCTCTTGATTCCTGAAACTGTGTTTTCAGGATTTCCTAACAATAAATTTAATTGATTAACATTTAAAGCCGCTAATTCTTCAATCTTGTAAGTATCATCCAAAGCTATCAATTCTGTTATTAACTGTGCTTTACCTATTGAAATATCGTACTGTTCAGCTAATGCTGCTAAATCTGGATTGTTCTTAAGGTTTTGACAGACAACTGAGCCATCAAAATCTTTTTCTGTCAGTATTTTATTCATCATATCTAATATAGTTGATGTCATATCTTCATTATCAACAGTAACAAGAATTGAGTTAGCCTCAGCACTTAAATAGCCATGTTCCAATAGTGAATCGATCAGTGCCTGTAATGCCACTTCAATTTTACAGCCAGTTACATCTAAACCTTCAACTATATCTGCTCCCTGTTCATCTGTTCCAACAATGTCAACGACTTTGCCATCATCATCCAAGGTAATATCAATTGAAGGGTTTATGTCTAAAGTAATTGTTGCTGCCGCAACATTTGTTGCCGGTCTGGTTACAATCATTGTCACAAACAATAAACAACTCATCGCAAAAACCAACGCTGGTTTCCATGAAAAGACTCTGTTGTTTTCTTTACTTGATTTATAAGCCTTTTTTCTAGCATCTAGAATAATCTTTTCAGAAATATCTGGAGTGATTTTCTGAACAGTTTTATTAATTCTTTCTTTTATTTTTTCTGGTGTCACTTTTTATTCCTCCTGTCTTACGATTTGTTGTAGTTTCTTTATAGCCCGATTATGTTTTGATAAAACTGTTGATAATGGAAGTTTCAATAGCTGAGCAATCTCCTTAAATTTATAACCGGTTAGAGAATGCAACATTACAATCTGTCTTTCTTTATCATCTAGTTGATTCAAGCATTGATTTAGCAGTTCTCTGTCAACTGCACTGACATCATCATCTTCATTTGCCTGCAACATCCATTGCTCATCGCTGAAGTTTACTCTTTTTCTGTTTTCTCTTAAATTCTGTAAACAAGTATTTCTGGTTATCGTAAGCATCCAGGCTAATGGTTTTGCTTTTGAAACATAATTTTTAGCTGCCTCAATAATCTTGATATAGCTGTCATGCATACAGTCTTGGGCAGTATACTCGTTTTTAACAATAGATAAGGAAAAACCATACAAGATATGACTTGTCAGTTCATATAGTTGTCTGAAGCCATCCATATCATCTGAAGCTATTTTTTCAAGGCATTCATCTAATAGGACATCATCAATGCTGTTTTCACAAAAATCAGTCATTCTACTACTTGTATGATACACATGTACCTTGTTATACATGAATATCACTTTTCCTTTCTAA
>CAYUXW010000064.1:0-2138 GCA_964449115.1 uncultured Erysipelotrichaceae bacterium | reverse complement strand
TTTTGGGACATTTTCCCATGATACTACTTAGGACATTATCACTTATTAATCACAGTAATTCACCTTGAATAAAATTCAAGTGTATGATAAGATAAAATCATGGAAAGAGTAATACTGCATTGTGACTTAAATTCATTTTATGCTTCAGTTGAAGAGCTTTATCACCCTGAAGTTAAAGGCAAACCAGTTGTTGTTGGTGGAAGTGAAGATGAAAGACATGGTATTGTTTTAGCTAGAAATCAAATTGCCAAGAAGTATAATATTGTAACGGCCGAAACTATCTGGCAGGCTAAAAGAAAATGTCCTGATTTAATTATCTTAAAGCCCAACCACAAGAGGTATGAAGATTTTTCTTTAAAAGTTAGAGAAATCTTTTTACAATATACTGATCTGGTTGAACCCTTTGGTATTGATGAAGCCTGGCTTGATGTCACCAATAGTAAATACTTTGGTACCGGTAAAGAAATTGCTGACAAAATAAGAGAGCAGATCAAAAGCCAGCTGGGAATTACTGCTTCAGTAGGAGTCAGTTTTAATAAGGTATTTGCTAAATTGGGAAGCGACTTGAGAAAACCGGATTATACGACAGTAATTACCAAAGAAAACTATAAAGAACTTGTCTGGCCTTTGAAAGCCAATGAGATGATTTATATCGGTAAATCAAGCTATGAACAACTGAAAATATATGGTTTGTATACGATTGGTGATATTGCCAATAAAGATGTAAATTTTCTCAAAGAAAAGTTTGGTAAATGGGGTGAAATGATTTGGGTCTTTGCCAATGGTTTAGATGATAGTGAGGTGACGAGATTTGATCATCTACAGGAAGCTAAATCAATAGGCAATAATATTACTACTTTCAGAAATATGGAAAATTGGCAGGATGTAGATATTATTTTAAATATTCTGGCAGAGTCAGTTGCGACAACATTAAGACAAAGGGGTTTAATGACCAAGGAAGTTTCTGTTTATTTTCGAGACAGTCAGCTGAAAAGCTTTACCAGACAGATTCAGTTAGATGATTATACAAATTTGTCCAATATCATTCTTAAAACAGCTAAAGAAATTTGTCGTAAAAATTATAGATTTCAAAAGCCGTTAAGAACATTAGGAATCAGAGTAAGAAAATTTATAGAACAATCGGAGCATGTTCAACTCTCTCTTTTTGAAGATGTTGGACAAATAAAACAACAAGAAAAACTGGAAACGGCTATCGACGATATCAGAAGCAGATATGGACATAAGAGTATTAAAAAGCTTTCGATGCTGGTTGACCAGGATCTGAGTGATTATAACCCCGTTGGTGAAAATGATAATTTAACAGATGTGGAGGAATTAAGGTGAAACAGTTTGTTGATGTAATCTGTTTGAATCAAAAAACGGGTCAGATTAGACCATTATATATATTGTGGGAAAACGGAGAAAAGTATCCGATAGATAAAATAACGCAGATAATTCCTGCTGCTTCATTGAGAAGTGGAGGAATGGGGTTGAGATTTACCTGCAAAATCGGAAATAATTATCGCTATTTATTTTTAGAAGAAGGTAAGTGGTTTATAGAAAAAACACATTTAAACTAGTATAATAGTTGATAGCAAGGAGTTAAGTATGGAAAAAATAGCAAGTTTTACAATTGATCATTTAACATTGAAACCAGGACTATACGTTTCAAGAAAGGATGTAAAAGACAGTGTAGTAGTTACTACCTTTGACTTGAGAATTACCAGTCCAAATGTTGAACCAGTAATTGACAATGGTTCTTTGCATACAATTGAACATTTGGGAGCTACTTTTTTAAGAAACAGCGAAAGAAAAAGTGACATTGTCTATTTTGGACCAATGGGTTGCAGAACAGGCTGTTATCTGGTGATGTTTGATGATTTGGATAGTGAAGATATTTATTCTCTTATTGTTGATATGTGTGATTTCGTTATAAAGTATGAAGGACAGATACCTGGAGCCAGTGCTAAAGAATGTGGCAACTATCTGGAGCAGGATCTGCCGATGGCTAAATATTATCTTCAGAAATATAAAAAAGAATTAGAAACTCATAGAAGATTTAAATACTAAAATAAAGGACTGCGGTCCTTTCAGATTGTTGACAAACAGACTTTTTTAAAAAAGGTCTGTTTTCATTT
>CAYUXW010000063.1:0-2290 GCA_964449115.1 uncultured Erysipelotrichaceae bacterium | reverse complement strand
GGTTAGAAAGGAATGTTATTTACGTATGACAAGGTACGTATTTATCATACAAGGTTTGTTTATGAAGTATGATGTAATCATTATCGGAGCTGGACCAGGAGGTATCTTTTCAGCTTATGAACTGACAAAAATGAACTCTGATTTGAAAATTGCTGTTTTTGAAGCTGGAAACAAATTAAATAAAAGAAAATGTCCAATCGATGGGGAAAAAATAAAAACCTGTATCAACTGCAAGAGTTGTTCAATCATGTCAGGATTTGGAGGAGCAGGAGCTTTTTCTGATGGAAAATATAATATAACCAATGATTTTGGCGGGACATTACATGAGTATATCGGTAAAAAAAGAGCTTTGGAATTGATGAAATATGTAGATGATATCAATATGAAATTCGGTGGTGAAGGTACAAAACTATATTCAACTTCAGGAACTAAATTTAAAAAAATATGCATGCAGAATGACTTGCACTTGTTAGATGCTTCAGTTAGACATCTGGGAACAGATACCAACTATAAGGTACTAGAAAATTTATATAGAGAACTTAAAGATAAAGTGACTTTTTATTTCAATCAGCCAGTTTTAGAAATTAAAATAATAGAAGATGGATATCAAATCGTCTGTAAAAAAGAAACACATGAGTGTAAATGTTGCGTTGTGTCGGTGGGAAGAGTAGGAAGCAAATGGATGGAAGAAATCTGTCAGAAACTGAATATCCCAACCCAAAATAATAGAGTAGATATTGGAGCACGAATAGAAATACCAGCAGAAGTATTTTCTCATATTACTGATGAATTGTATGAAAGTAAGATAATTTATCGCACGCAAAAGTACGGAGATCTGGTTAGAACATTCTGTATGAATCCAAAAGGAGTGGTGGTAAACGAAAACACTAATGGTATTATTACCGTTAACGGTCACAGTTATAAAGATGAAAATAAGCAAACCGGTAATACAAATTTTGCCTTACTGGTTTCTAAACGCTTCTCTGAACCATTTAAGGATTCCAATGGTTATGGAGAAAGTATTGCCAAACTATCGAATATGTTAGGCGGTGGAGTTTTGGTTCAAAGATTCGGAGATCTGATAAGAGGAAGAAGATCAACGGAAAAAAGAATGAAAGATTCTTTTGTAACACCAACATTAAATGCCACCCCTGGTGATTTGAGTTTGGTTTTACCAAAAAGAATTCTAGATGGAATTATAGAAATGATTTATGCCCTAGATAAAATTGCTCCAGGAATGGCTAATGATGACACCTTATTATATGGTGTGGAAGTTAAATTTTATAATTTAGAAGTAAGTGTAGATGAAAATCTCCAGTCTAAATATAAAAATTTATATATTATAGGTGATGGCAGTGGTATCACCCACTCACTTTCTCATGCTTCAGCCAGCGGTGTTCATGTGGCAAGAAGGATTATTGAAGATTGTAAAAAATGACAAAAAATACAATTGTGTTATAATTAAAAGGCTTTATTTAAGAGAGAGTGATAAATTTGACAGTTGAGATAAATTTAAAAACATTATTATTAGTAATACTTATGGCTTTAGGTCTGTTTTATAGTTTTCCGGATAAATTACAGTTAAAGCAAAAAGTTGAATCAAATGAAAACAGCATTATACTGATAGAAAAAGATCAGCAAAGCATTGCTGATAGAGTGTTATACTTTGAAAATATATTTGAAGCAGTAAATAAAAATGCTGTTTTAGTTGAACGAGCATCATTGTTAAGTAAGCCTTTTGTTTATAGTGAAAAACTTTTGGAACTTCCAAAATATGAGGAAATAACCTTAATAGGTGAAAATGTTTTTGATTATTGGAAAGTAAGCTATCAGGGAAAAGAATATTACATTAACAAGAATAGCATCACAACTGATATGCAGGTTGTTAAAGAATTAAAAGATGCCACATACAATCACAATTGGAAAGGAACAGTTTTAAATGCCTATCTAGGAGCTATTATTGGACCAAATGGTAGAGAAACCTACTACAATCTCAATATGGATGGTGTATTGGCTATCATGAGAAGAATGGGTAATACAGATAAATATTGGATTAGAGATGATGGTGTAAAAATGCTTGGTGATTATGTAATGGTAGCTGCTAATCTTACCTTACATCCAAGAGGATCTTTGGTAGAGTGTTCCTTGGGAATGGGGATCGTCTGTGATACTGGAGGATTTGCCAAATCTAATCCAACACAACTGGACATTGCGGTTAATTGGTAAATTAACTTTTATTGTCAATATTTTTCGAAATTGTCCTGAAATAGATTAAACATTAGCGGAAGAA
>CAYUXW010000062.1:0-2594 GCA_964449115.1 uncultured Erysipelotrichaceae bacterium | reverse complement strand
ATATATTAAAAAACGACAATTCTTTTTCAAATTGTCGTTTGTCAACAGTCTGAAAACTCTCATTAGAGAGTTTTTTTATTTATGACAATAATTCACTATGATAGCGCTTTTAATTAAACATCTTATAAATTGATGTTGAATATAAATGTGTCTAAGGCTATAATAGTACAGCGCTTGAGGTGAATTATGACTAAAAACGAAAAACTTTTAATCAGCTGTTCTATCCTGTTTGCTCTTGCCTCTGGCATGAGTGCAGTTTTTATGAATGTCTTTTTATACACTTATACAGGATCTTTAACAGTTATGGCTATATATACATGTATCAGAATTGGAATGTTCCCATTTTGTTTTACTCTTGCTGGAAAAGCAGCCAGAAAAATCAGTTATGGAATTACAATGTCTTTAGGCTTGATTTTTCTATTTTTCCAGTTATTTTATGTTATTGGATTTAACCATCTGTTTGCTTTGAATAGTAATTTAGTCTTTGTTGCTGCTCTTTTATCTGGGGTTGGAGAGGGATTCTACTACTTAAGTGTCAATACCCTTAACCAGCTGGTAACGACTCCTGAATCGCGTGCAGACTTCCTGTCGATAAGCGGCATACTAAGCAACATTTCTAACGTTGCTGCTCCACTGATTGCGACTTTTATCATCAATTTATCTGGAAATGATACCGATGGTTATTTAAATATTTTCAAAATTGTTTTAGTAGTTTACGCTTTTATTTCTATTCTGGGACTAAACATTAAAGCCAAGGGAAATATGGCTAAATTCAGTGTTCTTAAATCCTTAACTTTCCAAAAAGATAAACAATGGCGTTATGTACTACTCACTCATTTTATTTATGGCTTCAGAGATTCTCTTATTCTATCCTTAACTGGGATACTTGTTTACAATGCAACAGATGGAAGCGGAAGTTTTTATGGACGACTGCTGTCGTTTTTCTCACTATTGACAATAATCTCCTATGCTTTTGCTTCAAGATTAATCAAAAAGCATAATCGTATTAAATATTACACTTATGGGGCTATCTTTACAGCCAGTACCACGGTTATTCTCGTGCTGGTTCCAAACATTTATGGAGCTTTGTATTTCGGAATAGTCAATGCTATCGCTTCTCCATTCTATAATATTCCCTTCTCCATCATAACGATGAATGCCTTAAGTGATTATAGTAAGACCGAAAATCTGGCTGGAAGGGTTATTGCCAAAGAAGCTTATCTGTCATTATCTAGATGTTTAGGAATGTTGTTTATCGTCTTATGTGAAAGAATTTTTACAGGAAATAGCTACTTATACATTTCAGTATTAACACTTTCTATTTCCCCAATCATTCTTGTCACCTATTCAAACTTCTACCATAAAAAAAGAGATAGAAAAATACAATTAGCCAATCAATAAATATGGATATCCTTAAGATATCCTTTTTATTGTCTAAAGCTTATAAATAGTGTAAAACAGCCTGAAAACCCCTAATAGTTGTTAAAATTCATTAATTAAGGTGATTTTTTATTTAGAAAACCAAAAAAAATACTTTTCCCTTTATTTATTCTTCAAAAAAGTTTACAATAGATAGTGATGAAGAAAAGATAGGGTTATTGATAGGTGGAAATATGGTAGAATACAGCGATTTAGATTTAAACTTAAAACGTAAAGAGGAATTAGTTAAGAAAGCTAAAAGGCTCTCTGAATCCGACAACGTTTTTAATGCGGTCAGAACTGCTTCAAACTTAAAAAGACAATGGAAGAGATTCCCAGAATATGAGTCTGGCTTTGAAGTAGAGCTAAGAGAGGAGTTTGATGAATATCTTGCTCTTATCGAAGCTAAAAAACATGAATTGTCGTTAAATGCAGCTGATACAAAAGCAGCAATCATCGAAAAGGCAAAAGAAGTTCTGGAAATGAAAAACTTCAGAAAAGCAACCAAGGTGATGAACGATCTGTTCAATCAATGGAAAATTACAGGCTCTGCTGGTAAAGAAGTTGATGATGAACTTTGGGCTCAGTATAAGGAAGTCAGAGATACCTTCTTCGATAATAGAAGAGAGTACTATGCCAGCATGGAAGATAAACGCAATGAGGCAAAAGAAATTAAAGAAGCTATTGTTGCTGAACTTCAAGAGTTGGCTACATCAACTGAATGGAAAAAAACAACTAAAGCAATCAATGATTTGCTGGAAAAATGGAAAGAAGCAGGAAGTGCTGGCAGAAAGGACGATGAAGATCTGTGGAAACAATTTTCAGCAGCTAGAAAGTCTTTCAACCAAGCTAAAAATGCTTACTATGCACAATTAAAAGCTTCATTCGCTGATAGAGCAGCTCAAAAAGAAGAATTGATTGCTGAAGCAAAATTATGTACTGCACAATGTGACTTCTCTGAAGAAATGATTGAGAGAGTTAAAGGATTAAGAACTAAATGGAAAGAGGTTGGCTTCTGCGGTGTCGATAGAGACAACGAATTGTATAGCCAATTTAACGAAGCTGTAAATAATTTCTTCCAAAATCTAAAAGATCATAGAGAATAAAAAACGGGGTGTAAATGATCTGCTCCCTGTCAAGTAGACACGGGAAATATCTAAAATAATGCTTGCCCA
>CAYUXW010000061.1:0-2722 GCA_964449115.1 uncultured Erysipelotrichaceae bacterium | reverse complement strand
AAAAAAGCCTTTGTCAATAAGGCTTTTCTTATTCAATGGTGAAGGTTAAGGGTCAGTGATTTTAGTAGGTTAATAGTGGTTATTGTTGGTTTATAGTAGTTATTTATGGTGTTTTATGGTTGTTTTTAGGTGTTTTTGGTAGGTTGTTTTTTAAAAGTCGTACCCAATTCGTACCTAAAATAAAAAAACCGCTGTTAGTTAGCGGTTTGTTAATGATCATATAATGAGAAATCTAAATCAAATCCTAATATATGAATTGTTCTACTACAATTTAGCGATTTGTAACCTACCATTCTATAATCTTGACCGAATCTAAATACATGTAATTTAGTATCTTTTGATAAAATCCCATAGTATCGTTCTGTTATATCACAATTAAATTCTGAAATCTCTAATGTTTCAAAACCCCCGATAACATCTTTTCGCCTACCACTTAATTCTGGCCAATTCGAATTAGAAATAGCATAGATTAATTCCAGGTACTCTTTATAAATATTTTTATATGTGTTTCCCGTTTCTTTAAAAGCGTCAAAAGAATATTTTTTCTTTTTTGTACAACACCCAAATTCAAATAATATATCTTTCTCTTCCTGTGCACAATTAACTTTCACTCCTATTTCTTTTTCAATAATTCGATTTTTTTCTTTTCTCCCTTTTAATTTTGATTTCTCCATATTTTATGATATGTAATTCTCTTTAAAGTAAGTGTTAATTGATTCTAATGATATTATTCCGTTTTTAGGAGTTTCTTTCCACGGTGTTTCAGCATGTGTTAAATTTCTTAAACCCCAAGCGGAATATTTCGCAAAAATATTATAGACTTCAATTAATATTTCTTCATCATCTTTTTCAATAATATTTTTATAATCTCCATCAAAAAGTATTCCATTAGAACGATATTTTTTATATTTTTGATATACTTCTTCAACAACTGGTCCATGTTCCCAGGCTAAAATATTCTCATCGAAAAGTGGCTCATCAGTTATAGCTAAATAGCAACCTTGAGCATAATAAAGTAATTTTTGTAATTTAAGATTTGTAATTAAATCAGCATCGCTTTCCCCCATGATGTAATTGTTATACAACAAAAACCATTCAGCAATGTCAAAAGCCTTGTATTTTGCCATAATCATCTCCCCTTTGTTCCTCAACATAATAATAACCATTTTTTAGCAAAATGCAAAGTTTTTCTTGATATTTTGCTAATAATTCTTGATAAAATGATAAATTTATCCATTTTAGCCAAAATAAAAAAAAGGAGCCTTTTACAGCTCCATTATCTCTTTGATCTTCTTTAGTTTGGCTTCAGCACTGTCTCTTTGTCTTGTTAGAACTTCTTTTTGACTCTGATATATCGCCATTGTGGATTTAAGGTCAGTTATTTCTTCAGCTGCTCTTTTATAGAGCGCTCGGTAATCCTGGTATTCATCATCAGTTGACATCACACTTACCCAGAAGCCATCCTTGATGTTTGCCCACCTGTAGCTGTTGCCTTCAGAATCATCTACCATACGAATTACATTATAGATTCCACGTTTGCATAATTCAGGATAAGGCTCACTTTTCGTGTCCGGTGATTTTCTTAATCTACGTGTGTCAGAATTAATCTGCACCTGCCATTTTCCTTCTTCTCTTTTAACTGGAGTTGGGTAAAGTTCTTGGATATATCGAACCTTATCTCTGTAACCTTCAGCAATGTAGTAATCGATATTTCTGTCAAAGTAGATATGAGGAAGTGGGTCGATTACAGAAGTTCTCATAGTATTCCAGGAAAAACGTCTGCCTTTTCTTTCTGAAAGATATAAATGAAGATGTTCGTAGTTTGATGTTACACCGGTTTTACCCATATAACCAATAAGTTGACCGGCTTTTATCATTTGCCCCTGTTTGACAACCGGCTTTGAGTTCAGATGGATATATCCAGTCCAGATATCATCATCTTCAATATAGATTTCATGACCACGATTTGTGTCGTAGTTTACCCATACAATTTTGCCGGTATGACAAGCATAAATTGGCTGATTTGGATTTGAATACCAACCTATATCTATTCCCGCATGACCGTTTTCTTTTGGCTTATCAGCTACAAATCCTTTTGTTATGCCGAATTGATAGGTTGGTGAAAGTAATATATAGTTATTCATCCAAATTCTCTTGCTTGTAGTAGTTTGCATTAGATACACCGATTAATGTACCAATAAGCACTCCAACAGCATTTAACGTTGTTACAATTTCATCAACATAAGGTAAACCCCATGCCTCACCTAATACATTGTAGAAAACTGCCAGAGCTGGAAGTGCGATTAATCCACACCATTTCAGTACATCATACCATCCATTTTTTAAAATCATCTTAAAATACCTCCTAATTTTTTTCAATAATATATAAATCAAATTCGTGTAAGGTGTTTTTTAATTCACCTGTAGAGTTCTTTGTCACAAGATGCTTGAGCATAATATGTTCAGTTTTCATTACCATTTTCATATCATCCTTCATTCCATCTACTTTCGTTTCAAGACTGCTCACACTTGATGTTATATCGTTTAATGCCTTCACCAAGTTTTCGTTTTCTTTTTTGTTTAGGTGTTTGAATATTTTGAGCAAAACACCCCCAATAACAATTCCTGACCCTATCATACCTGCTATCATTGTCATCACTCCACTAACTTTGTTTAAATCAATTATCATTTACCACTTCCTCACTTTCCAGCAGAACTATTC
>CAYUXW010000060.1:0-2878 GCA_964449115.1 uncultured Erysipelotrichaceae bacterium | reverse complement strand
TTAGAAAGGAAAAGTGATATTCATGTATAACAAGGTACATGTGTATCATACAAGTTTTAATATGAGGACAATTATTAATCGTAAAGATAAAAAAGCATTGATTGAATATCTTGAAAAAATGCATCCCTATGACATTGTCGAAGCGATAGCTGAACTTACTGAAAAAGAACAGGATTTATTCTACTCGTTACTTCCGGAAGAAGAAATTGGAAGAATTATTGCCTATCTGGAACCTGAAGAAGCAGCTGATGTTATTGATGATTTTGAATTTGAAATTCAAAAGAATATTATGAATGCCTTAGATCTTGATGATGCTGCCGACATTATTGTTCACTTGGACAATGAAGAAAAATTAATTGATGCCCTGGATAATGAAGAAGGTATTTCTCAAGTTCTTACTTATGATGAAGATGAAGTAGGAGCTCATATGTCCGATGACTACATTGATCTGATTTTAGGTATGGATATTAAAACTGCTACTAAAAAGGTCATAAAAGAGGCTGGCCAGGTAGATATTCTTAATCATATTTTTATTGTTGATGAAGAAAACAGGTTTAAAGGTACAGTTGATTTAAGAGATTTAATCAAAACCAAGGCATCGGCATTTATTGATGACACAACAGAATTAAGTCCATATGTTTTGGATACCGATGATATTGAAGAAGCTGTTCATAAAATGAAAAACTATGGTCTTTATGATATGGCTGTTTTAAATAAAAAATTAGAACTGATCGGTATCTTGACCATTGATGATGCTATTGAAATTTATCATGAAGAATCGGTTGATGACTTTGAGAAATTATCTGCCTTACCAGATACAAGAACAAAAGGGCTTGTCAAATCAGCAGCCAAAAGACTGCCTTGGCTATTGTTGTTACTGGTTTTATCAATGCCAATCGCTATAGCAACCAGTCGTTTTGAAGAAGTAATTACTTCAGTTGCCATACTTGCTTTATTTCAACCACTGATTCTTGATGCTGGAGGGGATGTAGCCAGCCAGACACTGGCTGTAACGCTGAGACTACTAACTACAGACTCTAAAAAAGCTTTAAAAAATGGTGGTAAGGAAATTCTTACAGGACTTATTAACGGTCTGGTGCTGGGAATTTTTGCCGGTCTTGTTTCTTATATTATTTCTAGAATAATGGCAATTCAGCAACCTTTCAATATATCTCTGGTGGTATTTTTGTCACTGAGTTTAACTGTGGCTACAGGACCTGTCTTTGGACTATTTATTCCCGTTCTATTAGATAAGATAAATATAGATCCAGCAGTGGCATCAAGTCCATTTATCACTACACTGATAGATATTACCAGTGTAATTATCTATTTTGGTTTTGCGACATTATTATTGGGGGTGATTTAGATGAAAGAACTAATGAGTTTAAATGATGCTCAATTAAAGAAAACCTTATCTAAGATGCACCCTTATGACATCGCTGAAAAAATGAAAGAAGCATCAAGTGATGCTCAAATGCGTATCATTACCTTAATGTCACTAAATAAAACTGTTGAAGTGTTTTTAGAACTTCCAACTGAAGTTTTAAGAAATTACTTCAGTTTGTTAACTGAAAACCAAAAGAAAAAATTCCTGCAGGAATTCGAAATGGATGATTTAAAATACTTCATTACCAGCTTTGAAGAAGATTATCAGGTTTATCTGATAAGTTTATTATCAAATATCAAGCAAGCTACTCTTAAAGTGCTGATGAGTTATGATGAAGAAACCATTGCCTCAATTATGAGCACTGATTTTATTACCATTAATAAAAATTCAACCATTAAAGAAGCTACTGCTCATGTTATAAACAATTCCAAAGATAGTGATTTTGTGGATGATGTTTTCGTTATTGATGAAAATAATGCTTTAATAGGAAGTGTCAACTTAAAAGATTTAATCAGTGCCAGAGCCAAAGATTCACTAGATGATATTACCTACTTTATCAACAATTATTTGAAATTGGATGACTCAATAAATCAAGGTTTTAAAAAGTTCAAAAATTATGCCAAAAACGTCTTGCCGGTTTTAAATGATGAAATGCAGATAATCGGTATTGTTACTGCTGATGATGTTTTAAATGTAATGGTATTGGAACATGAAGAAGATATTGAAAAAATGATAGGGGTTGGAGATTATGATGAATCTTCCAATGCCTTTGTCAGAGCCTATCAAAGGATGCCATGGTTGCTGATTTCTGTCTTGTTAAACCTGGTAATTGCAGTATTGTTATCCGTATTTGAAAAAACATTAGTTGAAGTAGCAGCACTTATCATGTTTCAGCCAATGATTTTAGGTATGGCTGGAAACATTGGAACACAATCAATTGCAGTAACGATTTTAAAACTGAATCAAGATGAACTTGAAGAGAAAAAAGCTGAAGAAAAACATATCGCTAAAGAATTGGGAATTGGCTTTCTAAATAGCATAACTGTGGGAATAGCTGGGTTCTTTCTATCTTATGCAATATTAGGCTATGTTAACATCGGAACTCACAGCCCACTGTCACTTGCCTTGACAATTGGAACATCATTGACAGGTGGCATGTTTGTCTCTGCAGTTGCAGGTGTTTTCATTCCTATCGTACTGAAAAAAAATAATGTTGATCCAGCAGTGGCATCAGGACCAATAATTTCTACTTTAAACGACCTGTTTGCTCTACTGATATATTTTGGAATTGCAACAATAATATTCATATTGTAAACAAATAATTATTTACTTAATTTAAATATCAAAATCTCAAAAAAGATACCTTAAGTATCTTTTTTTACGGTTAAATATTGCTAAATGCATTATACTAATCAGCTGATGTAATTCATTTGTTCTGTGTCAATATTTTTCGAAATTGTCCTGAAATAGATTAAACATTAGCGGAAGAAT
>CAYUXW010000059.1:0-3933 GCA_964449115.1 uncultured Erysipelotrichaceae bacterium | reverse complement strand
AGGCTTTAAGGCTTTTTGATGAAGTTCTTACTAAATCTTACTTTTTAATGTGATATTATGTTAGTGTGAAAATAAAGGCATCCGGCACAGGGGGTGTCTTTTTCTTTCGAAAGGTCAGTGCAAGCTCATAGTTTTTTGTCCTTTTTTATAATATTTTTTCCATGCTGACCTTTAATCTAAAGCCAGGTATATGTTAGCTCCTTTCTGGATATCTGGCTTTTTATAATTTGGAATGTGGGGTGAGAAAATGTCAGAAGATAACTTGATTCCTGTTACGGAGCGAAGTAAGGACGAAGCAAGAGAAATTTCCAGAAAAGGCGGCATAGCTTCTGGCAAGGCTCGCCGTAAGAAAAAACTGATGAGAGAACAGATGGAACTGCTGCTTTCTCTTCCTTTGAAAAATGAAAAAGTTCAAAAGAAACTGACTGAAATGGGAATCTATAAAAAGGATATGGATAACCAGATGGCTCTGATTGCTTCAATGTTTGCTAAAGGCTTGTCTGGTGATGTTCCCGCTGCAACTTTTATAAGAGATACTCTGGGTGAAAAAGCAGTTGAAATTTTGGAAATTAGAAAACCAGTTGAAGAAGTAGCTCAAGAAATAGAAGACTATGTCAACAAACGAGAAAAATAAATATTTAGATTTATTACTTGATGAGCCTTATAAAATAGGTCATTGGGTTGGGTTCAATGATTTAACTAATTTACACAACGACTGGTTGAAAATGATGATGTTCAGTAAAGATGATTTAACTTTACTGGCACACCGTGGAAGTTTTAAAACTACCTGTTTATCAATTGCTATAGCAATTCTGATGGTTTTATTTCCTAACTTAACAATTATCTTTATCAGAAAAACTGATGATGATGTTAAGGAAGTAGTTAAACAAGTAAAAAATATTTTGGAAAGCAATGCAATGTATTTTATCACTCATAAAATATATGGCATTGCTTTAACCTTAACTGAAGATACTGCTTTCAGTATTACAACCAATTTAAAATCATCAAGCAAAGGTGCTAGTCAAATGTTGGGTTTAGGTTCTAAAACATCTATGACTGGTAAGCATGCTGATCTGGTTATTACGGATGATATCGTTAATCTTAAAGATAGAATTTCTAAAGCTGAAAGAGATTTAATGAAGATTGTCTATCAGGAATTGCAGAACATTAAAAACAGAGGTGGCCGTATTTTGAATACTGGTACTCCGTGGCATAAAGATGATGCTATTGGTATTATGCCAAATAAACACTACTACGACTGCTACAGTACTGGATTAATCAGTAAAGATGAGTTACAACAGTTGAGAAAAGATATGACACCATCTTTATTTGCTGCCAACTATGAATTGAAGCATATTGCTGAAGAAGGCAGGTTGTTTGATAATCCCAACTTTACTGATGATATTAAACTCATCAACAACGGAGTATGTCATATTGATGCTGCTTATGGTGGAAGTGATGGAACAGCATTTACCATTGTTAAAAAAATCAAAGACACCTTTATTGTGTTTGGTAAAAGGTGGGATAAACATGTTGATGACTGTCTAGATGAAATAGATCAACTGAAACAGTTATACATGGCTGGTTCAATTTCGTGTGAAAACAATGCTGATAAGGGTTATCTGGCTAAAGCTTTACGTGAGAGAGGTCATTTTGTTGAAGGATATCATGAGAATATGAACAAGTACATTAAAATATCAACCTATTTAAGAAGTAATTGGGATAACATTCAGTTTCTGGAATCAACTGACCCAAACTATATAAATGAGATATTGGATTACACAGAAAATGCTGAACATGATGACAGTCCGGATAGTTTAGCATCGTTATTAAGAAAATTGACTGGATTAGGAAAACCAAAGATTTATAGCAAGGCTCAGATAGGCCTAAGGGGGAAATAGAAATAGATGTATACATTATCAAAAGATTACACAATTAACTATGAATTGATTAAGAATATACTGGATTATGCTGATGATCAGTCTAAAAGATTAATAAAACTGAAACAATATTATGCTGGAATTCAAAATATCAACGAACGAAATAAAATAGGTGATGGTTTAAGCAATAACAAAGTAATGATTAATCATGCCAAATATATTGTTGATGTTAATACCAGCTATTTATTAGGTAATCCAGTAGATTATCAAGCGGTTGAGACAATTAATATTGAACCAATTAAAGATGCTTATAAACAGCAAACTATAACTGACTTAGATATTGAGTTGGCCAAAAACAGTGCTATTTGTGGTGTCAGTCATGAATATATCTATGCCAACGAAGAGTCACAAGTTAAGAGTGCTCAAATTGATGATTTAAGTGTAGTGTTGGTTAGAGATAGCACCGTTGAACATAATAAACTTTTTGCTGTAATGTTCCAGCATTTCTACAACAACAAAGAAGTTGAATATACTGAAGTTAGAATTGTTGATAAGTTTAAAATCAATACCTATCACTTAAAAGATAAAGTTTTATCTTTGCAAAGTGAAAAAAATCATGCTTTTGGTGATGTTCCTGTTATTGAATACCGAAATAACAAAGAAAAAACTGGAGACTTTGAACCAGTTATATCGTTAATTGATGCCTATAATCTATTGCAAAGTGATAGAATCAATGACAAAGAGCAACTGGTTGATGCTATTCTTTGTTTTTATGGTATGGATTTTGATGCCAAAGACAGTGGAGATTTGAGAGAACATAGAGTAATCTCAAGAATACCTACTGATGGTAGAGTTGAATACCTGGTTAAATCGTTAAATGAAGCCGACACTGATGTTCTGAGACAGGTTATTGAAAATGACATCCACAAAATCAGTATGACTCCTAATATGAGTGATGAAAACTTTGTTGGCAACAGTTCAGGAGTGGCTATCAAGTATAAGTTGTTACCTTTTGAACAGAATATTAAAAACAAGGAAAGATATTTTGAAAAGGGATTAATGGAACGATTTGAACTTTATAACAACTTCTTTAATACCAGCAGCAAGATGGAAAAAGTACCTATTACTGAAGTTGATGCTGTATTTAAACGTAACCTGCCAAGTAATGACTTTGAAACTTCTCAGATGATATCTAACCTGATGGGTATTGTAGATCAGGAAACTCTAATTGCTCAGTTATCGTTTGTTAAAGATGCTAAAGAAATTACTGAACTGGCTTTAAAAGAGCAGGAAATAAGAAGAGCCTTACCAACTTATGATGAGTTAGAGGATGAATAATGTCATCGTTCGATTATTGGAACAAAAGAGCCAATCAGAGATTTGCTGAATCAGAAAGGTTTACTGAAGAGCAGCTGAACAGAATAATGAGGCTTTATAATGATGCTCAAAGAGATCTAAAAAAGATGATTGATGAAATCTATGCCAGCTACGGTAAAAAGACTGGTTTAGACAGATACACAATGGAACGAATTATCAACACTGCTGATTTAAATAAACTGATTAGAGAAGTTGGTCGTGAAACTGGTAAAGATATAAGTGGTTTAATCAAACTGAACTACAAAGGTCGTATCAACCGTTTACAGGCAATTCAGCTGGAATTACAAGCCAAACTAGATAGATTAACCGAGAAAATAGAACGTATCTCTAAAGAAACCCTAACAAACGTGACAAGACAGTCTTATCAACGTACAATGTTTGATGTTGGTAGAAAAGAAAGATTTGACACAGTCTCATTTGCTTCATTAAACGATAGAACAATTGATAGAATGCTTGAGACTAAATGGGTTGGCAACGGCAACTACTCAGACCGCATCTGGAAAAACCAAAACGATATGGTTGATAAATTAAGTGAAATCATTACTCGTGGAGCAATGACTGGTATGTCTTTGGAACGTATGCAGATGGAGTTTGGGCAAACCTTCCAGGTTGAGAAATACAAGGCTGAAAGGCTTTTACGTACTGAAATGGCTTACTTCCACAATGAGGCTGAACA
>CAYUXW010000058.1:0-3995 GCA_964449115.1 uncultured Erysipelotrichaceae bacterium | reverse complement strand
TTAAGACCCTAAAACTGACCCCAAAAGTCTAGACCCTAAAAGATTTCGATTACCCCGATATCTTTGCTTGTTATTCAAGATTCCTTTTTTTATCATTCGACTTTCCTTATAACAGTGCGGACAGAATTGTGGTTCAGTGTTTTTAAGTTCTTCATTAAGATTGAGCTGATCCTTAAGCCATATTTTTAATCTTTTTCTTTGGCTTTCTGACAATTGAGTCAATGTTTTTAATAATTGCTGTTGTTCATATGTTGTGTATCTCTTTCAGTAATGACATACTTTATTTTTAACTTTATCTATGAACCTTTTTATGAATACGGGTATATTGTCAGCTAATGAATCGAAAAGATTTTATCAACAAAGTTGTTGACATATGCCAGAAACGATGTATAATATTAGTAGATGGCATATGCCATTAATGAAAAGGAGGTGAAAATTATGCCAAGAAGAGATGGAAAAGGACCAAGAGGTTTAGGACCAATGACAGGAAGAAAATTAGGAACCTGTTTAGGAACTAGAACATTCAGACGTGTTGCAGGTATTGGATTAGGTATCGGAGCAGGAGTAGGTCTTGGATTAGCTTGCAGACATGGCTTCTGCCGTAGAAATGCTAGAATGGTTGAGATTGAAAATGAAAATGCAAAAACTGAAAAAGAACTTTTAGAAGAACAAAGAGCTGCATTACAGGCGCAACTTGACGCCGTAAATGAACAGTTAGATAGCTATAACGAAGATTAGAAATAACCAGAATAACTCTGGTTTTTTCTAATAAAAGTTTGGAGGTGATTAAATATGGCAAGACCGGTCAAGTTTAGAAGAGTATGTAATTTGCCTAGAAATAGAAGGTTTGGACCACTTGATTTAGCTGTTAATGAAAACAATCTCATTGTCATGACAGTGGACGAATATGAAACTATCAGATTGATAGATTTGGAAAACTATAATCAGGAAGAGTGTGCCAAACAGATGAATATTGCTCGTAGCACTGTTCAGGGAATATATATTGAAGCCAGAAAAAAATTAGCTGACTCATTAGTAAATGGCAGACCTTTAATAATTGAAGGTGGAAGATATCGTCTTTGTGATGGACAGGAAAATCAGTGTGCTTTTGGTTGTAATAGACAAAGACGTGGCAGACGCTTTAAAGATAATTAAAAGTAATAAATGTTTATAACACTTGAAAATGAAAGGAGAATTTTATGAAATTAGCAATACCAACAGAAAACAAAACATTAGAAACTAAAGTGCATCCTTCTTTTGGAAGGGCACCATATTTTCTAATTTATGATGTAGATACTAAAGAAAGTAAATTTATTGAAAACACTGCGGCAACAAGTACTGGAGGTGCTGGAATTAAAGCTGCTCAAATTATTGTAGATAGTAATGTAGATACTTTACTTACTGCACAGCTGGGGGAAAATGCAGCTGCAGTATTAAAACCAGCTGATGTCAAAATATATAAATCAGTTACTGGTTCTCTACAAGATAATATTGATGCTTTTGTTGAGGGTAAGCTGTCTTTGTTGGATAATGTTCACGCTGGTTATCATGGGCGCAGGATAAGATAATATGAAAATAGCTGTGCTAAGTGGCAAAGGTGGAACAGGGAAAACATTGGTAGCAGTGAATTTAGCAGCAGTATCCAAACAAGCCACTTATATTGATTGTGATGTCGAAGAAGCCAATGGGCATCTGTTTTTTAAGCCTGAGTGGATTCGCCAAAAAGATATAGCAGTAAAAATACCACAGGTAGATGAAAAGATATGTGATGGATGCCGCCAGTGTGTTGACTTCTGTAAGTTCAATGCTCTTGCCTATATAAAAGATAAACTTAAAATATTTGAAGAGATATGTCATTTTTGTGGTGGCTGTATGTTGGTTTGTCCACAGAAGGCATTAACAGAGAAAGACAAAATAATCGGAACAATTCATCAAGGGGTTTCTGATAATGTAACTATCTTTACAGGAATGTTAAAGACTGGAGAACCTTCAGGAGTTCCAATTATTAACCAGTTACTTTCTAAAGAAAATTTAAAGGAAAATGATTTAACGGTTATCGACTGCCCTCCAGGAAGTGCCTGTGTGGTTATGGAGAGTATTAAAGATGCGGATTACTGCATCTTGGTAGCTGAGCCGACAATATTTGGTGTTAGTAATCTCAATATGGTCTATCAGCTGGTAAAGTTATTTGATAAACCTTTTGGGGTTGTTTTAAACAAATGTTTAAAAGAAGAAAATCCAGCAGAAAAGTTCTGTCTTGATAATAATATTAAGATATTAACTAAAATTCCATTTGATAGTGAACTTGGAACTCTAAATTCAAATGGAGAAATAGTAGTCAAAATGGGTGAAAAATACAAAAAACTGTTTTCTTCTTTACTTGAAACAGTTTTAAAGGAGGTGCACTATGAAACAGCTGCTGATTCTTAGTGGTAAAGGCGGAACTGGAAAAACGACAATAACAAGTGCCTTTATTAAGCTGGCAAATGCCAAAGCTTATGCTGATTGCGATGTCGATGCCCCTAATCTTCACCTTGTCAGTGGATGGAATAAAGAACCTTTAAAAAGCAATTACTATGGTTTGCAGAAAGCTGAAATAAATCAGGATCTCTGTATCCAATGTAATCAATGTGAAGAAAATTGTCGCTTTGATGCTATTACATACAATGAAGAGTATCAGATTAATCCTTATGCCTGCGAAGGTTGCAGCGTCTGTGAATTTTTGTGCCCAACAAAAGCCATAACCATGGTACCGGCAGTGGCTGGTGAATTGATGCTATATTCTGATAGCGATAAAGCTTTTTCCACGGCTCAGCTTAAAATGGGCAGTGGTAATTCAGGTTTGCTGGTAACTGAGGTAAAAAAACAGCTGAAAGATGCAGCCTCACAAGATGCGAAAGTCGCTTTTATTGATGGCTCTCCTGGTATAGGATGTCCGGTCATTGCCTCTCTTGCTGGAGTGGATATGGTTTTGATAGTGGCTGAACCTTCGGTATCGGGAATCAGTGATATGGAGCGTATTATCAAAACTGCTGCCGGCTTTAATACAAAAATAGCAGTTTGCATTAATAAATATGATGTAAATATAGAGAAATCTGATCAGATTATAGAAATATGTAAAGAGCAGAATCTAGATTTTGTTGGGAAAATTCCTTTTGACTTTCAGGTAGTGCATATTATCAATAGTGGTCAAAATATTGTTGATGTGGATTGTAAAGCTGGAAAAGCAGTAAAAGAAGTCTTTAAAAAGACAATGGATTTGCTTTTAGAACAATAGCAAAGTATTAATATTTATAACTGATTTAAAAGAGGAAGGAAATTAAAAATGATTAAAATTGCTGTAGCAACAATAAAAGGACAGGTAGCTGAACATTTTGGATATTGTGAAGAGTTCATGCTTTTTGAAATTGAAGATAACAAAATTACAAAAAATGAAATCATTGCCAATCCTGGCCACAAACCAGGATTTCTACCTAATTTTTTAGCTGATTGTGGTGTCAATGTTATTATCAGTGGAGGCATGGGAATGGCAGCTGTTGAAATCTTTAATGAAAAAAATGTTGAAGTCATAATAGGAGCTTCAGGAGATGGGAAAAAAGCAGTAGAGCAATACTTGGAAAGGGTTTTAAAATCTACTGGCTCCATCTGCCATCAGCATCATGATTGATAATAAAAGTAAAAAGAAAAAGTACTTGCCTTAATGTAGCAGGTACTTTTAAATTGTCCTGAAAATAAAAAAGTTAGTATTCCTAACTTCTTATTTACCTTGTTGAGCCTTCAATGTTTTCAAAGCTCTCGCTGACATCTTGACGGTCTGCGGTTTACCATCAATAACAACTTTAACTTTTTGTAAGTTAACGTTCCATTTTCTGCGTGTAGCTCTCATTGAATTCGAACGTTTGTTACCTGATAAAGGTCCTTTGCCTGTAACGGCACATACTCTTGACATTCCGTGACCTCCTTTCAATCATACGCTTGATTATAATAACATTAAC
>CAYUXW010000057.1:0-4283 GCA_964449115.1 uncultured Erysipelotrichaceae bacterium | reverse complement strand
TGACCCTTAACCTTCACCATTGAATAAGAAAAGCCTTATTGACAAAGGCTTTTTTGATTTCTAAATCACTTTATATACAAATTATATTTTTATAAGTTATGTGTTACATTAATTAACTTATCTATTATTAATTTGTCAAAAACTTAAAGACATGAAACTTCAAGAAAATTAGGAATCACTTAAGTTTTATATTTTAAGTGCAAAAGAAATATAAATCATAAAATGACTACATATGCTAGTATGAATTGACAAAAAATGAAGTAGGTAGTTACAATATAATTAATGATAGTCGTTGTTCCTTTCTTTCATTTTTAAAAAGAAAATTATGATGAAGCATAAACTAAGTATAGAGTTTTAAAAACAAAGAGGAAAAATATATGAGAAGACAATTAACAAAAAAAGAAATTAAAATCACTGATGATATTTTGTTGTGGCGAGACCCAAAAGGAAAAGAAAAAGGTAATGGGAAAGAAATTATTTTCTTACCTAACACACCTAAGAGTGTATTAGAAGGTTACGAATATCTTAAAAACAATCCCAATAGTTGTAGAAATACCGCTGAATAAAGTGGTTCTTTATTAAAACAATTCAACTGCGACAATACTATGATAATCTTAAGGAGTCTTCAAGCATCGTTTTTGCACGAATTATTCCATTGGTTAGACAGAATGAGGATGTTGAAAAATATGGATACAACTTTGACAATTACGACATGATTCTTAATGAAGAAGCATTTGAAAAAGTTGGTATAAGAGAAAAGTGGTATTTATTTAATTAGAGTTAGCCGTTATGCTCTTAACTGTGCATTGGAAAATAAATTTGATGAAGTTTATACAGAAATTAGAGTATATAAAACAAAAAACAAATAAGAGGGAGTCAAAAAATGAGAGAAAAGTTATCAGAAGAAAGATTAAAATTGCTTGATGACATCGTAAAGTGGGCAGTTCCTAACTGCGACATTCGAGATGTTCGTTTTTTGCCGAATACACCACAACATGTAATAGATGGCTACGAAGAGATTAAAAAATCAAAAAAAGTATATAATACAGCTGAATAAAAAGGTTTTTATTTAAAGAAGGGGGAAATATGAGAAGAGGTTTTACAAATGAAGAAATAAGAAAAATTGAAAATGTTTTAAAATGGCAAGATCCTAACGGAAAAGGTAATGAGTTTGTTTTTTTGCCAAATACCCCGGAAAGTGTCAAAAGAGATTTTGAGTATTTAAAAAACATTAAAGATTTAGGTAATACCGCTGAATAAAGCGGTTTTTTATATAATTGTGATGACCTAATATCTACAAAAACTTAAATCCAATAATTAAAAGAAGGTTGTCACCCCAGCCCACTGGCCAAGGCTTCAACCTTCTTTTATATGCTAACACATTTCTTTAAAAGAGTAAAAATATACCCATAGTAAATAGTTGTTAGATGATAGCATTCTACTAAAGGAGAGAATACTAATATGAACGAGAATAAAGAACAACAACAAATAAAACTAGGTAAAATTATTTATCATCTTTCCAAAAAGGATAATTTTAATTTATTGTATTACTACATTAATAAGATTATTTATTCGACGGATGATTTATCTTTAACCTTAAATAAAATTGAAAAAGCGATAAGTTTGAAGCAATCTGATTTAGAGTTGTTGTATAAACTTAAAGCTATTAATGATGAAATAAGTGATAGAAAATTAGATGAATTATGTGCCTTTTATAATGAATAGATTTAATGGGTTTAGAAATGAAAAAAGCATCGCGGTTTGCGATGCTTTAGTTTTTAATAATCTTTTCCAAATCTTTCCAGTAGACGCTTCATAGCTTCATCCTGCTTTTGTTTTTCAGTTTTAACTGGTTTTTTGTTACGACTTTTTTTACGGTTTTTGAAAGCTTTCTTATTCTGATTTTCTCTTTCCGAAAGCTTTTCTAATGGCAGTAATGAAAGTTGAACACGTGATTTAACTAAATCGATATCGAAGACATAAACCTGTACGATATCATTTACAGCTACAACATCACTAGGATGATTGATTTTAGACATTGACATTCTTGAAATATGAACTAGCCCATCTTCATGCAGACCGATATCTACAAAAGCACCAAAGTCGACAACATTTCTAACTGTTCCATCTAATTTATCGCCAACATGTAAATCAGAAAGCTCTAAGACATCTGATTTTAAGATTGCCCCTTCAAATTGCTCACGATAATCTCTCAGTGGAGCTTTAATAGCGTCTTGAATATCTTTTAGGGTAAAAGGTTCAATGTTCAGGGCTTCAACTTTATCTTTTGGGAAAGTGATATCTTTTTGTCCTAATTCTTTAATGTCACAAACTTTCATTAGTTTTTTAGCATCATCATATGATTCTGGATGGATGTTAGTAGCATCCAGTGGTTCATCACCATCAATGATTCTTAAGAAACCAGCACATTGGGTAAATGATTTAGGTCCCAGCCTTTTAACATTTAGAAGTTGATTTCTATTGGTGAATTTACCGTTTTCGTTACGATGGTTGACAATTTCTTTAGCTACTCCAGCATTTAAACCAGAGATATGAGTTAATAGTTCAACTGAAGCGGTATTTACATCCGCACCAACTCTATTGACGATTTTCATGGTAGCTTCTTCTAGTCTTTCTGATAAAGCTTTTTCTGGTAAATCGTGTTGATATTGTCCTACACCGATTGATTTAGGGTCGATTTTGATTAACTCAGATAGAGGGTCTAATAGTCTTCTACCGATTGAAACTGCTGATCTTTCTTCAACTGCCAGATCTGGGAATTCATTTCTTGCATCTTCCTGAGCTGACCATACTGAAGCACCAGCTTCATTTACGATGGCATAAGCAACATCTAGCTTATTTTCTTCAATGATTTCTGCAATCAGTTTCTCTGATTCTCTTGAAGCTGTACCATTACCAATAGCGATAATTTTTACTTTATATTTGTTAATTAGATTTAGAATCTGTTTTTTAGTCTGTTGTAAATCTCCACCTTTTTTAGAGAAAGGGAAGACCTTTTCAACTGTCAGCATTTTTCCTGTTTCATCTAAAACAGCCAATTTACAGCCATTGTAGTATCCTGGGTCAAATCCTAAGACCACTCTTCCTTTTAAAGGTGGCTGAGATAATAGTTTTTCCAGGTTCATTGAGAAGACTTCAATTGAATTTGTGTGGGCTCTTTCTGATAAGTCAGAGCGGATTTCATTTTCAATAGAAGGCAAAAGTAATCTGTTACAGCCATCAATGACTGCTTTTTCGATAACTTCTTTAACGGCACATTCTTTATCGCAGTGTATTTTGATAGCCTGATTGTGAATATCTTCAACATCGTAGATAAAACTGACAGAAATAACTTTTTCCTTTTCAGCCCTGTTAATTGCCATAATTCTATGATCGGCTAAGGAAGTAATTTTTTCAGTACGGTCATAATACATTTCATAGACCTTCTTTTCATCAACAGCATCATCTTTAATTTTAGTCTGTAAAGAACCTGTTTCAACAATCTGGTCTTTGATTGACCAACGGAGTTTAGCATTATCAGATACTATTTCCGCAATAATGTCGCTGGCACCAGCAATAGCTTCTTCAATGGTTTTAACTTCTTCGTTAAGATATTCTTTAGCAACTTCATTTAAGTTGTCTTCTGTTGGTAAAGTTAAAATGTGATCAGCTAATGGCTGCAGACCATTTTTAATAGCCACAGCAGCTCTGGTTTTTCTTTTTTGTTTATATGGTTGGTATAAATCTTCTACCTGTGATAGTTTTTCACAGTCCATAATAGATTGTCTGATTTCTTCAGTAAGTTTTCCTTGTTGTTCAATCAGGTTGATAACAGCCAGTTTTCTTTCCTGAAGATTTAATTGATATTTATACTGTTTCTCGATGAAAAGAATCTGTTCTTCATCCAGTCCGCCAGTTGCATCTTTTCTATATCTGGCAATAAAAGGTACAGTACCACCTTCCTGTAAAATTTCTAGAGTAGCTTCAATCTGTTTTGAAGCAACTTTAAGTTGTGATGCAATGTCATTAATAATATGTAGTTCCATATCATTTTTCCTTTCTCTTTTTAGTGTTAGTACTAACACTAGCAGTCGCTTTTGTATTATAGCATATTTTCCCTTAACTATAATAATGTAGTGCTAATGTTTTAAAAAAAGAATGGCAATCAGATTACCATTCGTATTTAGTTATATGGTGCGGATGGAGGGACTCGAACCCGCATGCCTCTCGGCGCTAGATCCTAAGTCTAGTGCGTCTACCAGTTTCGCCACATCCGCATGCTT
>CAYUXW010000056.1:0-5854 GCA_964449115.1 uncultured Erysipelotrichaceae bacterium | reverse complement strand
CTATGATTTTCAAATTAACTTAATTTACACTTGATTTTTCATAGTAGGTCTCTCAATTAAAAATTGATTATTTTTCAATAATCAACCTTTTAAATAGATGTGTGAGGTTTTCTCACACATCTATTGTTTTTTAAATTACTCTTGGTAATCGTCTTCCATTACATATGGTAAGACAACTTTTCCATCTTTTAGATCCTGAGCAGCTTTTTTACCTGCTTCAATTGCAGCATCAGTAAGAATTTCTGAATTCAGGAAGTTTGCTTCAAAGTTAATTCCGACAACATAGAATGCATTTTCGTTAACTCCTAATGTTGTTTTACCAGGTGTAACCTTACCATCTTCTAAGAAGTCTTTGACAATTGTTTCCATCGCAATTGCGGTATTCTTTGTCAATCCAGTAATAATATATGGGTTATCTGGAGTAGTCTGGTCAACAGATAATCCTGAAGTATAGATTTTATTTCCTGTTTCGCCACGTTCCAATGCATATTGGTAGATTCCCGCATTTGCACTGTTAGCAACTGATCCCATAATGAAATGACCATTGTCACCTAAAGCAGCTGCAACTTCCACAGCTTTGTTGTAAGTAGCTTGAGTGTCGCTGTATGTATCAGCATAAGCACTGACAAATTTAGCATCTGGATTAATTGATTTAACACCTTCCATAAAACCATATTTATATTCAAAGTTAGATTGCTGTTGGAAGTTTCCAATATAACCAAATACAGTATCATCAGGGAAAGCTGCTGCAATCATTGCCCCTAAAACATAACAGCCATCAGTAGTATTGAAGTTAATACTCATAATACGTTCATTGTTGGCAATAGTATCAATTACACCAAATTCTACATCAGGGAATTCATCAGCTAATTGAGATAACGGAGCAGCTGCAACCCAGCCTACACCAACAATCAAATCATAACCAGCCTCACAGGCATTGCGTGATTTCTGTGCCCAGTCATCAGTATTCGAACACTCAATAATTGTATGATGGAATCCATATTCAGCAGCTAATGCTTCTAAAGCATTTTTTGCCTGTAAAATAAATTGATCTGTTCCGACAGTATCAGATATCATGGCAATCTTATAATCAGCATATGGATTGTCTTTATCGCCATCTTTACCTGTATTGTCACCACAACCTGCCAATGATAACACCATCATCGCAGAAATTAATAAGATAATAAATTTTTTCATATTGTCTCCTCCTATTTAGACCATACTTATTTTTATAATACTTTTGATATTTGCAAAATTATATGACAAATGTCACATTTTTAGTAAAGTTGTGGTAAAATAATTATGTGAAGAGAATTTATGATAAAGAAATTGTTAATTACTATATCAAAAAAACCAGTTTCAGAAAATATTTTGAACAAGACTTTGTAAAATATGCTGAACTGCTGTTTTTTGATAAAAATGAATACTTGATTAAAGAAGGAGAAAAATCACCTTATCTTTTGTTTATGGTTAAAGGCAGGGTTGTCTACTCTTCTATTTCTGAAGCTGGTAACACAATAATATTTGGATCAACTAAATCTTTTAAAGTGTTTGGTGAAGCTTCTTCAATCTGGAATGAAACACCAGAAAACAGTGTTAAAGCTCTAGAACCAACCTATTGTCTAGCTATAAACTTAAACAACTATCGTGATTTACTGTTAAATGACACTCATTTTTTAAGGCATATTTGTAAAATTCTATCCGACCGTTTAAAGAATGCCAACAAGAGCTACGCCTTCTATCTTAGTACCAATGCTGAAAACAGATTGGCATCTTTCATTTTACAGAATCAAAAAAATAATGTTTTTGACAACAGTCTAGTTTCAACAAGCGAAGTAATAGGCGTCAGCTATCGTCATCTGCAAAGAGTAATCTGTTCTTTTTGCGAAAAAGGAATTCTTAAAAAAGAAAAAAGAAGATACATTATTTTAGACAAAGAAAAACTTAATGGCTATATAAATTCCACTTTTGTCTATTATGATTAATTTAAGACAAATCAAAAACATTATTGAATATTTTCAATTTTCTTAGTTGATGTATATAAAATTTTTAAAAAAGGATGAAATTTTTGCATTTCATCCTTTTCATTTAGTGATTAATATAAGATGCTGTCGCTTCATCAGTAAATGTTAATTCTTCATTTGAATATATAGCAATCTCTAAATGGCGCCAATCAATATGATTATAGTAAATCCACCATTTTACGTTACCTTCACCAGAAATAGTAAACTCATAAATATGCCAGCCATTTCCTAAATATTCAATAGAAGCAACTTCATGAACAGCATTTAATGCAATGGTATTTGTATCATGAACTCCTATGTAGTATTTTCCATCTTCAATATAGAAGCCATACTCCAATCCACTTTCATCACTTTCAAATAGTTTTCCTGATAATTTTTGATATAGTTCATACATCGTAAATTCAGTTTCTGGATAAAACCATTTGAATTTATATGGCATTACATCAGTCTCGAAACCAATAAAGCCTACATATGGACTGATTACCAGTTTATGAGTTTTACAATATGCTTCATAACCTTCACCCATTCCAAAATCTTCTCTTGCTGGATAATCAATTGTTATTTCATAGGTAGTCAAGCCCTTAAATTCAGCTGCAGTAATAATTCCATTTCGATAGAAACTGGAATTCATCAACCCATGGCAAAACATATCGTCATCATCTATGGTAACAAAACTATGACCGATTACCCCTTCTTCTTCCAGCCAATAATCATATTTACCTAAAATAGTCATTATTTGATCAATAGTTAATGCTTCATCGCCAAAAAGGGAACGATAATAAATTTCTCCTCTATCATAACAACCATATATTACAGTGTTATAGCGTTCAGGGGTAAACTCAAAATAGAAGACAGCACTTTCAAATGCCCATTCGTAAGGGTTTTCATATTCCAACTTATATAAGTCGTTACCTTCATAACTAAAGCTTAAAAGTTCAGTAAAATAGAAGTTTTCTTCTGAAAAACCTTCAAATGAGAAATCAACAACAAAATCATTGTCATTCTCAAAGATAAATATCGGATCTCTAACCCCTTCAATAGTTGTAAAACAATTATAGTTGTCTAGATAATCCCACAATTCCTGTTGAGTCAATCCAGTATCCACTGGCTCTGGGTCAGGTTTTGGATTTGGGCTAAACCACGGAAATTCACAACCAGCTAATCCCATTACCATTACCACAGTCAAAAACAATATTAAAAGTCTTTTCATATTTGTATCACCTCTATCTCTTTTGACAAATAATTAAAAGCAAAATATTTCCACAACAAAACCACTAATTGTCAATTCATTATATAAAAATCAAAAAGTAAATTAAGTTTTATAAAAATTCAACCATTTTTTACTAGTCCCATGTTAAATGACAATCCCATGAATAATCCCCACAAGTAGAATAAGCCACAAAGTGAATATGTTCAGGTTCAAGGTAATTATAACTTATTTTAAATACTGCATTTGAACCTAATTCAAAACAAGTTAACTGATATCTATGGCGTCCACGCCCTATAAATTTAAAATCTTTTACCTGCCAATCATTAACTCCTGCCTTTCCCCAGTCTATTAATAGATGGTAAGTGCCATCCGCTCTAGTTTCAAAAGTGTAGATAGTTCCATAGTCGTCATGGTATGATCTGCCATTTAAATCCATAAACAACTCATCTAATGATAAACCTGTTTCTGGATGGAAAAACTTTAAATCTTCATACATCATTTCAGTATCATAACCAATGTATTCTACATAAGGACTGATAGCAAGCTGATGATCATTCCAATAATAATCATAGCCAGGATCAATTCCATCTGACATTCCATGAAAATAAATTGATACCTTATACAAAGTCACACCAAGATATTCAGCTTCTACTATTTCTCCCTTTCTAAAAAAAGTAGTTCCCATCAACACTTCATAGAATTCATCATTACAGCAGTCATCAATATATACAAAATAATCATCGTAATCATGTTCTTGATAACTATCATAGTACCAATACTTGTAATTTTTTAAGATGTTTACAATTTCTTCCACAGATAAAGGTTCATCTTCAAATAAATCAACACTTACCCTGTCTCCATACATATCCTGATATATTGTCAATCGATTACTTTCTTTTGGATCAAATATCAGAACAAATATACCATGTGGGAATGCATCATAGTGATTTTCATATTCCAAGATATAAGTGTTGTTTCCATCATATTTGAAGTCAATCAAATCACTGAAATAATAGCTTTCACCATAATTAAGATGATCAGCAGAAATTACAAACTCATCACTGCCTTTAAAGTAATAAGCGTAATCCAAAATCCCATATTCAGTAATAAAGCACTTGTTTTTTAAAAAATCCCACAAGTCTTCCTGATTTAAACCTTCAGTTGGTGTCTCAGTATCTGGATCTGGCTGTGGATTTGGATTCAGCCACGGAATTTCACAACCAGTCAATGCTAAAAGCATCAGTACAATCAAAAACATATTGACTAATTTTTTCATGTTTTCCCCTTTCTAAATAAATGTAAATAATTTCTAACTTATAAACGAATGTATAAAACAGACTATAATAATCTAATGAACATTAGATTATTATTAGTTACACTAAATCCATTTTTGATGAAAAATATAAAATATTTAAAATCAAATTTTTCTTACAAATTACTGTTTCCTTTTTTTCGCATAATCACTTAAATTTGGTCTATTAATTGACATTTCATAACCAGAATTAATATTATACTCTATTCTCCATATTTCAGTATTACTTCCATTTAGAACCGTAAATTCATAATTATTATACTGTTCATATTTAATCGATTTTACTTCTAAAGTATTGGAAATATTATATTTTGTATTTTTTAAATAAACATAATATTTACCATTATCTTTATAAAAAGTGTAATTCAGGTTTTCTTGTCCCGCAAAAAAGTAGCCTTTATTTGCGGCAAAGAACTCTTCAATTGTTGCTCCTTTATCTGGATAATACCACCAATAATCATCATCATGATTTATAAACCTGATTCTTTCATGGACAGGATCATAAAACAGAAGGTGTGTTGTAGTATAGGCATCATTGGCAGGGTTAATTCCCTCTTCCTTTGCAGGATAATCGATGGTTATTTCATACAGAAATTTTCCTAAATAATTCAATTTTGCTACAGGTCCATAAAACCAGTAACTGCTGGCTATAATGCCATGAGAAAATTCATTATCATATATTCTGATAAACCAGCATAGTAATTCTTTTTCTTGAATCCATTCATACTTTCTAATAGCACTTAATAGCTGCTCAAGTGACAACCCTGTATCAGCATGCAATTGAAAAAAGTCCAAAGTGTTATTAAAATACATTCCTACTTCTATTCTATCTTTGGTTTCTTCGTTAAACTTAATAAAGAATGTACCATTATTAAATCTATCACTATAGGTATTTATATATTCTAATTTGTAGACATTATCACCTTCGTAATTAAAACTATCCAACATATTAAAATAATAGTTGATTGACTCTTCTTCTAGTACATTAAAATTATCAATAGTTATGTTATGGTCATCATCAAAAACAACAACATAATCATTTAGCTTGTTATCTGATAGATAACATGGATAATCATCTAGGTAGTCCCATAATTCCTGTAAAGTCAGACCACTGTCTGTTGGCTCTGGATCTGGATCAGGTTTTGGATCTGGCCCTGGGCCAGGACCTGGGCTTAACCATGGCAATTCACATCCAGCTAAGCCAAGCACCATAATCACAACCAAAAGCATTGTAAATATTTTTTTCATGTTTGTTCTCGTATTATCAATATAGGGATGCCTATATTGATTTTTCCTTTCTAGCCGTCC
>CAYUXW010000055.1:0-6065 GCA_964449115.1 uncultured Erysipelotrichaceae bacterium | reverse complement strand
ACGATAGTTGGGCTTGCCCCTGTGAAAATAGCACGTTGCTGGTTCTTTTTTTATTAATTGATTACATTGAATCTTTATATTAAAATATAGGAGTATATAGGAAAGGTAGATAAAATGAATATTGCGATTATTCTCTCTGGTGGAACAGGCCAGCGAATGGGAGCAGAAATCCCTAAACAATTCATTGTTGTTGATGGAAAAGCTATTATGACCTATTGCATGATAACTTTTGAAAATCATAAAGATATTGACAAGATAATAATTGTCTGTGATCCGATGTGGAGAGATTTTGTAGACAAGGAAATTAAAAGAGAGAAAATTTTCAAATTTGCTGGTTATGCAGATCCAGGCAAGACAAGACAGCATTCAATAATGAATGGTTTGGAAAAATGTCTTGATCTGGTCAGTGAAGATTCAATAATTTCAGTCCATGATTCAGTAAGACCACTAATCCCTGCTGAAGTTATTTCTGAAACAATAAAAGCCGCTAAACGTACGGGTTCATCGTTTCCGACGGTAGGAATTAAAGACACTATTTTCTACAGTGAAGATGGAAAAACGGTTTCCTCTTTAATTGACAGATCCAAGATCATGTCAGGTCAAAATCCCGAATCTTTCCAGTTTTGGCCTTGTTATAACGTCTTAAAAGATTTGTCAGATGAAGAACATAGTTCAGTAACGGGCCTTATACAATTATTGTTTATTCACAATATTCCTATAGAACCAGTAGCGGGTTCAATGTTAAACTTCAAAATTACAGATCCAGAAGATCTGCAGCGATTTATTTTGATTATTGAAGAAGAAAAATAAAAAAAGTTGTTTTGAAACAACTTTTTTATCTCTTTGACAACTTTTTATAATAAGGATACATCGCAATGTACAATGTTGGAGCTAATTTTAAAAATAATAATATCAGCTTTCTAACTTTTGAAGCTTCACCATAAAGAATAAAATTCATAAATTCCTTAAAAGAAAACTGCTTAAATAAAATTTTAATAACATCTTTATGCTTTTTGACCAATTGCTTATCATCATCTGCAGTCATCTTTCTAATTACTTCAGTTGCTGATTTAATAGTTCTATCAATAGATAAAGAAATAAGATTACGCTTTCTTAAATAATCTATAGACATTAAATTGATTTCTAAAAATTGTAAAGAACGCTTATCTATTCTACTTGAGAGTAAATTTCCTTCTCTGGTTACATAGTAGTAATATAAAGGTTTATCTAAAATGCTGGCTGACTTTGCCTTGCCTAAAACTTCCAGTAAAAACAATAAATCTTCACCATAAAGAATATGGTTATGAAACTTTAAATCTCCAATAACTTCTCTTTTCATCAGGGTATTCCATATTACTCCAGTTCTGGAATAGATGCAATTTAGTATATCATCACCAGTTAATTCAACGCCTGTTTTTTCAGGATTAAAACTTGTCCTGAGAAACTTACTGTCTTCGGTGAGTGTATAGGCGTTACAAACAACGATATCACTATTTAAATGGATAAGTTGCTCAATTAATAACTGATACATATTTAAATCAGCATAGTCGTCGCTATCAACAAAACCAATTAACTCGCCAGTAGCCTTTTCTAAGCCAAGATTTCTGGCGTTTGCGGCTCCTTGCAGGGGTTGATGATAAATTTTAATTCTCTGATCTTTTTCAGCGTATTTTTGACAAATTTTTAAAGAATCATCAGTTGAATTATTATCAATAAGATTGATTTCAATATTTTTATAAGTTTGATTTATTAGACTGTCCAAACATTTTGGAAGTTGTTTTTCGACATTATAAACAGGTACAATAATACTTATTTTCATATCAAATTCCTTTCTGACTATTATTTTTTTAGTTCTTTATATAGCGGATCTAAAATCAAATATAGTTTTGGGGAAATCTTTAAAACAGAATAAATCAACTTCTTGTTAAAGTTATAATTGCTGTCTTTAATGAAAGCAATAGAATGAGCTAAAGAAAATTTCTTAAATAAAATCTCAATCTTTTCTAAATGAGCTGAATAAAGTGGATTATCATCATTGGCAGTAAATTTCTGCAAGGTCTCTGTAGCTGTGTTTACAGCTCTGGAAATAGCCATAGATGGATATTCTTTTTTTAATAAGAAATCAATAACTTCATTAGAAACATCTAAGAATTTTAAGGAGCGCTGATCCGGTTTGCTGGAAACAACATTTCCTTCTCTAGAGGCATAATAATAGTATAACGGTATATCTAAGATGCTGGCACTATTTGCTTTATTTAGGCATTCCAGTAAAAATAACTGGTCCTCGCCATAGGCAACGTCCGCTCTAAAAACCAAATCTTTTACAACTTCTTTTTTCATTAATGTATTCCATAAGACCCCACTGCTAGAAAAAATATAATCGAAAATATCTCTGTCAGTTAAGACTTTATTGATTTTGGATTGATTAAATGAAATTCTTATATATTTCAAATCTCCTTTGAGTACATAAGCATTACAAACTACTACATCGGTATTAAGTTTAAAAAGCTGCTCAGTCATCAATTTATACATATTAACATCAGTAAAATCATCTCCATCAACAAAGCCGATTAAATCTCCAGTAGCTTTTTGTAAACCGAGATTTCTGGCATGAGAGACTCCCTGTATAGGTTGATGATAGATTTTTATTCTTTCGTCTTTTTTGGCATATTCCTGACAAACTTCTATAGAGTTATCACTAGAATTATTATCAATAATAATAATTTCAATATTTTCGTAAGTTTGGTTTGTCAGACTGTCTAAACATTTAGAAATGTGATCACCAATATTATAAACAGGTACAATTATACTAATCTTCATTTTCTTTTTCCTTTCATTAATTAAAGTTGATGTAGAAACATTTTTTTCAAATTTTACATTCTCTTCTATTAATTAGCATACCATTTTTTGGCTGAAATTTAAACCGAATATCAGCTGGTGATATAAATGAAAAAATATGTAATAATAAATATAAAGAAGGTGAATAATAATGCCATTAGAGATTATAACAGGAAATATTGTTGATCAGAAAACAGATGTTATTGTCAGTTCAAATAATAACAGGATGATTGCCAGTGGTGGTAATAGTCTAGCTGTTTTTGAAAAAGTAGGGAAACGAATACTTAAAAATGCTCTGCAAAAGTATAGTTATGTTAATACGACAGAGGTAGCGGTTACTTCTGGTTTTGATTTGAGTAAATATATTATTCATGCTGTAGGGCCTGTTTATGATGAAGATTTTAATAATGAAACTCTACTGGCTGACACTTACAACAATGCTTTAAACAAAGCTGTTGAATTGGAAGCTGAAAGCATTTCTTTTCCTCTGATATCAGCTGGAGCTAATGGTTTTCCCCATCATGTAGCTTTAGAGGTAGCGATAAAAACCATTGGAAGGTTTATTGAAGAGCATGATTTAGATGTAAAGTTGGTTTTACTACCAGAAGAAAAAAGTAAAAAAATAAAATATCCTCGACTGCATCGTCTGATAGGCAAAACAGTTTTAGAAGAAAGGCGTCAAAAACAGCGCTCTAGATTATTTGCCATGACTACAAAATGGTCTCTAGAAGATGCTTTAGAAAAAGAAACCGTAATCAAAGAGGCCCCAGAAGAAAAAGTTCTGTATCAGGAAGCTTTTTATACTATTGATGCCTGCAGTGGATATGATTTAGATGATATTTTGGATAATATGGACATCTCTTTTTCAAAGACAGTATTAAATCTTATTGATGAAAAAGGTTATAAGGATTCTGATGTATATAAAAGAGCGAATCTGGATAGAAGACTGTTTTCTAAACTTAGATCTTCGGATGATTATCAACCATCAAAATCTACCGCCATCGCCCTGGCATTTGCTTTGCGATTAAGCGTGCCACAGACTGATGATCTGCTACTAAAGGCAGGATACTCTTTATCTAAATCGAATACCGCAGATATAATTGTCGAATATTGCCTGAATAATGAAATTTATAATATTTATGAGGTAAATGAACTGCTGTTTCAGTATGATCAGAAACAATTAGGCTCGATTTAAAAATGTCCCTTTTGAAGAGACCACTTAGAAATATATAAATGTTATCCTTCTATTGTAAAAGATAGGAGGATTTTTACATGAAAGAAAAATTAACAGAAATTGTCTTTATAATAGACAGAAGTGGCTCAATGTCTGGTCTTGAATCAGATACTATTGGTGGTTTTAATGGAATGCTGAAAAAACAAAAAGCTGAAAAAGGTGAAGCTTATGTAACGACAGTTCTATTTGATGATAGATATGAGTTGTTACACGATCATTTAAGTATCGATAAAGTTGGGGCAATGGATGAAACACAGTATTTTACCAGAGGCTGCACTGCTTTATTGGATGCGGTAGGTTTGACTATTAAGAAAATGGAAAACATCGTTAAACATCAGAAAGACTACAATGTCATTATAATAATTATCACTGATGGTTATGAAAATGCTTCTAAGGAATATTCCAGCAAAAAAGTAAAACAAATGATAAATGACAAGAAAGAAGCAGGATGGGAATTTGTTTTCTTAGGCGCCAACATTGATGCGGTAGAAACAGCTGAAACAATTGGAGTAGATAGTGCCAGTGCTGCTGACTATCATAATGATAGTAAAGGAATCAAAATGGCATATTATTCTTTAAGTGAAGCTATTTCTGATGTAAGAAGCGACGGCAGGGTTCAATCAAAAAGCTTAAAGTCAGTCAGAGAAGATTACGAAAAAAGAAAACAAAAATAACTCTCAGGGTTTTTAGGGTTTTGAAAAAGCAATCCTTTTGAAGGGATTGCTTTTCTAATCTAATTTACGACTTCTGATAAAATCTTCGTTATACAATATTTTATTATCTTTGATATCGTATATTTTATTTCCCTGGCAATAGGTTTCAATAACCTGATAATCATCATCAATAACCACAAAGTCACAATCCTTGCCTATTTTTATACTGCCTTTTTCTTTTTCGAAGCCATATTTTCTGGCAGGATTCAAACTGGACATTTTTATAACTGTTTCTAAAGGTATGTTAAGTTTTTCGACCAGGTTTTTAATGCCGTAGATTACTGGTTTTGAGCTGCCTGATAATCTTCCGGTATCAGACAAAACAAAACCTTGATCGTCGATATAAATGAATTGTCTATCACTTTTTGGATCATCACTCATGCCCCTATACTTTCCTTCAGGCAGTCCAGCGAAACTGACATTATCAGAAATCATGATAAAGCGTGAATAATCTTTGATTCTGAAATACAGCTCAATCATTTCCAGACATACATGTAAACCATCACAGATTATTTCACAATCTACCTCATCTCGCATTAAGCAGGCTCCAAGAGTACCGATGTCACGATGATGCAAACCAGTCATTACATTACCTAAGTGAGTAGCTACAGTAATACCGGCATCTATTCCAGCACTGGCCTGAGCATAATTGGCATTGGTATGATAAGCTCCTACTTTAACGTTATTTTTCACAAAAAAATCAATAGCTTCGATAGCGCCTTCTACTTCGGGAGCGATGTCAATTAATTTCAATTTGCCACCTGCAGTTTTTAAAAACTCTTCAGCCAGCTTCATATCAACTTTTGGATAGCCAGTATTAACTCCTTTTTCTCCAACTCTGGCACCCCAAGGTCCTTCTAGATGAATTCCCAGAATATTTGGTGTTTTCTTTTCAGGGTCACAGTAGTTAGCTACTTTTTTAATTGTTTCGATATCAGTATCACAAGTTGGAAAAACGCCAGTTACTCCACAAGAAGCTAAAGCTTTTAAATAGCCAGTCAGATTAAAAGCTTCGCTTTTTCCTCTTAATAAATCATAGCCGAAATAACCATGGTTGTGAGTGTCGATGATGCCAGGAATAATTCTGTAACCTGAAAAATCCCTGTCAGCTTTCAGATTATTTTCTTTTGGTTGAAAGCTTGAGAACTTTTCATTTTCCACTATCAGATAGCCATCTTTAAGACCATCTTCCATATAAATTCTGTCACAATAAATTATCATATGTTTCTCGTATTATCAATATAGGGATGCCTATATTGATTTTTCCTTTCTAGCCGTCC
>CAYUXW010000054.1:0-6257 GCA_964449115.1 uncultured Erysipelotrichaceae bacterium | reverse complement strand
ATTCTTCCGCTAATGTTTAATCTATTTCAGGACAATTTCGAAAAATATTGACACAACTCAATAAATACTGACAGGTATTTACTCAATAAATACTGACAGGTATTTAATATTTATGTTTACCAATCTGATTTTATTGTTCAATTTAACTTCTTTTTATATAATATAATTAGAAAGAAGGATATCGATATGGACATCAGTAATATTTATACTATCAAACTGAATGCTGAATATTTAGCTAAATGGATTCGTTATATCTTTATTGCTATATTAGTAGGAACTTTCTTTAGTTTTTTTGAACAGTTGAGCCTGGAATATGGTGAAATTGCCATAAGCAATGGATTCTTTTTATTAGAAGCTACTGTAAATATAATAATTACTTACTGTCTTTTAAAACTGGCTGCTGTAGAAAAAGAATTCAATAAAGCTGCATATTTTTTGTTTTTACATATTTTGGTCGGATTAATAGTTACTTTTATACCAAAAAAAACAATATCAAGCATTCCGGATATAATAGTAATTTTAATTTCAATTTTTCAATATTTTTTAATTTTATATGGTGAACACTTAAAATGTAGAGGCTTCAATAATCTTTTGACAGGAATAAATGACAAATTAGCTAAAAATTGGAAAACATATCGCTTTATTCATTTCGTAACTTATATTCTGTTACTACTACTTACTATTGTCAGTACAGTATATGCTGATAATATGGAAAAACTGGTTTACTTTATTGTTTCATGGATGCCAATTATTTCGATGTTTATTATTTCTTGTTACATTTATAAATTGGTTATTCTTCATAAATCAGCTAAATTGTTTAAAAATATGGAGATTCAGTAAATGTTTATTAACTTTATCAAACATTTACAAACTGTCAACAGACATAGATTTCTGGTAATGAAAATATGTTTTAAATTGGGATTATATTGGCAGGGATTAACTCATGATTTAAGTAAATATTCCTTTATTGAGTTTTTTACTTCAGTCAAATATTTTACTGGAACAAAAAGCCCAATTGATAAAGAGATTCTTGACAAGGGATATTCAGATTGCTGGCTTCATCATAAAGGAAGAAATAAACATCACTGGCAATATTGGGTTGATTTCTATCGGGGTCAAGTTGTCTATATTGAGATGCCCTTAAAATATATCAAGGAAATGGTCGCTGATAGAATTGCCGCCTGTATGGTCTACCAAAAGGAAAATTATAAATCTGACAGTGCTTTGAATTTTTATTTAAATTCTCAGGAAAGATTGCTTATGCCGCCAATGACAAAAAATAAACTTGATTACTACCTGGAGTTGATAGCCCAAAAGCCACTGGATGAAGCACTTGAAATTATAAAAAACGACAAATAAAAAGGTTCAATCTTGAGCCTTTTGTTTTTCTTTAAAGTTTAATAAAGCTTTAGCAATCTGGTCAGGACAACTGGTCTTTCTAAAACCACATCTGATACCAGAAAGTTTTTCTATGATATCATCAATATTCAGCCCTATTATCAGTTTTCTAATACCAGCTAAATTTCCAGGGCATCCACCAATTATCGTCACATCTTTAATAATGTTTTTTTCAATTTCAAAAATATATTTTCTAGAACAAACGCCTTTTGGTATGTACTCATATTTCATTTCACAATTCCTTTCAAAATAGATGTTCTTATTTTACAGATAATATAGTTTTTTTTCAACAAGAAAGGATTAAAAAATCCAGATTCTACAAACCTGGATTTCAATATAAATCTATTCAGATATTATTTAATTTCTTCCAAAATTCTAATTAAACTGTCTTTTGTCTGAAAGCCTATTACCTGCTTTACGACTTCACCATTTTTAAAAGCCAATAAGTTAGGAATTGAGCTGATTTGATATTTCAAAGCCAATTGCTCATCACTATTGACATTTACTTTAACAATTCTAACTTCATCTTTGTAAGCTCTACTTAGTTCTTCCAAAATTGGGGCAATCATTTTACAAGGGCCACACCAGTCAGCATAAAAATCTACCAGTACAGGGCCTGAATTAATAACCTCATCAAAATTTTCACTTGTAATAATTTCTAACATTTTTTCTCCTTACAAAAGGCTGGCTGCTTCTTCATCCACAACAATAGTTACATCTGGGTGCTTTTGGAGAATTGACGCTGGACAATCAGTGCTGATTTCTCCATTAACAGTTTTATAAATTGCATCGGCTTTGTTTTTGCCTGAAGCGACAAGAAGAATCCTTTTTGCATCCATAACATTTTTGATACCCATTGTTATTGATTGAGTTGGAACCTTAGACATATCATAGTCGAAAAAACGTGCATTATCTTTAATAGTTGATTCTACCAGATCAACAACTTGAGTAACGCTATCAAATGGTGTTCCAGGTTCATTGAAGGCCAAGTGTCCATTAGAACCAATACCCAGCAATTGAAGATCAATGCTATATTTTGACAACAATTCATTATATGCATCACAATTAGCCTGCATATCATCTCCCTGTGTAGAAGGAATGTTGATATTTTCTTTTTTAATATCAAGATGATTAAATAAATTCTGATGCATAAAAGTATAGTATGACTGAGGATGATCTCTATCTAATCCCACATATTCATCCAAATTGAAAGTGGTAATTTCAGCATACGAAGTTCCATTTTCCTGATGGTCCTTGATCATTCTTTGGTATAAACCAATTGGCGAAGAACCAGTAGCTAAACCCAGAACAGCTTTAGGGTCGCTTTTTACTACATCCAACATAATTTCAGCAGCTTTGTCGCTGACATCATCATAATCTTTACAGACAATAACTTTAATCATTAAATTCACCTCACCATTTTCATTTTATCATTAAATTATTTTTGTTACAAACTAATCAAATTTAGGGGCACGATATTTCAGTTTACCTTTATTCATTTCAATGCGCGCTTCTTTAACTGACAGGTTTTCACCATCAATCTGAATCGGAATTTCTTTTTCAAATTCGACATAAACATCAGTCCCTGTAAAACAGCTGCATTCTTTTTCTTTTCCATGTGTACCATTTGCATATTTGCCTATCAGACTGATTAGTCTGGTTAGACTTAAAGGTCTAATATAACAGATATCAAACATACCATCAGTTAAATTAGCATCAGGAAAAGCATTAAACATCCCACCATAAAACTGACCGTTGCTGACAGCTACCAGAATAGTCTCTTCTTCATAAACCTTCCCATCAACTGTCATTTTAAAACGATATCTTTCAGGATTTAATCCCGCCTTAAAAATACTATAAAAATAAATAAACTTATCTGGAATAATAGTCTTTTTCTTTTTAGCTACATTATTGGCATAAACATTAATAGCTGCGTCCAGTCCAAAAGAAGCAATATTTAAAAATCTATTTTTCCCATTTAATAAGCCAAAATCTAGATCCAGATCTTCTCCTTCAATTGATGCTCTGACTATCTCTTCATCTGTTCTTTTAATAGTATCTATTGATTTAAAGAAATCGTTACCAGTACCACCAGGAATAACTCCTATTCTTACTGATAAATCAATACCATCCAGTATTTCTTTGGTTGTCCCATCTCCTCCAACACCATATAAGATTACATTATCTTTTTCAGTATATCTTGCTGCTATCTCAGTAGCATGTTTTGGATATTCTGTGTAAATAATTTCATACTCTTCATCACTATTTTTAAAATAGTTTTCAATCACAGGGACAAATCTGAGACTTTTTCCTTTCCCACTTGTTGGATTAACAATAAATATATGTTTCATTTCAATTCATACGTTATTACTTGAACGTTTTTCCTCCTACATAAGTTTGATGGATAACATAGTTATCTTCTAAAACAACGATATCAGCATCATATCCAGCTGCAATTTTTCCTTTATGATCATCTACTCTTAAAAGTCTAGCTGGATTTAAAGTGCAGGAATTAATTGCTGAAGCAACATCTACCAAACATTTTTCAATTAAAACCTGTAAACCTCTATTAACTCTTAATGTCGAACCTGCTAAAGTATCTGTTCCAGTTAATTTAGCTGTACCTTCTTCAGTAATGGTAATTGCTGCACCACCTGAAGTATACTCTCCTTTTGGTAAACCTTTTGGTCTTAAAGAGTCAGAAATCATAACAGCATGGTCAGCACCTTTTATATGGAAAAAGTTGTTAACCGCCTCAGGAGTAGAATGATAGCCATCACCGATTATTTCTCCATACATGTCTCTGATTCTAAATGCTGCTCCTACTAAACCCAATTGTCTATGTCCATAAGGAGTCATACCATTATAGACATGAGTTAATAATTTAGCACCATTGGCAGCAGCTAATACCGCTGTTTCATAAGTAGCATTGCTGTGTCCCAAAGAAACAACAACACCATTCTGAGAACAATACTTGGTCAATTGCATATTTTCATCATGTTCAGGAGCCAAAGTAATAATCTTAATCAAACCATCAGCTTTATCCTGATACATTTCAAACTGTTCAACTGAGCTAGGCAGGATATGCTCAGGTGGTTGAGCTCCCTTATATTTCATATCTAGATAAGGACCTTCAAAGTTGATACCTAGAACATTCGCACCAACATAGCCTTCTTTGACAACCTTGGCAACATTTGCTACCGCATTTGATAGTACTTCAACTGATTGTGTAATAGTAGTAGGCAGAAATGAAGTAACCCCTTCATCAGCTGGAAGTCTTTTAATCCAGTTTCTTAAACCTTCTTCTTCACCATCATTTGTGTCAAATCCATAGGCACCATGAGTATGAATATCAATAAAACCTGGCAAAATTCTTAAACTGCCATAGTCATGATCTGCTTGTTTTGCGCCATAAGGATATACGGCTACGATCTTTCCATCTTCAATTTCAATTTGTAAAGGGTTGAAATTGTTAGCTACCCATACTTTCTTTGATTGAATAATCATTCTTTTACACCTCTTTCTACAACTATATTAATTATATTGGCTAATACCTTAACCATTTCTTTCATTTCATCAATTATAACCAATTCATGATTACCATGACAATTCCTACCTCCAGTTCCCAGATTTGGAGTAGCTACACCCATAAATGATAAATGAGCCCCATCTGTTCCACCTCTGATAGGATCATACTCTACTGTATAACCAAGCTGTTCAATAGCCTTGGCTGCCTGCTCTACAATAAACATCTTGTCGATTAGACACTGTTTCATATTATAGTAGCTTTCTTTCAATTCTAATTCAACGACATGACGACTATGCATTTCGTTCATGTGCATTGTAATTAATTCAAAATGTCGCATCTGCTGACGTAACAAATCCAGATCATGATTTCTAATAATATAAGAACTCTGCGCCTTCTGGCAATCTCCAGTAATTCCTAACAGATGATTAAATCCTTCTCTTTTTTCGGTAAACTCCGGTCTTTGATTCACTGGTAGCATATTATGAAAATCAATAGCTAACTGCGTTGCATTAATCATCTTGTTTTTGGCATCTCCTGGATGAATACTATTGCCATTAAATGTCAATTTAGCATTAGCGGCATTAAAGTTTTCATAGGTAACACAGTTTACTGGTCCTCCATCCAAAGTATAGGCATAATCACATGCCAGCTCTTTTAAATCAATATTCAAGATTCCCGATCCGATTTCCTCATCTGGAGTAAAGCAGATTTTTATTTCACCATGTCTAACGTCAGGATTTTCATAAAGATACTGAACAAAATCCATAATAATGGCAATACCCGCCTTATCATCACCGCCAAGTAAAGTAGTTCCATCAGTAACAATTAAATCCTTTCCTTTTAAATCTTCTAAAAAAGGATAATCCTTAACTGTTGAATAAATTCCTTCTGATAGTAGAATGTCTTTACCATCATAGTCTCTGATGATTCTGGCTTTTATATCTTTACCACTTGTTGCATCACTTGTATCTAAATGAGCAAGCAAACCTACAACATCTGTTTTATAATCAACATTGCTTTCGACTGTTCCATAAACAAATCCATTATCAGCCCTTCTGGCATCCCTTATGCCTAGTTGCTTTAATTCTTCAACCAGCATATCAGCAAGGACAAGTTGATTTGCAGTACTGGGACAGGTGTTACTTTCTGCATCTGATGTTGTGTCAATTTTTGTATAGTTAATAAATCTTTCTTCAATTTTCATTTACAATTCTCTCCTCACCAAAATTCATTATACACTAAAAAGAAGACATTATAAACCACAAAAAAAGGAGTCGCGAAATAAAATAGTTAATTCCGGTTTTTTTCGCGACCGGAAATTAGTCTTAAA
>CAYUXW010000053.1:0-6381 GCA_964449115.1 uncultured Erysipelotrichaceae bacterium | reverse complement strand
CTAATCCTGGTTTTATTATGAAAATTTTAAATTAACCAGGAGTAATTAACCTGGTTTTATTTATGGTCGACGGACCTTAAACGGAAATGAAGGAGGTCTAGTAATGGACGACAATAAAATTACCACTGCAACAGAGACAGCTACTGATGCAAACAATGGGAAAAATGAAGCTGGTAAAACATTTACTCAACAGGACATGGATAATTTGGCTGGTAAAGTAAGAAGTGAAGAGAAAGCAAAGTATGAAAAGATTACTCAAGATGCAATTGCAAGTGCAATTCAAGAACACGAAAGACAAGCCAAATTAACCCAGGACGAAAGAGAAAAAGAAGCACGTAAGAAACGTGAACAGGAACTAGAGAACAGAGATTTAGAAATTACAATGAGAGAAAGAACAATTGAGGCTAAAGAAGCTTTAATTAAAGAAGGTATTCCTGTTAATCTAGTTGAATTTGTAGTCAATAAGGACAAAGATACAACTAATGAGAATATCACTAAACTATCAGCAGCATATAAAAAGGCTGTTGAAGAAGGTGTAGCGGAAAAGTTAAAAGGTCAAACTCCTAATGATTACAAAAATGACCAAGGCTCAACAAAGCCTAAGATTATAAGAGCATTTTAAAAATTAAGGAGAGATAAATAATGGCAAGACAAGATGCATTAAGTATTTTAAATGGTGTTAGTAAAGATAAACTAGCCGAAGCTTATGGTAAGGTCATTGACTCAGTACAAAAAGGTGCTATTTCAATGCAAATTAAAAACACAAACTTATCAGGTGACCCAACTACTGGTTCAGTTGAAGTAAGTAGATTCGCAAATGCAACAGTAAATGCTTATGGAACAGCAAGAGCAGCTGGTAAAGGTGATGCATTAAATAATAAAGGTAAAGTTACTATCAATATCGACCAAGATAAAGAAATCGTAGAAGAAATTGCCGTAAAAGATATTAAATTATCTGGTTTTGATGCAATTATCGACAAGAGAACTAAAAATCATGGTTTAAGAATGATTGCCGACTTAGATACTGCTTTCTTTACTGAAGCTGAATCAGCTGGAACATCAGTAACATTAACTAAAACAGCAATTCAAGATAAGGTTGAAGAATTAATTCAGTCAATTGAAACTGTTAAAAATGATTACGTTGATGGTGTTGATAGAGAAATGATTGTATTGACTTTAACTCCAGCAGTGTATGGAGAGTTGGCAAACTATATTGATAGTGTTCCAAATTCAATTACTGGATTAGATGACAAATACTTCCATAGAGTAAGAGTTTTCTCAAATGTAAGACAAACTAAATCTATGATTTGTATGTTAGATGGTGCAGTTGCTCAACCAGTGACTTCTGATGTTTATGATCCAAGTGTGATTCCACTTTCAAATGAAATCGCATTACCTTTATTCTATTCATATGGTACAAAAGCAGTAACTCCAGACTTAATTAAACACGTAGCATAATATGAAGTATTTAAACGTTAAGACGGGTTGTATAGAAGAGCCTACAAACGAATTAGTTATAGAGCAGTATGATAAATACCCTGAACTATATAAACCCGTCAAAGACGTTAAAAAGAGTGCTAAAAAGGAAGGTTAAACATGACTGAACAAGTCCAAAGAATAAAGGGCTATGTCAAAAAGTTTACAACCGTTACTCAGGAAGATGATGGCTTACTGGAGTACAGCATTGAAGCAGTTATAGACAGGTTGCTTCTTTTTTTAGGAGCAGATGAACTAAAAACTCAATTTGAAAGAGTTGTCGCTGATGTTGTTAGCAAAGTCTTCCATAAGTATAAAAAGGACCAAACCACTGGTCCTACAGCACAAATTCAAACTATTAGTGATAATGGCCAATCAATTACATATGCCAGTGAAATGAGAAACTATCTGATGACAGCAAGTGACAATGAACTGTTTTTTGGAGTAATCGATTTGCTTAAAGTTTACAGAAAACCAAAGGTGGTTAAAAATGAAACTAACTGATAATTTTATCAATAGTATGGCTGAGATTTTCTATGACAAGGAAGTAAAGGTTTATGATAAGGTAGTCGTTGAAGATGATGAAGGTGGCAAAAGAAAAACTATAGGTCCACTTAAAAAGACTGCTCTGGTTAACATCAGCTTTACTAACCTGGATGAAATGAGAAAAGAATACGGTTTGGAAGTGTATATTAATGCTTCTATAACCTGCAGACCCGGAACATTTAATCTGAGTGATATTGTTGAATATGACAATCAGAAGTACGAAGTCATAGGCTTGCTGCCATTTGACAGCCATCAGAAGGCTGGTATTAAAAAATATGGGTATTAAAGTAAAAATTAACGGAATTACCAGGTTAAATAAGAAAATAGACAAATTAATGAGCAGTGATATAAAAAAGGCAGTGACTGATGCTACTGGTGTTGTAGAAACAGCCGCTAAAATGCTAACACCAGTTCTAACTGGTGAATTAAGAAGATCAATTCACATGGATGTGAAAGACAAAGAAATGACTGTTACAGGCAAGGTGTTTACAACCAATGAGTATGCTGCTTATGTTGAATTCGGAACCGGAAGAAAAGGTAAGGGAACATATCCTTACGAACTTGAAGGAATTCAGCTGGAATATGCGGACTACAACTGGACCTTTCCTGATCCGAAAAAAGAAGATGAAAGAATCTGGACAAGTGGTCAGGTGGCACAACCGTACATGTATCCGGCATTATCACGAAATAAAAATAAAATTAGAGCAATTATTCACCAATCGATTAAAAATAAGATTAATGAAATTGCCAAATAATCAAGGAGGCTTTAAAAGATGTATAATCCAAGACCAGATATTGTAAATTGGTTAAAAAACGAAGGCATAAACATCGTTAAACAAAGCCAAAACGTATTTAATGAACTGCCAACAGTTACTTACTATTTAGCAAGTCAGAATAATCAGTTAAGTTTAGATAATAAGATAGTTAATTCAACAATTGCTATTCAGATTGATATCTGGACTGATACTGGCCCCGAAGGGAGTGAAATATTGACCCAGATAGAGGGTATACTGAGGCAAAAAAACTACAATCTAGTATTTTCAAGTGATTTGCCAAACATTGACAGTGAAGTGAATCATATAACTGCTAGATTTGAAACTCAAAAGTAAGGAGGATTTATAATGAGTACATCTGCAATGGGAACCAAATTAACCAAAAAAGCAAATCCGGATATTCAGGGTGACCTGGATTGGTTAATAGGCAGTCTGTTATCTATCGGTGGAGTATCTGTTGATACTGAAGAAAGGGAAATAACAACTCTTGATTCACCTGATGGAGCAAAAGAATTTGAACCAGGAGCAAAAACACCTGGTGATGTTCCGTTTAAAATAATGGTTAAAAAGACAACCGACAATGCTACAATCACTAAGGTTTTGGGATTATTGGCATCAGGAACAACTGAAGCCTGGGAAGTTGAATATCCAAGTGGGGCAAAATGGAATTTTGATGGTTATGTAAAAGGATATGAAGCCGGTGAAATCACAACTGACGGCAATATTGAATTTACCACGACCATTAAAGTATCGGGTTTACCAACGTTTACACCAGGAGCATAAGGGTTAAAGAAATTTAGCCCTTTTTTTTAAAAAAAAGGAGACGCAAAAAAATGTTATTGAAATTTACAGCAAGTAAAATTGATGAATTGGAAAAATCAACAAAGAAAAGTCTTCAGCAATTAGTGGCTGAAGGAACTATCGGCAGTATGACTTCGTTTATTGAAAAAGGCCTGGTCAATGAAAATGGAACTATTGGCTGTTCAAGAAACGTTGCCTTATCTACTATTGATGACTATTTGGAAAATGAAGAAAATGACCTGGACACATTAAGGTTAGATATAATGGGAGCTTTAGTTGATGGGGGTTTTTTATCTCGCCAGCTGGATGTGAAGAAAATCAAACAAACGGCGATGGAGAAAATCGAACAAATCAAACAGGATATTTAACCTTTGGTGATATGTGGAGGGATTTAGAGGAAGAAGCTATTCAAATTGGCTTGGATCTAAATTATTTTTGGTCTTTAAATCTCAAACAGTATGAGAAGCATAGAAAAGCTTATATTAAAGTTCAAGAAGAAGAACTTAAAAAACAAGATGCTTTAAATTGGGTTTTAGGTAAGTATATTTCTTTTTCTTTTCATGAACCTAATAAATATCCACGTAAACCATTTACAAAAGAAGACAAACAAGAAAATCAAACTAATGAAGACATGGAATTAAATGCCATGTTGATTACAGCACAGTTAGGGGGTACTATAAATGGCAGCAACAACAATTGAAGAACTCAATGTAATAATCAGTGCAAACAAGGAAGAACTTGCAAAAGCCCTCCGCAGTGTGCAAACTGATTTAGACAAGTTACAGAAACGCAACAATAAAGTAACTACCAAAATGGGAAATGCTTTTCAAAAACTAAAAACTATTATTGCTACGACTGCCGTAGGTAAGGCTATTCAGCAAAGTTTAGCTGTTGGAATGGAAGCAATAGAAACGGCATCTCTTTTTACTACAACTTTAGGTAGTGAAATGGCAACTGAAGTCAACAAGTGGAGTATGGAAGTAGCTGATGCTCTAGGCTTAAGCAATACTAATCTTCAAAGAAATATTGGGGTTATTTACAACATAGCAATGGCTATGGGTGTAGCAACTGATAATTCATTAAAAATGGCCAAAGGAGTAAGCGTACTAGCCGAGGACATGGCTTCATTTTATAATGTTGCTCCAGAAGAGATGTTCAACAAGATAAGATCGGCACTGATTGGTGTTTATAAACCTTTACAGGACTTGGGTATTAGACTCGATGAAGATACAATCAAACAGGTTGCCTATGCAAAAGGTATAGCAGCTGTTGGCACTGAGCTTAACAATGAACAACTGATATTGGCCAGATATGAGGCTATTTTAGAAAGAACAAGTGCTGCACAAGGTGACCTGGGTAGAACTCTGGAATCGCCAGCAAATCAGACAAGAATCTTTAAAAATAATATTCGTGAATTGTGGTTAGCGCTCAGTAGATTTTTAATACCAGTTTACACATATTTGATAACGATAATTAATCATGTGATAGTGGCTATAACCAAGGCTATAAATGTATTTGCTAACTTGTTTGGTTTAAGTTCTACCAACAAAATTGAGCAAGGAATTGAGAGTCCAGTAAAAAGAGTTACTGCCGGTTTAGGTGATGCTAACAAAGAAGCAAAAAAATTAAAAGGAACTTTGGCAAGTTTTGATGAAATGAATGTGCTGCAGGAACAAGATAGTGGTACTTCTGGTGCAGCTGGAATAAGCGGTGGTGCTTCTGGGTATCAATTAGATGACTATATGGTTAATATGGGTGAAATGAGTGAAAAGGCCCAAGCCATTGGTAAAACCATAGGTACTGTCATTGAGACAGTGAGTGAGAAGTTTGCTGAAGTGTTTGAATATTTGAAACCGGCATTTACTTGGCTATCTGAAGCAATAGATAATGTTATTAATTTTGTTATCGATAATTGGCCAACTATCTCAGCAATTCTGGTTGGAGTTGCTACAGCAATGCTTATCTGGAAAGGATACTTTGCTGCACTTAATTTAGTTCCTCGAATTATGGGGGTAATTAATGCTGTCAGTTTACTTTGGAATTTAATTGCAACCAATCCAATCGTGGCTGTGATAGCTGTAATTGGTGGTTTAATAGCCGCATTTATAACTGCTTATAACACTAATGAAGAGTTTAGAAAGAAAGTTGATGAAACTTTCCTGACGATAAAAGAAACTATTACTGGAGTAATAGATAAAATAAAAACTAAGTTTGATGAAGTTAGATCTAAGGTAACTGGAGTAGCTGCCAAAATAAGAGAAGCATTCAGTACAGCAGGAGACATTTTTAAAGGATTTAAAGAAGGCTTGGAATCTACATTTAAAACTATCGTTAATGGTGTTATCAAAGGTATTAATAAAGTGATAGCCTGGCCTTTAAATAAAATAAACACGATGCTCAATAAAATCAGAGCAATCAGTATTTTAGGTTTCCAACCTTTTATTAATTCATGGAGCTATAACCCAATATATGTACCTCAAATACCACTTTTGGAACGTGGTGGTGTATTAAAACGTGGTCAGATAGGTTTACTTGAAGGTAAAGGTGCGGAAGCAGTTGTACCACTTGAAAGAAATACTGAATGGCTGGATAGAATTGCGGAAAGATTAAATTCAAATGCCGGCCAACCAATTCAGGTGGTTGTAAAAATAGGTGAATCAACAATAATCGATAAAATTATTGATGGTATAAATGAAAAAGAGTTCAGAACCGGAAAGGCGGTGCTTAACGTATGATCTACAGTGGTGATTTAATTAAACTAAATGGTCAGGCATTGCCTTATATT
>CAYUXW010000052.1:0-6541 GCA_964449115.1 uncultured Erysipelotrichaceae bacterium | reverse complement strand
TATTCTTCCGCTAATGTTTAATCTATTTCAGGACAATTTCGAAAAATATTGACAGAAAATAGAATAAAATTGATTCTTTTGAATAAAAGGGTATTTATATAATATAATAGAAGATGTAAGAAAAAATTTAGATTTAAATGGAGGAAATATGTATAGAAATAAGAGATTTTTATGTTTATTGATGGCATTATTTATTGTTCTTTCTTTCTTTGGTTGTGGACCAAAAGGACCGGCATATCCAGAAAGAGACGTTGATTTGCCAACAGAAATAGTTAATCTAAAGGAAGATTCAATTCAAATCCATTATCAAAGAGAGGACAACAAATATGAAAAATGGACATTATGGCTATGGGATCCAGATGGAGTTGATGATAATTTAGAAAATGATTTTAACTATCAGGATGATTATGGAGTAATTGCTCATTACCCACTTTCTCTATTTGGGGATTTATCATCAAACAGGTTAGGTATTATTGTTAAAACTAAAGGTTCTTGGACAAAAGATGGTACAGAAGCAGATAGGTTCATTGATTTTTCTACTTTAATAAAAGATGAAAATAACGTGTATCATATCTACTTAGCCGGTGATGATCCAAATCTTTATACCACAGCAGAAAAGATTATTACTGATTCAATAAAAATTTCAACCTTCTATAACGAAGAGTTGGTATATGTAGTCTGTTCAAATCCAATAGAGACATACAAGATCTATTGTGATGGTCAGCTGGTAGCGGAAAATTCCAATGCCGGAAAGAGTTTCTTTTCGCATAAAATGGCAGAAAAAGCTGACTTTTCAAAAGATTATTATGTTGAAATCTTATTTAGAGAATCAAAGCAGACATTAACAGCGAAGGTTTCAATGTCCAATTTATATGGCAGCGAGATGTTTAATGATTTATATTATTATGATGGTCAATTAGGAGCAATCTACACAAAAAATGAAACAATCTTCAGGGTATGGTCGCCAGTATCAACAAAAATTGAACTGAGAATATATGAAAATGGTACACCTACCACTGTTTCTAAAGAAAAAGGTAATGATAATTATCAACAATATGAAATGGTAAAAAAAGATAAAGGTGTCTTTGAATATGTGCTGACAGGCGATAACGGTGGTAAATATTATACTTATGTTGTCTATAACAGTTCTTATCCTGATGGCAAAGAAATTGTTGACCCTTATGCCAGAAGTACAGGCATAAATGGTTTAAGAGGAATGATTGTTGATTTCTCTTTAACTAATCCAGTCGGTTGGGAAAAGGTTAAGTATTTGAATATAGATAGAAAAGAGCTGACAGTCTGGGAAACTCATATTGCTGATATGACTTCTAATCCTTCTTGGCAGGGAAATGAAGCAAACAGAAGAAAGTATTTAGGAGTAATTGAAAAAGGCACCACCTATAGTGAAAATGGTATTACAGTATCAACAGGATTTGACCATATTAAAGAACTTGGAGTTAATGCTATCCAGTTTATACCTATTTATGATCAGGCCAATGATGAAACAAAATATACTTTCAACTGGGGATACAATCCATTAAACTATAATGCTTTGGAAGGAATGTACAGTAGTAATCCTTATGATGGCTACACGAAGATTAAAGAATTTAAGGAAATAGTAATGGCCTTTAACGAAATCGGAGTAAGTGTCATCATGGACGTTGTCTATAACCATGTAGCTGGAGCAATGGGGTCTAATTTTGATGTCTTAATGCCTAATTATTACTTTAGATATAACGAAAACGGGACACTGGCTAATGGTTCTGGATGTGGAAATGAAACAGCCAGTGAAAATGCCATGATGAGAAAGTTTATCGTAGACAGTATTAATTTCTGGACCAAAGAATATAAATTAGGTGGATTCAGATTTGACCTTATGGGTTTGCATGATATTGAAACGATGAATCTTGTTGCTGAAAATGCTAAAAAAATAAATCCTTATATCGTTATATATGGTGAACCTTGGACAGGTGGAGGAACACCTCTGGAAGCTGAACGACAGGCTAAGCAGGCTAATGCCAATGCCTTTGTAGGTTATGGTCAGTTTAATGACCAGATGCGTGACGCTTTAATTAAAGGTGGTTTATCTGGAGCCCATGAAAAGGGTTGGGTAACTGGGGAAACACTCACTGAAAGTGATTTAAAAGCTATTCAAAATGAAATTAATGGCATTACCTATAGTGCAACCTATATCATAAGTGACAGCAACAAAACAGTTAACTATGTGACCTGTCATGATAATTACACCCTGTTTGACAGATGTAAAGCAGCGGGTATTGAGGATGAAGAAATCATTAAGAAAATGTGCGTACTAGCTAATTCAGTAGTATTTACTTCAAATGGCACAACATTTATGCTGGCGGGAGAAGAGATGTTAAGAACCAAACAGGGTGATTTCAACTCCTATATGTCTAGCGATGAAATCAATGGCTTAGACTATAGCTTAAAAATAAAATACCTTGATGTCTTTAACACATATCAAAAGCTTATCAGTTTCAAACAAAAAGTTACTGACCTGCATCAGGATAACAGTTACATTGATGTTATCAGAGAACAAAATGGAGCGATACTGAGATATGAGCTGACTTATGGTGTCAATCATTATATTGTAATCCATGGTAATGGCTTAGTTAATAACTATACTTATAGCTGTGAAGGCTATGAAGTTTATCTGGATACTTTAAATATCTATCAGGGAAAAGTGGACAGTATTACTTTAAATCCTTATCAGACCATTATTCTAAAAAAATAAAAAAGATAATTAAAAAATAACGGTTAATAAAAGATGTATCGATTTTTAAAAAGGGATACATCTTTTAAATTGAACAGATAAAAAATATGTTTTTTTCCTATCACTTAAGCTGGTAATGGTTTTATTGTGTTAAAATAAATATATATATTTTAAGAAGGTTATATGAAAATATCGTCTAATAAAAAAAGTATTTTGAAGTTTAATTAATGAAAAGAGGTAACAGAACATGGAATCCAATCCTTTTATTTTATTAATGCTTATTATATCAGTACCTATTATGTTCTACGCTATTTTAAGTCTGGATGATGAAGAAGACTGGTTTTCTGAATTTCCAAGTATCTTTGAATCGCCACGGAAAAGATACGGAAGACGTGGAGAAAAATATGCGGTCAAATTGATCGAGAAGGTACTTAATGAAGAGGATTACCTTTTTGTTAATTTAGATATAACTCATAATGGACAAAAGACAGAACTTGATAACATTATTGTCAACAGGTATGGTGTGTTCATCATTGAGGTAAAAAGCTACAAAGGACGTCTTCATGGTGAAGAAGATGATTATGAATGGAAAAATTATAAAGATGATGGTTATGGCAACACTTTCTTTAAAGAAGTAAAAAACCCTATCAAACAGGTTAAAAGACAGATACATATTCTGGCGAAACATCTTGAGTATTATGGTATAAGAGTATGGGTTGATGGTTATGTTCTGTTGCTTCATGATAACAGTCCAATTGATAGTGAAATGATTTTGACAAATAGTAGTGATATCGATACAGTAATACATACTTTTAAGAGAAAATATTTAAATAATCAGACTATTGAAGCTATAAAAAAACTGCTTTCAAACAATGAATTATTACACTGATTAAACTAAAAGGGTCTAAACATAATTTAGCCCTTTTTTATAAATCAGCACCAGAAAAGGATTGTATTAAAAAAGTCAATCTGTTAATAGTTGAAGATAATTAGCATTCTTTACTTGAGATAATACCTGGCAAGTAATACTTTATCGACATTTTCTTCATCAACAAATATTTCCTTTTCATAGGTAATATTTTCATGTTTTAAACAAATTTCTACAAAAGCCAGGAAGATCCCCATATCAATTCGGTTGAAATAAAATGATATTTTTGGAAGCATTAAACCAACTCGTTGATTTTTATGATTTCGATAGATTAGAAGGCAGTTATCAATGTTTTCTACTGTCCAGGGTTGGCTATTGCAGGCACTGGGTGCAAATCTTACGATATTTGAGATGGGAAGATAATCGTAAAGCCATATTTCTTCCAAAGGCTTTCTTTTTGATTTAAACATATCTTTTCTAAATTCTTCAGGATTTACTTTAGAAATACCCATCATGATGACGAATTTCAAGCCATTATATTTCTTTTCTCTGGTTCTTCCCAATCCATACCAAAGAGTTCCTATATTTAAAGAGACAAGATATAAATCTAGTATTTGACCAAGATAGCCAATATTGGTCAAATAATTATCTTTGATTTCACTATAAAACATAATAGTATATTCATTTCCTCTTTTGCATCCTGAGTCTTTAGCTTTGATTATTTTAATTTCTGTTTTAATGTTATCTATTAAAGGTGTAATGGAATTGAAAAAGTCATAGATATCATCCAGTTCTTTCTCAGTTAGCGGAAAGGTTTCACATTTGAATGAGTGAAATGATTTTCTTTTAAAAATCATTTGATAAAGAATTTCGTTATTCATAATTTTCTCCTGTTTTAATTGTCTTTTATAATTGAAAGTCAATATTATTAAGTTACACTAATTATATCTCATTTTATAATATGTGATATAATTAATTAGTAATATAAAATAGAAAAGGAGATAATATATGACTAATTATGCACAAGGTACTGGAAAAGAGTATCACATTGGTGTAGGTCCAGGTGATGTAGGAGAATATGTCATTTTACCTGGAGATCCAAAAAGATGTGAGAAAATAGCCAAATATTTTGATGATGCGAAACTTGTTGGTGATAATAGAGAATATGTTACCTATACAGGTTATATTAATGGAAAGAAAGTGTCAGTAACTTCTACTGGTATTGGTGGTCCCAGCGCTTCAATCGCTTTAGAAGAACTGGTCAAATGTGGGGCTAAGAAGTTTATTAGAGTTGGTACCTGTGGTGGGATGCAGCTTGATATTCTAGGCGGAGATGTGGTTGTGGCAACAGGGGCAATCAGAGCAGAAGGTACAACTAAAGAATATGCTCCAATTGAATATCCAGCCGTTGCTGATTTGGATATCACAAATGCTTTGATTCAAGCCAGCAAAAATCTGAATGCCAGATATCACTCTGGAGTTGTTCATTGTAAAGATGCCTTCTATGGTCAGCATCGACCTGAAACCTTGCCAAACGGACAGGAACTGTTGAGAAAATGGGATGCCTGGCTGCAACTTGGTGCAGTTGCTTCAGAAATGGAATCAGCAGCCTTATTTATTGTAGCCAACTATTTAAAGGTTAAGGTAGGTGCCTGTTTCTTAGTTGTAGCCAATCAGGAAAGAGCGAAAGCTAATCTGGAAAACATTCAGCATCATGATACTGATCTGGCAATCAGGGTAGCCATTGAAGCGATAAAGTTATTAATTGAAAAGGAATAATATGATTGATTTAAAACCAGGAAGCTTTTTTGAAAATGTCGAGTTAAGTGCTGATGAAAAAGAAATTATTATCATCGATCAGGTGCAACTACCTAATGATGTTGTCTATTTGCATTTAAACAAACTGGAGGATTTATATCAGGCTATAAAGAAACTTCAGATAAGAGGCGCTCCAGCAATTGGAATTTTTGCTGGTTATTCAATGTACGTTTTAAGCCAGCAGTATGATAATTTGCCTTTTGAACAGTTCTATCAAAAGTTTACCGAAGATAAAGAATACTTAAATTCTTCTCGACCAACAGCGGTAAATCTGCCTTGGGCTTTAAATAGGATAGATAAAGTAGTTTTAGAAAACAAAGATAAGGATGTCAAAGAAATTGTCAGACTGATTGGACTGGAAGCCAAAGAAATTCATCGTGAAGATAAAGAGATGTGTCTGAAGATCTGTGAATATGGTCTGTCTTTATTAAAAGATGGTGATGGAGTGTTAACACACTGTAATACTGGACCTCTGGCAACCAGCAGAGGAACAGCTATTGGACCATTAATTTTGGGAAAACAGAGAGGATACGATTTCAAGGTTTTCGCAAATGAAACCAGACCTCTTTTGCAGGGTGCAAGATTGACAACCCTGGAACTGCAAAAAGCAGGAGTTGATGTAACTCTGATTTGTGATAACATGGCCAGCATTGTGATGAAAAACGGATGGATTGATGTCTGTTTTGTTGGATGTGATAGAATTGCTGCCAATGGTGATTTCGCCAATAAAATTGGTACAAGTATGGTAGCAATCTTAGCCAAACATTATGGAATCCCTATTTACTCATTAGGTCCAACCAGCACTATTGATATGAATTGTCCTGATGGCAAGCATATTGAGATCGAGCTGAGAGACCCAAGTGAGATAGCTGAAAAATGGTATGAAAAGCCAATGGCACCAAAAGGAGTAAAGTGTTATAATCCAGCCTTTGATGTAACTGACCATAATTTACTGACGGGATTTGTGACGGAAAAGGGAATTGTTTATCCACCTTTTGATATAAACTTAAAGAAATTATTTGAATAAATTTAATAAAATTAAAAATCCAGGTGTATTCCTGGATTTTTTGGGTAATTAAAAAAGTTTGGGGGCATCTAAAGTTTGGGGGCAAACTTTGGGGGCG
>CAYUXW010000051.1:0-7019 GCA_964449115.1 uncultured Erysipelotrichaceae bacterium | reverse complement strand
AGGGACGGCTAGAAAGGAAAAATCAATATAGGCATCCCTATATTGATAATACGAGCATTAACATGTTTAAAGAATTTAAAGGAGAAAGAGTTACAGTAATCATATCTTCAAGGGGTGACAATCTATTAGAATATACTGGTTTATTGCTAGAAGAGTATGATGACAGTATTTTAATGTCTGATGTAAATATCGGCTATTTGATACTTAATATTCAGAAAGGTTTTTTTGGTGGCAATATAAATCAATATAGAGAAAATATTGGCAGAGTAGTAATAAACAAAAAATATATAATATCATGCGACAAGCAATAAAACAGTTTTGAAGTTATTGAAAATCAAAATTGTATGATAATTTGTTATTTGAGGCATTTTCAGGCTGTTTAACAATGGTTTTAATGTTTTCTGTGTATTTACATCCGCTTAAGAAAACGGATGGTTAATAGTTTGAAAATGCTTTTTATATTTTAAAACAATAGTATTATACCAACAGTGTTAATAGAAAAGTTGGCAAACATATGGAAAAACCAACTGGCTAAAAGGGAATCATATCTTTCGTTAAGATAATTAAATATCAGTCCAGAGATAAATAAGGAAACAATTAACAAAAGATAAAGGAAAATATTAAACCAGCCAATCATCATGCTGCAATGATAAAAAGCAAAAATTAAACTTGAAAAAAGATAGGCTGACTTTCTTCCAACAAGATTTTTTAAATGTAAAAAACAATAACCACGAAAAAATAATTCTTCTAAAAAAGAATTGATAAGCGCCACATATAAAGAAACAAAAATGAAATTATTTTTACCTACGCCTACGGAATTTAGCAGTGATTCCCTAACATGAGAAAAGTCAAAGATATTTCTAAAAATAAAATAAGCAGAGATTATTAAAATGTAAACACCTATAGCCAGAGGTAATACCTTTTTTAAAGATGTTAGATTAAAATTGATATCTTTTAAAATATTATCCCTATAAATGTATGAATATAATAAAATTGTTCCACAGAATAAAAAAATCTTTACAATGCTTCTAATTAAATAACCTGGTAAAACAATAGCATCAACATAGCTCATTAAACTCACTGCGATAATAACTGATAGATATATAAACTGATTCTTTTTCATAAATGAATCCTTTCCTCAGTTATTTTAGCACAATCTTGATTTTATTGTCGTTTTCTTTTATAATCTTAAATAGCGAAGAAAAGTAGGAGTAATCTGTATCAGATTTTGTAGAGAGTACTTGTTTGGTGAGAAAGTATAAAGAAGGCAGATGAAGGTCGACTTGGAGCAGAATTGATGAAAATAAGTAGTTGATTCCGTATGGCTGCGTTAAAGCATTTGAGAAGTAAATAAGGTGGTACCACGTTAAGCGTCCTTTGTTGGCGCTTTTTATTTTAGGAGGAATTGAGTATGTTAGAAAATAAATATGACCACATAGAAGTAGAAAAAGAGTTGTATGATGATTGGTTGAAAAAGGGATATTTTACAGCTGGAGATTTAAGCAAAAAACCTTACTGTGTCGTTATTCCTCCACCAAATGTCACTGGTAAACTCCATTTGGGACATTCCTGGGATAACACATTACAGGATATAATTACCAGATATAAAAGAATGTGTGGCTTTGATACATTATATTTATCAGGAATGGACCATGCCGGTATTGCCACTCAGGCCAAGGTTGATGAAAGACTGAAACAGCAGGGAATTTCTCGTTATGATATAGGCAGAGAAAAGTTTTTAGAACAAGCCTGGAATTGGAAAGAAGAGTATGCGGGTCATATTCGTAATCAATGGGCTTCAATGGGCTTGGGCTTAGACTATTCAAGAGAAAGATTTACTCTGGATGAAGGCTTAAGCAGAGCGGTAAGAAAATCATTTGTTACCCTGTATAAGGAAGGTCTTATTTATCAGGGAGAACGAATCATCAACTGGGATCCACAGGCTCTGACAGCTTTAAGTAATATTGAAGTTATTTATAAACCGACTAAAGCATTTATGTATCACTTTTACTATGAAGTAGTAGAAACAGGGCAAAGAATTGCGATTGCGACAACCAGACCGGAAACAATGTTTGCAGATGTCTGTATCGTTGTTCATCCAGATGATGAAAGATATAAGGATATTGTTGGAATGCACGCAATAAATCCAGCAAATAAAGAACCACTGCCAATAATTACTGACAGTTATATCGATATGGAATTTGGTACAGGTGTTATGAAATGTACGCCAGCTCATGATCCAAATGACTTTATTATTGGTGAAAAATATGGTTTTGAAAAACCTGTCTGTATCAACCCTGATGCTACAATGAATGCTCTAGCTGGTGAATATGAGGGGTTAGATAGATATGATTGTCGTAAAAAATTAGTTGAAAAAATCAAAGCGGAATGCAATCTGAAAGAAATTGAAGAGATTGAACATAATGTTGGTTATTCAGAAAGAACCGATGTCATTGTCGAGCCGTACCTGTCAAAACAATGGTTTGTCGATATGAAACCACTAGCGAAAGAAGTTTTGAAATATCAGGAAGATAAAAAAGCTAAAATCAATTTTTATCCAGAAAGATTTGAAAAGACCTTTATCCAATGGCTGGAAAATATTGAAGACTGGTGTATTTCCAGACAGTTGTGGTGGGGTCATCGTATTCCTGTCTGGTATCATAAAAAAACTGGAGAAATATATTGTGAAATGCACGATCCAGTAGATAAAGAAAACTATATTCAGGATGAAGATGTTCTAGATACCTGGTTTTCTAGCGCCCTGTGGCCATTTTCAACTTTAGGCTGGCCTGATAATACCGAAGATTACAGACGTTTCTATCCTACTGACTGTCTGGTTACTGGATATGATATTATCTTCTTCTGGGTGGCTAGAATGGCTTTCCAGGCGCGTTATCTGACAAATGACAGACCATTTAGAGATGTTTTGATTCACGGTCTGATCAGAGATGAATTAGGTAGAAAGATGTCTAAATCGCTCGGTAATGGTGTAGATCCTGAAGATGTTAAAGTAAAGTATGGCAGTGATGCCTTAAGATTTTTCTTAACTACCAATTCAACTCCTGGAGCTGATTTAAGATATTCTGATACTAAGGTTGAAGCCAGCTGGAACTTTATTAATAAAATCTGGAATGCCAGCAAGTTTGTATTAATGAATGTAGAAGGCCTGTCTTTAGAAGATATCGATTTATCAAATTTAAATAATATTGATCGATGGATAATAGAAAAGTTAAATAAGACAATCGTATCTGTCAATAGGAATATGGAGAAATATGAATTTGCCCAGGTAGGAAATGAGCTATATAATTTTATCTGGAATGATTTCTGTAACTGGTATATCGAGTTTTCAAAATCAACATTGAATTCTGATGATTTAAAGGTTGTCAAAGCTACTAAATCAACATTGTTAGTTGTTTTAATTGATATATTGAAACTTTTACATCCATTTATGCCTTTTGTAACCGAAAGAATATACTTAGCTTTACCACATGAAAATGAATCTATCTGTATAGCTTCATGGCCAAAAGTCAGAAAAATTGAAACTTCTAAAAATGAGGAAGTGGAAACAATGATTTCTATTGTTACCGCAGTAAGAGCCTTAAGAGTAGACTATAATGTGAAACCAGCTTTAGAGTTTGATATTACCCTATATGATGAAAATGACAGGCTGATTGAAGTAGATACGGAAATCAGTAATATGTTATATAAAATATGCAGAGTAAATTGGAACAACAGTAAAGGCAAAGATTTGATTATTATTCCTCTTGCTTCTGGTAAATTAGCTGTTGATGCGGCTCAAATAGTTGATTATGAAGCTGAAATGGAAAGACTGAAGAAAGAAAAAACAAGGCTGGAAAATGAAATAAATCGTTCAAATAGAATGTTAGGAAATGAAAACTTTATTAAAAAAGCCTCAGAAGAAAAAGTCCAAATGGAAAAAGATAAGCTTTCTAACTATCTGTCGCAATATGATATTATTGTCAAACAGTTAGAAGAAGTTTATACTAAATTATAAGATTGTTGAAGGTATGGTATGAAAAAGTTAGTTAAATTGTTATTTGTTTTAATACTGATTGTTGGAATGGTTTTCTTTAGTATTAAGCATATAGGAACTAAATATATAACTTCAGGAAAGTTTGAATATAAGATTAATGATGATGAAACTATCACACTGGTCAAATATAATAAACTTTCAGCCTCTGAGTGCATTACCATACCTTTTTCTATTGATGGCTATACAGTGACAGCCATTGCTTCAAATGCAGTTGACTGTACTGAAAGTGAAGAGATTATCATTGCTGATTCTATAATAACGATCAGTAAAAATGCTTTTAAAAATTGTGCAACAATCAATAAAATCAGTATTCCTGCTCATTTAAAAAATACTCAAGGTTTTTCTGAATTAAAAAACATTAATGTTTTAACGATAAGTTATGGCCAGGATGGGTTTATGGTAGATTTTCAGTCAAATGAAGATAGAATCTGGAATGATAGCAGTAATGCAATTTTCAAACTGATAATCAGTGATGATATCAAGTATTTGTCTGATAATGCTTTTAGAGATTTACCCAATTTAGAAATAGTAGAATTCTCTAAAACAGTTGAATCCATCGGTGAATATTGTTTTTATAATGACAATAAATTAAAATCATTTGATTTACCAACTTCATTAAGATCAATAAAAAAGCATGCCTTTGATATTGAGAAAAGTCATGATGAGAAGATAATTGTATTAATTCCACAGTCGGTAACTAATTTAGCTGAAAATTGTTTGAGTAAGGATTACAGGTATATTGTTTATGAAAACAGTGAAGCGGTTAATTATGCTAGAAAAAACAACCTGGATTTTGATCTTATTGATTTAACCTTTGCAGAAATGCCAGCTTCATTAAAAGTTGGTGAAACAATGCAATTAAGTATAATAGATGGCAACATTCTGGCTGATGAAATAAGTTACTACAGTTCAGACCCTAAAATAGCAACCGTAACTGGAGATGGAATGCTTACTGCCAATAGTATTGGGGCTGTCAAAATAACAGTAAAAACAGCTAGTGGTGAAAACAGTATTATTTTGGATATTATTGTCAATGATGAAAATGCCTCTGAAGTCAGATACCTGCTACTTGATGTCAATGATGAAGTGATTTTATCTCCTAATGACCATGATTGTTTTATTGGAAATAATAGTTTTGTATTTACTTCAAGTGATGAAGATGTTGTCAGGGTTGATGAATCAGGACATTTAGATATTATTGGCAGTGGTTTTGCCAAGATAACAATTTCCAGTGAAGGAACAGATGTTATCTATTTCACCAGTATTTCAAGACTTATTCAGGATATTAAAATTAATAGTATGGTCATTAATCTTAAAAAGGGTGGCATATTCAATCTTAATGTAGATATTTATCCAGATAATGCTGCCAATAAGGTTTTAAGCTATTATTCAAGTGATTCAGAAATTGCGGAAGTCAATTCCAATGGCAGGATAATAGCTAAAAGAAATGGAACAGCTATAATTACCGTCAAAACAAATGATGGTTCTGGAATAGTTAAAAAAGTAGCAGTGAATGTCAGTAGAACAAAAGTATCATGCCCATTTTATGAACTTGGACTTATGGTCAATAAACAATTCAGATTAAGATGTAGCGTTGATGATAATTCAATCCTTTTATATTCTTCGTCAGATGAAAATATCGCCACAGTTGACAGTTCAGGAACTGTCTATCCGAAAAAAAGTGGAGAATGTTACATAACTGTTTCCAATGAAAACTATACTTCAGCGATAACTATTCCAATTCAAGTATATGATGCTTTCAGTTATGGGCTAGATTTGTCAGAATGGAATGGTTTATATTTGACATCCTACAATTTTGAACTAATGAAAAGTGAAGGAGTAGATTTTGTTTTATTAAGAGCTGCCTACGATAAGGATTATAAAGATTATACTTTTGACAGAAATTATGAAGCAGCAAAAAAAGCTGGTCTTGATGTAGGCGCCTATCATTATATCGTCTCGACAACAGTGGAAGAAGCGATAATTGAGGCAAAATGGATGCTGGAATGCATTGCCGGAAAAAAATTTGAATACCCAATAATTATTGATATAGAAACAGGATCACAGAAGTATCTGGATAGCTATACATTCAATGCGCTAGTAAATGCATATTGCGATGTCATAAGGGAAGCAGGTTATTATCCAGCTGTTTATAGCTATGCTGCCATGATAAAAAGATATAACTTTAAATATGATGTCTGGATTGCCCAATGGGATACTACCTATCCTCAGGTTTATAATAATAATTACACAATATGGCAATTCACTTCAAAGGGTAAGGTTAAAGGAGTAATGAGCAATAACGTTGACATCAACATTTGTTTTGTTGACTATCCTACAATTATAAAAGATGCACATTTGAATGGATATTAAGAAAAATTGTTGTATAATTAAGATATAAAGAGTAGTAATACAATGTTAGACAGGAGAAAATATGGCTATATCATTAAGAGTAACGAAAGAAGAAGAAAAATTATTTAGAGATTATGCTAAGTTTCATGGTATAACTGTATCTGAATTAATTAGAACTGCAGTAATTGAAAAGATAGAAAACGAAATAGATATTAAAGATTTTGATGAATGCTTACAACTTTATAATGAAAATAAAAAACTATATGGTCTCAGTGATATTGTCAAAGGGAATAAGTAAATGAACTTTCGTGTCTATTTTTCAAAGTTTGCCTATCAGCAATTAAACCAGCTTGATGAATCTGAAAAAGTAATCCTTTTAGGTTGGCTTAAAAAAAATCTGGAAGGTTCAAATGCCCCCAGACTTTTAGGCAAGCCACTTAAGAATATCTTGTTTGGTCATTATAAATTTGTTGTTGGAAGATTCAGACTACTAATATTAATTGAAGATAAAAAACTAATAATTTTAAAAATAAATATTACAAAATAAAAATGGACTTGTGATCTGCTCCCTGTCAAGTAGACACGGGAAATATCTAAAATAATGCTTGCCCAG
>CAYUXW010000050.1:0-7059 GCA_964449115.1 uncultured Erysipelotrichaceae bacterium | reverse complement strand
GGTAGAGGAAAGTCCATGCTCACACTTTCTGCGATGAAAGTAGTGTTTATGCTGGTTTAATAAATAAGGCCAGGCAAAGACGGCGGTAACTAATCCTAAGTTTTTAAAATAAGGATGAGGACTCTAAGGTGCAACAGTGACGAAGTTTTATGGAAACATAAAAGTGGAACGATGTAAACCCCATAAGTGAGAAACCCAAAATTGGTAGGGGAGCCCAAAATTTGACGAAATGAAGTTGAAAGGGAGGCATTTGCCTAGATAAATGATTGCTACCTGTAAACAGGGACAGAACATGGCTTATAGTTAGTTTATATAAATAGCGTTAAGGCGCTATTTTCTTTATCTTGAAATAAATTCAAGTATGTTATAAAATATAAATGTGTTATAATTTAAGTCGAGGAGAAATACATTTTATGAATTTACCAAATAGAATTTCAGTTTTTAGATTAGTTTTGATTCCAATTATTGTTTTAGTATGGTATTTCCCATATGCGCAATTTGGAATTGAATTACCTGTATACTATATTGGCACGGTGTCAATATCATTAAAAAATCTTATAACATTAGGAATCTTTGTTTTAGGAGCCCTTTCTGATTTTGCTGATGGAATCATTGCCAGAAGTACTAACCAGATTACAACATTTGGAAAGTTTATTGACCCAATCGCTGATAAGTGTTTAACAACAACTTTATTTGTTATTTTTGCAGCTAGCAATATCATCAATGCAATTCCAGTTTTAATCATGATCTGGAGAGATACGATTGTTGATGGTATCAGATTGATTGCTGCTTCTAAAAATTTTATTATGGCAGCAGGATCTTTAGGAAAAATAAAAACTGTTTCACAGATGTTCTGTATCATATTAATTTTATTAAATAATTTACCATTTGAATTAATTGGTCTGCCAGTAGCTGATATATTGTTGTGGTTTTCAACAATCGTTTCAGTTTTAGGTGGAATTGATTATTTTAATCAGGCTAAGGGAATTATATTTGAAAGTAAGTAATAAGGATAATTGTGATAAATAGATAAGTATTGTTTAGGAGGATTGTTTATGGCTGACAAAAAAGAAAATGAAGTTTTAGCCCAAACCATTAAAGAAATTGAAAAAACATATGGAAAAGGCTCAATTATGAGACTAGGTGATAGTGTAAAGGTTGAAGAGGATGCTATCAGTTCTGGTTCACTTTTGATTGACCAGGCTTTAGGAATTGGTGGTTATCCAAGAGGAAGAATCGTAGAAATATATGGACCTGAATCAAGTGGGAAAACAACTTTAGCTCTTCATGCAATAGCTGAAGTTCAAAAAGCGGGTGGCAAAGCAGCTTTTATAGATGCTGAAAATGCGATTGATCCAATGTATGCTAAAAACCTGGGAGTTCAAATTGATGAGTTAATACTATCTCAGCCTGACTCAGGAGAACAGGCTTTAGAAATTGCTGAGCTTCTGATTAAATCTGGAGCGATTGATCTGTTGGTTGTAGACTCGGTAGCGGCACTTGTACCACAGGCAGAGCTTGATGGTATTATGTCTGATGCCAATATGGGATTACAAGCAAGGCTGATGTCTAAAGCGATGAGAAAATTATCAGGCGTAATGAATAAAAGTAAATGTACAGTTATTTTTATCAACCAGTTAAGAGAAAAAATCGGTGTTATTTACGGCAATCCTGAAACTACTACTGGTGGCAGAGCTTTAAAATTCTATGCTTCCATCAGGGTTGATGTCAGAAAAGGTGAAGCTGTAAAACAGGGTTCTGAAATTATCGGTAATAAGGTTAATGTTAAGATTGTAAAAAATAAAGTTGCTCCACCTTTTAAATCAGCACAAGTTGAGATTAGATATGGTGAAGGAATATCTCGTGTAGCAGAAGTAATTGATTTGGGTGTCGAGTACGGATTAATTGATAAATCAGGTTCTTGGTTCTCTTATCAGGGTGAAAAGATTGGTCAGGGTAGAGAAAATGTCAGATTGTTTTTAGAAGCCAATCCAAAAATTTATGAAGAAATTAATACGAATCTGCACGAAATTATTCGCACAGGGAAAAATTAAAAATTTTGAAATAATTGATTTGATTTAATATTAAGGAATAAAGAGTAATGATTTGCTCTTTTTTCTTTTAATATTTTAAAGTAATGTTTTCTTTTAATATTTTAAAGTAATTGAAAAAAATATAAAAATAGGATAAATTAGTATATTAGATGATAAAAAAGCAATATTAGAAATATTGCCAAGATTACTTGATGTAATACAATGTAAAATTATTTAAAAGTTTAAAAATTATAGATAAAAAGGAGATTTGAAAATGAGAATAACTGAAGATATTAAATATATTGGTGTAAATGATCATAAAATTGATTTATTTGAAGGACAATATTTAGTCCCTAACGGAATGTCATATAATTCTTATATGATTATTGATGAGAAAATCGCTATTATGGATACAGTAGATGCTAGATTCACCGATGAGTGGTTGAAAAATATCAAGCTAGCTTTGAATAACAGATTACCAGATTATTTGATTATTCAACATATGGAACCAGACCATTCTGCTAATATTGTTCAATTTATAAATGCTTCTCCCAATAGTAAAATAGTTTCATCAGCCAAGGCTTTTGTCATGATGAAAAATTTCTTTGGTGTTGATTTTGAAGATAGAATGATTGTTGTTAAAGAAGGGGATACCCTTTCTTTAGGCAGACATAATCTTGCATTTGTAGCTGCTCCAATGGTCCATTGGCCAGAAGTAATCGTAACCTATGATAGTACTGATAAAGTTTTATTTTCAGCAGATGCTTTTGGTAAATTTGGTGCCTTGGATGTAGATGAAGATTGGACAGACGAGGCAAGACGTTATTATATCGGCATAGTTGGAAAATATGGTATTCAAGTGCAAAACCTACTTAAAAAGGCATCCGGCTTGGATATTCAGATTATTTGTCCACTTCATGGTCCTGCTTTAAAAGAAAATCTAGGATATTATCTTAATTTGTATAATACCTGGTCTAGTTATCAGCCAGAAAAGGATGGGATTGTTATAGCCTATACTTCAGTTTACGGTAATACTAGAAAAGCAGTTCAGGTTTTAGCAGAAAAACTGTATGCCTGTGGTTGTCCTGAAGTAGTTGTTTATGATTTAGCTCGTTGTGATATGTCTAAGGCGGTTGCTGATGCTTTTAGATACAGCAAGCTGGTTCTGGCAACAACAACCTATAATGCTGAAATATTCCCATTTATGCGTGAATTTATAAATCATCTGACTGAACGAAATTTCTCTAATCGTACTGTTGGCTTGATTGAAAATGGAAGCTGGGCACCACTGGCTGCCAAAGTAATGAAAACAATGCTTGAAGGTTGTAAAAAACTGACGTTTACTGATACAACTGTCAAAATAATGTCAGCTCTTGATGAAGAAAGTTCAGAGCAAGTTGACACTTTGGTAAAAGAATTGTGTAAAGACTATATCGCCCGTCAAGATACAACAGCCAATAAACATGATATGACAGCACTTTTCCGTATTGGATATGGTTTATATGTAGTCACATCTAATGATGGTAAAAAGGATAATGGATTAATTGTAAATACAGTAACCCAGGTTACCAACACCCCAAATCGTGTTGCAGTTACAATAAACAAGGATAACTATTCTCACAATGTCATCAAACAGAGCGGAAAGATGAATATTAACTGTTTAAGTGTTGATGCACCTTTTGAAGTATTTCAAGAATTTGGCTTTGTCAGTGGTAAAAATGTAAACAAATTTGAAAATAAAGAGGTTCTTCGTTCTGACAATGGTTTGGTATTTTTACCAAGATATATCAATGCTTTTATGTCACTGAAAGTTGAAAAATATTTGGATCTTGACACTCATGGTATGTTTATCTGTTCTGTAGATGAAGCTAGAGTTATTTCAGATAAAGAGACAATGTCATATACCTATTACTTAGAAAATGTTAAACCTAAACCACAAAGTGAAGGTAAAAAAGGATATGTCTGTGTTATCTGTGGATATATTCACGAAGGCGAATTCCTTCCTGAGGATATTATTTGTCCTTTATGTAAGCATGGTGCCGCTGATTTTGAAAAAATTAAATAATTTTAACTAGATGCTTTTGATGAGTTGGTTTAAAACAATTGACTAACTTCATCAATAGACTTATTATATTTATAATCTCAAAAATAGTATTTATTTTAAATTTGAGAGAAATAATTTTTCCAGGATAGTGCTGATAAATGCCTTTATCATCCTGGTTTAAATAATTAAAGAAAGGAAAAGAAAAATGATTTACGTATGTGATGTTTGCGGTTGGGAATATGATGAAGCTGAAGGCTATGCTGATGGTTCAATTGCCCCTGGCACAAAATTTGAAGATCTTCCAGAAGATTTTGTATGTCCTCTATGTGGAGTAGGCAAGGATATGTTCTCTAAAGCAGAATAAGAATGAAAAAGTCCGTAACTGTAAAATATTACGGGCTTTTTATGTGTTTTTCTATAAAGTAAAAAAAGACTAATTGTTAAAGTATATATTTTATTTAAGATTATATTCTAAATTTAAAATGTCTTAAATATAAAATAATTATTAACTATGGAATTATGGGAAAAATGTGGTAAAATAGAAGTGTTAATTTAAATTTATAGATGGAGGGTTTAATATATGAGTACAACTACAGCCTTCATCTTGGGAATTAGTGCAGGTTTATTAGTAGGCATAATTGTAATGAATATTATGTCTAAAATCGGTTTAAACAAGAATCAACAAAAAGCTGAATTAGTTATAAAAGAGGCAAATATCGAAGCTGATGCTGTTAAAAGACAAGCAGTATTAGACGGTAAGAGTGCTGCATATGAATTAAAACTTAACGCTGAAAAAGAAATCAAGAAACAGCGTCAGGAAGTTACTGATTTAGAAAACAGACTAGTAAGGAGAGATGACAATCTCAATTTCCGTGAGGAAAAATTACACAATAAAGAAAAACAGGTTGATGATAAATTAAACGATTTGGAGAGAAGAACTGCTGATTTGGACAAGATGCAAGCAGAATTACAAAATAAAATTGACATACAGACAAGCGTACTTGAAAAAGTTGCTAACCTAACAGCTTCAGAAGCTAAAGAAGAATTGTTTGAAGTTGTTAAAAATCAAACTGCCAATGAAATGGCATTATATATAAAAGAACAGGAAGAGGAAGCCAAAGCCACAGCCAGTGATGTTGCTAAAAACATTATCGGTCAGGCTATTCAAAGATATTCACAGGAAGAAACAATTGACAGAACAGTTTCTGTAGTCGGTTTACCATCAGAAGAAATGAAGGGTAGAATCATCGGTAGAGAAGGAAGAAATATCCGTGCTATTGAACAGGCTACAGGAGTTGATTTGATTATCGATGATACACCTGAAACAATTACTATCTCATGTTTTGATCCTATCAGAAGAGAAATTGCTCGTCTGACAATGGAACATTTAATAAAAGATGGAAGAATTCAACCAGGTAGAATTGAAGAAGTTGTTCAAAAGAAAACAGCTGAAATAAATGATGTTATTCAAAAAGCTGGAGAAGAAGCAGTTTTCCAGTTAGGTTTGGGTAAAATTGATAGAGAAATAATCAAGCTGATTGGTCGTTTGAGATATCGTTATTCTTATGGGCAAAATGTTTTACAGCATTCCATTGAAGTTGCTCATTTAGCTGGTATGATGGCTGCCGAATTAGGTTGTAAGCAGTCACTGGCTAAACGTGCCGGCTTATTACATGACATCGGTAAAGCTATTGACTTTGAACAAGAAGGAAGTCATATTGAACTAGGTGTTAAGGTATGTAAAAAATATGGTGAAAATGAAGTTGTGTTAAATGCTATTGCTTCGCACCATGGTGATGAAGAGCCAACTTCTATTATTGCTAATCTTGTTGCTGCAGCCGATACACTTTCAGCTGCTAGACCAGGAGCAAGATATGAATCACTGGAAAACTATGTCAATAGATTAGAAGAACTGGAAAAGATTGCCAACAGTTTTGAAGGAATAGAGAAATCATTTGCCATTCAGGCTGGTAGAGAAATCAGAGTTATGGTTCAACCTGATCGAATTGATGATGCCAACTGCTACAGAGTTGCTAGAGAAATTAAAAACAGGATTGAAAATGAACTGACTTATCCTGGACAGATTAAGGTTAATGTAATAAGAGAAACTAGAGCGAGCGAGACGGCAAAATAATGTTACGAGTTTTATTTGTTGGAGATATTGTCGGAAAACAGGGAAGAAAAGCTTTAAGCAAACATCTTCCCTTTTTGAAAGATAAGTATAATTATGATTTACTAGTTATCAATGGTGAAAACTCAGCTCATGGCAAAGGGATTACCAAAAAGATTTATGATTATTTTATAAATCTTGGAGTTGACTGTATTACAATGGGTAATCATACTTTCAGTAAAGACAATATCTATACCTTTATTGATGAGGCGGAAAAACTAATCAGACCGGCAAATTTAGAACCAGAAGATTTTGGAAAATCTTGTTATATTACTGAAATAAAAGGAAAAAAAGTAGGTATCTTTAATGTGTGTGGAACAATCTTTATGGCAAATACCACTAAAACACCGTTCGAAGCTTTTGAACAGTTGCTGATAGATAATCCCTGCGATATAAAGATTGTTGATCTTCATGCTGAAGCGACCAGTGAGAAATATGCTTTTATGCAGTATTTCAAACAGGAAGTTCAAATGATTGTGGGAACTCACACTCACATCCAGACTGCCGATGAAGCTATATTTGATAATTGCGCCTTCATATGTGATGTTGGAATGACTGGACCATATGATTCAGTATTAGGTAGAGATACAGATGAAGTATTAACATCTATGATTGATAAAATAAAGACCAAATATACTATTTCGAATGAAGAAGCAATATTTTCAGCAGTTGTTGTCGATATTGATAGCAATGAACAAAAAGCAATCAGTATTGAAAGAATACAGATCAGACCATAAAAAATCATTCATTTTGAATGATTTCAGATTGTTGACAAACAGACTTTTTTAAAAAAGGTCTGTTTTCATTTGATC
>CAYUXW010000049.1:0-7463 GCA_964449115.1 uncultured Erysipelotrichaceae bacterium | reverse complement strand
TCCTGATCTTGTTTGTAGTTGCATTCATACTGGGTGCATTAGGTTGGATGGTATAGTCTTTAAACTAAAATTAAAGCATTAAAGAGCACAGCAGATGTGCTCTTTTTTTGTGGCTTATAATATTTAGAGGTAAATAAAAAGCTTCTTGATTGAAGCTTCTATTTAAGATTTAAATGTTGATTGATTAATTCAATTGCTGGATGATAGACATATTTCTTTTCTCCGGAATATAGAATTACTTCACCTTTGGAAAATGGCAGGAAAGATTTTTTGCGAACAGATTTGATCTGTTTATATTGAATTGGTTTTCCTTCAATAATACATCTTGTCTCATTATGATATAACTTCATAGAATGATAGGCATATCTGGTTAAACTTAATCCTGATATGAACAGAGCAATGGATACATAAATCAAAATATCATTATTTTCTTTGAAACCAATAAAAACACAGAAAGCAGTAAAAATCAGTAAGGCAATCAGCCAGTTTGATAACTTGTTGAAATAACTTGTACACTGGTATTGATCAAGGTTGATATCCTCCAGTGCTTTCTTTTCCTTTCTTATCCTGGATTCATCATAAAGTACAAATCCAACTGCCATAAATATAGATATTAAAATTTCCATAAAATCACTTCCCGATGTTAATTATACCTTATATATGATAAAATATAAATAGAAAAGGTGACTTATATGGAGAAGAAAATTGAATTTGTAAAGCGTGAAGAAATAAATCCAGAAGGAAAATTGATAAAAAAAATTGGCTTCAAATCTAAGATGTCGGAAATATTATTTTTGGTTGTCGGTCTGGCACTATGTGCGACTTTAAATATTTACGCCATTTTATTGGGGCTGTTTTTAATTGCTATCAGTTTCTTTGTCTTTAAATTTGTAAAAGATTATAAGACAATGGATATCTATGAAAAGGGAATAATCATTTATGCTACTGAAGATGATTCTATGGCTACCTATATTTCTTATGATGATTTGCAGGAATGGACAGGAAAGTATTCAGAATATGGAAGCCCAGAAGCAATTATGTTTAAACTGAAAACTGGAGAAACAATTTATAAAAATTCATTTTTAGCAAACAGTGCTTTTCTCCATTTGAATAAATTGATAGGTGAAAAGGAAAGTAAACGAATTAAAGCAGAAAAAAGAAAAAATCAACCACTTACTCATCCGATAATTGAAAAAATTAAAAGAAAAATAATGAAATAAATGATAATAAAGGCCGCCTGATGGCGGCTTTAGTTTTTAGATAGTTCTAATGATTTCCATAAGTTTTTCTTTAGTTTGTACTGTTAGTGTATCGGTAAACATTTCGTAGGTCAGATAAGGGAAGTCAATAGGTAAAACATATGGCCCATAGCCATTTGAATAAGAAACAAGCATAGTTTTTGAAAGGTCTAAAAGACTCATATAAGCTGAGAAGATTTCATTTGGGAAGAAGACAATTTTAACTGCTCCCAAATCCCAACTGGCCAAATTTGCCTTTTTAATAACAGCATTTGACTCTTCAAGTTTCTGTCTCATAATCTGACCATATCTGATAGTTTCAAGTTCTCTATCTGTCAAGTCAGTACGGATATTGGATAAATCAATTGGACTGAATTCATGTTCTAAATCAACTTCAACTTCTTTATATTCCAGTTTTAATGGGATTTTTTTGTTATCTCTGAGGGATAAAATCTTAATCTCTTCAAAAAGTCTTTCAGCCAGTTCAACCATATTCTCATAAGCTTGACCACTTCTGACAAATCTGGAAGAAATATCGCCTGATGCTCCCATAATAAAGCTGTTGTCACAGCTTTCATCTTCCTGTTCCATAAGTTTTAAAACATAGCCGGGATATTCAGCTGAGAAAAAAGGAACATCAGCATGTAGAATAGTAGGATGGCAGTTATTGATGACTATTCTTAAAAATGGTACATCTTCATCTTTAAAATAGGTAATCAGGTTTAAATATTCTAGATTTGATTCATAACCTGAGATTCTTGATTTGCCTACAGCATTGGTAACCATATTGGTATATGTACACTTAACTTCACCAATTTTCTGATATGGCATACTCGTTATGCCTTCAACTAATATTTCCATTAAATACTTCACATATTCATCATTTCTTACACTGTTAGCATAATGGGTGTGGGTAGCTGAAGTTATCAGATTAATGTTTTCATCATTTAACTTTTCTCTGACAGTACTTTGAAGCTGTAGGCGAAATTCTCTGTCAATAGCCAGTACATCAGCTGAAACATGGATCAGCCAGTTTTTTTCATCTTTAAAACCGATAATTCTGGCAAAAAGATGATCTTTATAGTCAAACAATTCTCTTGTTTGAGAAAGGTGTCCACATTGTGTGGTAGGAAATGGTGACTCAATGTTAATTTTTTTAAAGCTATAATACATATTATTTTCCTTTCAATCTACTGAGTAAATTATATCATAATCAATGGATATAAAAAGAAGTAATCAATTGACTACTTCTTGGTGTTCTTCTTTAAAAAAGCAAAGCCGATAAGTTCAACGATGAAAAAGAATATTAGAAAGCCCAGACATTGTTGATAGCCTTTTCCGACCCAACAGCTGTAACAGAAAAACAGACAGGACAATAATCCGAAAAAAGGAATGACAAACCTTTCATTGAAAGATAGATTTTTAGCTTTAACCATTAATCCAATCATCATCGGAATATACATCAAATATAGACAGATAATACAAACTTCATCTGGTTCCCAGCCAATCCAGTTATTGGTATGCAGTGTTGCCATCATATCAGGTCCACCCATCCAGATAGTTGTAGTCCAGCCATACCAGAAGCCAGCCAGCATTAAACCAATCAAAGAGGACTTGATGGCGAAGTTGTTCTGTTTGTCGATATCGGCAAAAAATTCAGGATTAGGACCCAGATTTCTAACTGATAAAGAATAAAGAGAACGACAACTGCTCATTACCACACCATTAAGCGTACCAAGACAGCTGATAGTAATGAAAACATAGATTAGAATACCAAAAGGCTCACCAAAGACATTTGCAAAGGCCAGACCAGCTAATTTTTCTCCAAAAGGCCATGTGCCTATGATAAGCGAAACATCACCTAGAGAGCTCATAGAGAAGATATATAAGGCATATAAAATCGTTACCGTTACAGAGCCAATAATCAAAGCCAGAGGTAAATTTCTTTTAGCATTTTTTAATTCTGAATTAATTGAGGTAGCAAAAATCCAACCCTCATAAGCAAAGGCAAAACCAACAATGGCATTAAAGAAACCGCCTTCACTGGCAATATATTCATTGGTATTGACAAAGTTCAATACTGTTTGAGTTGACCCATTTTTTAATCCAGCAATTGTACCAATAACTCCCATTACAACCAGTGGAATAAGTTTGATAACCGTTGAACCTACCTGAAGTTTACCAGCTATTACTGGTGAAAGGGCATTAATTCCATAGGCTATCATCAGAAACATCGCTCCAATGCCAACAGTCATATAGTTGATATTTCCTGTCGCAAAATCAACCGCTTCAATATTGAATAAGGCTCCAAACATCATTGCTGAAAAAAAAGCTAACATGGCAGCGATTGTCGGGGCAAAGATCGTAGTCATAAACCAGCCTACAAAGTAGGCATATTTAGGGCCTAAAGCTACTTCAGCAAAGTCTACAACTCCATTAACATTTTCATATTGTGAACCTAGTGAGGCAAATACCAGTGAACAGATAATACAGATTAGACCTACTATAAGAATTACAGCGATCGCCTGAAGCATATTGCCATTAGTCAAACTTAGAATTTTACCACCTTTAATGAATATTCCTGATCCGATAACGATACCGATGACCATAGAAACAGCTGTTGGTAAACCATATCTTTTTTCCATTCTATTTTTTTCCATAATCATATCCTCATTAAAATATGTGCCTATTATATCAGTTGTTGATACTAGCCGCAAATAAAAAGAGTGTTATCACACTCTAGATGAAAAATCTTTTTTTAAGATAATTGCGCAAAGGTTTTATTATTCCAGCTAAAATGAGGAAAACCCCAAAGATGGCACAGCTGTTAACAACATATAGTGACCAGACAAACATTTTTGTTCCAAAAGTAAGATGTTGGAAAAACTCAACCAGCATACTTGATAAACCGATAAGTATCAGTATTCCCCCGGAAATAAAGAAACCGCCTTTACTGACATATTTAATCAATATAATTGCCAACACCACATTGACACAGATAATAATATTTAATGGCAAGGCAAATGTTAGAAACCAATTGCCAGCGGTTTTAAGGTTGATATATAAAAGAAACAGTGATATGGCAGTATGGTTGATTATTACCGCTACAATAGGATTTAGTTTTTTAAACCATAATGGCAAAATCAGCATACAATAAACGACCGCAATGGAAAAAATTGCATATCCACCCCATCTGTTTTCACCATACAGCTGATAATTTAAAGTCAAGATGATAGAAACAGCAAGCAGTGAAAACATAGTTAAAATTGTTGCCAGTGATCTGTTAGCATTGCTTTTTGTTGGCATTGTTTCAGGATATTTTTTTTCTTTAGCCGCTTTAACCTGTTCATCATTATAATAGACTTTTGTCTGACATAAAGGACAAACAGTTAAGTCATCACTTAATTTAACTCCGCATTTGACACAGTACATTTAAATTACCCCCTAATTACTTTCAATGGTTACAGGTACACCTAGTTCAACCAGTTTAGAAAAGAAGATTCGCTCTAATTCTGATTCTACAATATTGCGATTTATATTTATATAGGTATGTTTTTTAAAGGAAGAAACTGAACAGTTATTAATGTTGTTTTTTTGAGGCGAAATGATAAATTCAATTCGTTCAACAAAAGGGTTCATTTCTTCTGGCAAGGTAATGACACCAAGATTAGATATATTCAAACAAGATGTCAATACTCCTGAATGGTGATAAACTGCACCAAGCACCAAGCGCTTTATTGGCAGTGGAGCCATCTGCAGAATGATGTTTTTTTGAGGATTGACATTGGAAGCAATCCTGCTGGCCATATTCTGCGGTGTTATTTCATAGTTGAATTGACTGGCAATAGATTTGCATAAATCTTTTAGGGAATAATCTCCTTTTTTTGGATCTACACCCACATTGATAGGTAAGACAAAATTACGAACAGTCTTACTGCCGAAAAGCTTTCTTAAATTGATAGGAATAGTAATTTTGACATGCTTCTGCAGTTGAGGTAAACGTTTTTGTTTCTGCATTTCTATGATACTTTCAACCATCACAGCGGTTAAAAAGACAGTAATAGTACAATTGTAGTCTTTAGATATTTCTTTAAGTCTTGATGTTTCAATAACACCAGTTATAAGAGTAAAATAATCGTTTTTAGTTTTTGTACCTTTTAATTGATAAGACTTGCTTTCTTTTCTGCTGGCTGGATAGTTATTGGTGTGTTTATGAAAACTATCTTCCAGCTCTTCTTCGCTGACAGGTTCATCATGATTGACCACAAAAGGGCTTTTGCCTATTTCAATTTCAAATTTGATTTCCAGATATCTAGCCAGAAGGGAACACAAATAGATATTTCCTCCTGTTCCGTCGGTAATAGCATGGAAAAATTCAACCGCAACTCTATTTTTGTAGTAAAGAATTCTAATACAGCTATCTTTCAATTCTTTATAAGACATTAAAGTTAATGGATAGGCAAATTCATTCATTACTTTTGGCGTTTCTTCCATTTCCTGTAAATACGACCAGAAAAAACCGGTACGCAAGCCAACATAAAAGGAAGGAAAGCGAACCTTCAAATCATCAACAGCCTTCTGCAAGACAAAAGGATCGACTTCGTGATTGATAGTCGCCTCGATTCTAAAAGCGTTGCTCCAGTTTTTGTTCATGACTGCCGGAAAAAGTAAGGCAGCAGTGTCCAGTCTATACCAATTCTTGTTCATAGTTTTTCTTTTTTAATTTCAGTCCACCTATATTATAGAATTATATTTTAAAAAAAGGAAATTTAAAAGAATAATAATTGAAAAATGCTATTTTAAGTTCTACAATATTAATAGAGAGTAGATTACAGTTAATATTTTGAGACAAAAAATGTTTTTATGTAATCGGGAGGATTGTGTATGAAAAAATTACTAGTATTAAAAACAGCGGGTATATTGATGTTACTTTTGAATATGGAAGGGTTATACCATTATAGTTTTTCTGACAAGTGGATGTTTCTTTACAATAATGCCAGACTTCTTTATTTTACTGCTGCAATTGTGGGTATCTGTATGTTATTTGTTGGAGTTGATAAAAAAAGCAAAAAGGGATTTTTGCTTACGGGGCTTTTTGCCAGCTTACCACTAGTCTTCTTTACATTTATTTATACCATAAACACTTACAGACATGGTATGTTTACACTTTTATTTATGACTACGGTTATCTGGCTTGTGCTATTCTACTATTCCTATAAGACTGATATAGAAGATAATGTTTAAAAAAAATAAAACCAGCAGTTAAATGTTGGTTTTATTTTGCTTAATCAAGGCATTTTTCTTGCAGAATATAGTCATTCCAGAAGATATCAATATTTTTAGCCAGCTCAATAGCATCGGGAACATTGACATAATCTTTTTCATTTATTTCTAAAACACAGTCGACTTTATAGCCCTCTTTTTCATAGTTGTATATTTTCCATAAAATATTGTTTAAAAGATATAGGTTTCTAGAAAAGTTGGTGCCATGTATTCCACCGGTTTCTTTTTCTCCAGAACCGATGCTGTCGTTTAAATGCATGATGAAACGTTTGCTTTTATAGTTATCCATCGTTTGAAAAAAAGATTCTTCTTCATATTTAAATGACATTGAGCTCATCATCAGATGGCAGGTGTCTAACAGTGGATAGACATATTTATCACCGATTCTATTCTTTAAATATTTTACAATGTTCAATCCTTCTTTAGCTCCAATGTGCAGATAGCAGTTTTCAACATGCAGGATGATCTTATTATCCTTAATTATCTTACAGAAAGCTTCTACATCTGGATTGTTGAAGACATCAAAGGATGGACTATCAGCATGTATTACTAAACCGGCTTTTATTTTTTTACAGAAGTCAATTACTTTTTTAAAGTATTCAGTGTTTCTTTCTTTGGCGACTTGTACTATATCACATCTTTTCAGTGGATAGTGAACTGCCAGAACAGGTTTATTTAATAAGGGATAAAGCTCAAAATTATCTCTTTCATCACCATAGAGATGTATTTCATAGGCATCAATGACATCATATTTATTTTTGACTTCGATTTGTTCTTCTTCTAAAGCTAATTTTAGGGCTTTTCTCATAATTTACTCCTATCTATTACTTATATTATATCTCAATATCAGCTTTAATTAAACAGAACAAATGAATTACATCAGCTGATTGTGATTAATAAGTGATAATGTCCTAAGTAGTATCATGGGAAAATGTCCCAAAA
>CAYUXW010000048.1:0-7834 GCA_964449115.1 uncultured Erysipelotrichaceae bacterium | reverse complement strand
AAGACCCTAAAACTGACCCTAAAAGTCTAGACCCTAAAAGATTTCGATTACCCAAGATTTACTACTTTTTTTATTTTATGTCATTAAATAATTTTTAAATAAAGACATATAGGTATATGCTGATGAATTGCAGGATAGAGCCTGCTAGAACAAAAAAATGAAAGACTGAATGAAAATATCTTTTCTTTGCCCCTATTCCATAAAGGATAGCACCAACAGTGTAGGCAATGCCACCATATAGCAAAATCATGAAACCATCATGAGTTAAAGCTAGATAGGTATCTTTTAAAATAGTTACAACAATCCATCCTAAAGCTAGATATGAAATATGAGCAAAAACTCGATATTTATGTAAATCGATTGAATTAAGAACAATTGAAACAGCAATAATAATCCAAATAAAAATCAAAAGGATAGTTGATTTAACGGGGCTGATTTTAGAAATGCTAAAAACCAGAATGGGAGTATAGCTTCCACCTATTAATATGTAAATCATACAATGGTCAATTATTTGCATAATCTTTTTTACAAATTCGTTAGTTATTGCATGATAAAGAGTAGAACTGACATATAGGGAAATCAAAGAAAAAGAATAGATGATTCCAGTTATCAGCTGAGCATGACTATTGTTCTGTACTGATTTGATAATTAATAGAACCATAACAATAATGCCAAAGACTACTCCAAGTCCATGGGAAATGGAATTTATCAGCTCTTCAGCTAAGTTATAATCTGGCAGTGTTCTATGTTGAAGTTTCTTCCTTATCATAATTTAATTATATAAACTAATTTTGTTTTTTTCAAATTAATAGATATTTTAAAAATGGTATGATACTATAAATTATAGAGAATTTTAAATATGAATAATATTAACAAGGTGTTATTTAAAGGAATTTTTGAAGGCAAATGGGTAAGTATCGAATACCGAAATGTTTCTAAAGAACTTACCAGGTATTGGATTGCCATTAAAAAGATATTGATGGGAAAATCAATAACTTTAGTTGTGGACGGTTTACATATTGGCAATGGAATGTTGGCAGAATTAAAGATTGATTTTAAAAATATATTGTTTGCAGCAATTATAGAAGGGTCCTATTATAGGACTTCTAAAGAACTGAAGGAAGACATTGAAAATAATCCAAATAAATATCATAGAATTTTTGATAATGTCTATAATATAAAGATATTAAATTATCTTGCCGATTGCCAACGATTAGATAATAGTCCATTTGAATGTGAATATGCACTTATTAGTAAAATTGATGATGAAAAAATAAAAAGTGGAGATTTTGCGTTGGATGAGTACCAATTTTTAGATATAATAAAATCTTTTCAAAATGAAGCGAAGAGTTCAAATTTAAAATATAAACAGCTGTGTTTAAATATTTTAAGTGTTTATACTAAAGAAGGATTATATGTTTTAGCTTATCGCAAATTATTCTTGGACGTGAAAAATAAAAAAATGCAAGCAGATAATGATATAACTGTCTGTAAAGAGTTTACTATTGAAGGTACAAAATATAGCATAAATAGATTTTTAGATGATGATCAGATGTATTTATTAGATAACTTTTCTGATAACTTAAAAACAATAGAAGATTGTATTGCAGACAATCTTGCCAATAATGAAGCAATCGATGATATGCCTTATATTATAGCCATTGGAAGAGAAATGCTGGTGGATTTAACTGAACAGTATGGCTTTATTATTGATAAATATAAAGAGAATAAAGTTGAAAAACCTATTGCTGCTTTTTTTGGTGAGTTTTTGAAATTGCCAGTTAGAAGAAAAGATTATCCCATTGCTCTAATTAACCGTCAAATTAACCTTGACCAGTTATTAGCAATTTATAATGCGATGAAATATCCATTAACATATGTACAGGGTCCACCAGGTACAGGTAAAACAAATACAATAATAAATACCATATTAACAGCTTTTTACAACAAAAGAACTTTACTGTTTTCTTCATATAACAATCATCCAATAGATTCAGTTGTTGAAAAACTGTCTTCAATGTTTTATGAAGATGATGTCATCTCTTTTCCAATTATAAGATTGGGAAATAATGAAAAAGTTTTAGAAGCTACCAATTATATAAAACAGTTGTATCTGCAGATTAAGGAAATTACAATAGATGAAAATATGCTTAAAAAACTTGAATCAGACACTTTTATTGATGCTAAAAAATTGAGTGATTTGATGAAAAAGTATGATGAGATAATAGAATTGAAAGAGCGAAAAGAAACCACAGAAAAGATGTTGGAGACAAACGATAATTTAAACTATCAGATTCAACTTCAAGGTGTTCAATTAGAAAAAATTAATAGTCGTTTAAAGGAGATAGGAAAAATTACCAATGAAGAAGCCTTAAGTTATGTAGTTGATGATAAAATATTTAAGGGATATCTTTATTATGCTTCAATTAAGTGTTTAAAAGCTTTATTAGAACCTAGGTTTAGAGATTTAATTGATATAGTATTTATTGAAGAAGAGGAAGTTAGAGTGAGAAATTTCAATCGCTATCTTTCTAATGGAGATAATTTAAGAAAATTTATCAAGGTTTTCCCTATTGTTACAACTACCTGCATATCTGCATATAAACTTGGCAATCCTGATGTGTATTTCGATATGGTTGTTATCGATGAAGCCAGTCAATGTAATATGGCTGTTTCATTAGTACCGATAATTCGTGGTAGAAATTTAATGCTGGTAGGTGATCCGCAGCAGTTAAATCCAGTTATTTTACTAGATGAAAAAGACAACATCAATTTAAGGAAAAAGTATTATATAACTGATGAGTATGATTATATTAAAAACTCTATTTATAAAACCTATTTATCAGTAGATGCGGTTTCTTCTGAAATATTACTATCTCATCATTATAGATGCCATAAGAAAATAATAGATTTTAATAATGTCAAATATTATAATTCAAAATTAGTTATTGACTCAAAAACAGAAAGTATCAATCCTCTGATATTTAAAGAGATTAAGGAAAATGAAACTTCTACAAGAAATACAGCTCCAGAAGAAGCAAAAGCAATTATAGAATATATATTAGAAAATAAGGATAAACAGATAGGAGTAATAACACCGTTTGTCAAACAGAAACAATTAATCTCTCAAAAATTAAGGGACTATCAAATATCAAATGTAACCTGTGGAACTGTTCACGCTTTTCAAGGGGATGAGAAAAATGAGATTTTATTTTCTCTTTGTTTGACAGATAAAACAATTGCAAAAACTTACGATTGGCTGAAGAATAATCGCGAGTTAATAAACGTTGCTACTTCCAGGGCCAAAAATAAATTGGTTATTTTTGGCAGTCAAAAGCATATAGATAGATTGCATCAACTGGATAAGCATAGCCAGGATGACCTATATGAATTAGTCCAATATGTTAAAAGTCAAGGGCAATATGAAGTTACCGCTTTAGAAAATAAATCTAGAGCTTTGGGTATAAAGCCATATAGTACAGAAATGGAAGAAGCACTTTTGGTAAACTTAAATCATGCTTTATCAAATGTGTTAAGAAATGGCAAAAAATGTACAGTATATAAAGAGGTTCCAATAAACCATGTCTTTAATGATGGCAACAATTATAATGATTTATTCTATACTGGAAGATTTGATTTTGTGGTATATCAAAAAGATTTCAACAACCAGGAAATGCCAATTTTTGCTATTGAACTTGATGGAAAGGAACATTACAATGATAAATTGGTTAAGGAAAGAGATCAGAAGAAAAATGAAATCTGTCGTAAATATGGTTTTGATTTAATTAGAATAGATAATAGCTATGCTAGAAGATATAATTATATGAAAGAAATACTAATAGATTATTTCAAGGATTAGTTTGACATTTAGTCTTACAATTACTAAAATATAGGCAGTGTTGAGTAGGAATAGTAGGAAAAACTGGACTTGATAGAAAGCTGATGGTTGATGGAAATCAGCAGGCAGTTAACTGAACTCACCCTATGAGCTGACGTATGACTGCGTTAAAGTCATTTAAAGTGGACAAAATAGGTCAACTAAGGTGGTACCGCCCGCAAGGGTCCTTAGAGTAGCACCTTTTATTTTTCTTAAAGAAGGAGAATTTATATGAGTTATAATCACGAAATTACAGAAGCAAAATGGAAAAAGTATTGGGAAGAAAACAAGACATTTAAAACCGATGTCTATGATTTTTCTAAACCTAAGTTTTATGCTTTAGATATGTTTCCTTATCCAAGTGGTCAGGGTTTACATGTCGGTCATCCGGAAGGCTATACAGCTACTGACATTGTTTCCAGAAAGAAAAGAATGGAAGGCTATAATGTTTTACATCCTATGGGGTTTGACTCGTTTGGTTTACCTGCGGAACAATATGCTATCAGTACAGGAAATCATCCTGATATTTTTACTAAAGAAAATATCGAATTTTTTACTCATCAGCTAAAAAATCTAGGTTTTTCCTATGACTGGGATAGAATGATTTCTACCTGTGATGCTTCATACTATAAATGGACACAATATATCTTCAAGCTGTTATTTGATGATGGATTAGCCAAGTATATAGATATGCCAGTTAACTGGTGTGAAGAGCTGGGCTGTGTTTTAAGTAATGATGAAGTTATTGATGGAAAAAGTGAACGTGGCGGCTATCCGGTAGTTAGAAAAAATATGAAACAATGGGTAATCGATATTGTTAAATATGCTGATAGATTGCTTGAAGGCTTGGAAGAAATCGATTGGCCTGAATCAACTAAAGAAATTCAAAGAAACTGGATTGGCAAATCATATGGAGCTCAGGTTGATTTTAAAGTTGCAGATACTGATGAAAAGTTTAGTGTCTTTACTACAAGAAGTGATACTTTATTTGGAGCTACATACTGTGTTTTGGCTCCTGAGCATGCTTTAGTTGATAGGATTGCCAGTGCAGAGCAGAAAAAGGAAGTAGAAGAATATAAAAAAATCTGTGCTACTAAATCTGAGATTGAAAGAACAGATTTAAGTAAAGACAAAACAGGAGTTTTTACTGGGGCTTATGCTGTAAATCCAGTAAATCAAAAGAAGATTCCAATCTGGATCAGTGACTATGTTTTAGCTAGCTATGGTACTGGCGCGATAATGGCTGTTCCTGCTCATGATGAAAGAGACTATAAGTTTGCTAAAAAGTTTAATCTGGAAATCATTCCGGTATTGGAAGGTGGAGATGTAAGTGTTGAAGCCTATGTAGGAGACGGCATTCATATCAATTCTGATTTTATCAATGGTATGAATAAGGAAGATGCCATCAATACGATGAACAAGTGGTTGGAAGACAATGGTCTTGGAAGTGCTCAGGTTAATTACCGCTTGAGGGAATGGATTTTTGCCAGACAAAGATATTGGGGTGAACCAATTCCAATAGTTCATTTAGAAGATGGGAATATGATTTCTCTATCTGAAGAACAGTTGCCTTTGATACTGCCAATACTGGATGACTATTCGCCTAATAAAGGTGGAGCAGCACCTTTGGACAGAGCTGAAGATTGGGTGAATATAACAGTTAATGGTCAAAAGGGAAAAAGAGAAACTTCAACTATGCCTGGCAGTGCGGGAAGCAGTTGGTATTTCTTGAGATATATTGATCCCCACAATGAAAAAGCTATTGCTGATCCTGTCCTATTAAAACACTGGATGCCGGTTGATTTATATGTAGGAGGACCAGAGCATGCTGTAGGTCACTTGCTGTATTCAAGAATGTGGAACAATTACCTATATGATAAAGGTATTGTCCCTGTAAAAGAACCATTTAAAAAGTTGATTCATCAGGGAATGATTTTAGGAGCCAATGGTATTAAGATGGGTAAACGTTATCCGGAATATATTGTCGATCCTAATGATATTGTTAGATTATATGGCGCTGACACATTAAGACTTTATGAAATGTTTATGGGACCATTGGAAGCTTCAAAACCTTGGAGTGAGCAAGGGGTTGAAGGCTCAAGAAGATGGATTGAAAGAGTTTGGCGTCTAATTATGGAAACACCAGGAAAAATTGTTGATGAGCCAACTCCTGAGTTGGATTATGTCTTTAACTTCACCGTAAAAAAGGTTAGTGAAGATATTGATTCATTAAATTTTAACACTGGTATTTCTCAAATGATGATTTTCATCAATGAGTGCTATAAGGCTGAAAAAGTTAATAAAGATATGATTATTGATTTTATTAAGATTCTAAGTCCAATTACTCCTCATGTCTGTGAAGAAATGTATCAGTATTATACTGGAAAAGAAACTCTTGCCTATGAACCATGGCCAAAATATGATGAATCAAAACTTGTTGTTGATGAAGTAGAAGTTGTAGTACAGGTTAATGGTAAATTAAGAGGTAGGGTAAATGTAGTTTTTGACTCTGATGAAGAAACGGTTAAAGCCATGGCATTAGAATTACCTAATGTAATTGCCCAGACTGAAGGAAAAACAATTAGAAAAATCATCTATATTCCTAACAAATTAATCAACATAGTAGCCAACTAAATTGTGAAATTGATAACTTGATTAAAACATATTGCAATGACTGATAAGTTGTAGTAAACTTTAAAAAATTAGAAAAATTGGGGTGTTGTTATTATGCTTATTAATCAAAAATTTGTGTTATGTCGTTATTATGGAGCTGGGCAAAATGCCTTTGCGGATGGAGAAATTTATAATAATACCCTTACTATAACTGCTGAACTAATGAAGGAAAACAGTAATAAAGTTGAGACTATAATTATATTTTTTGATGAAGAAAATACTAGAAAATTGTTTAACCTGGTTAAAGTTAAAGATTTTAAAGAAAAATTCTGTGGTGTAGAAGGCGCTAAGAAATTAGAGCAGTTTTGTAAGGAAAATAAAATAAAATCTGAAATAAAAAGACAAGGCTGACAAAATAATTTAGGTTGACATTATTTTATTAGTTTGGTAATATAATTATGGTAAAGAATTGTGGAAAGAAGAAGCACCCCTTCTCACCTGATATCCAACGGGTATAGGTAAACAGCTACTGTCAATTAATTAGATTGATTTTAGTGGGTGCAAACCCACTTTTCTTTTATAGAAGAAAGAGGTGTTAATTATAAGTAGGAAGAATGTGCCAGGCGATTTAGTCAATGAGAGCATCCGTTTTAGAGAAGTATTAGTTATTGCTCCTGAAGGCGAATCATTAGGAGTTATGTCTCGTAGTCAAGCCTTGAATACGGCCTATGATTACGAATTAGATTTAGTGTGCGTTGCAGAAAAAGCTAAACCACCAGTGTGCAGAATTATGGACTATGGTAAATACCGCTTTGAACAACAAAAGAAAGCTAAAGAAGCAAAAAGAAATCAACATGTTACTGAAGTAAAAGGAGTAAGACTGTCTCCGGTCATTGATACTAATGATTTCAATACCAAGGTCAGGCAGGCAAAAGGCTGGCTTGAAGATGGTAACAGAGTTAAAGTTGATATGCGTTTTAGAGGAAGAATGATGACTCGACAAGATGTTGGTAAAAAAGTTATGGAAGACTTCATTACTGAATTAAGTGAAGTAAGTAGTGTTGATAGAAAACCTAAACTGGAAGGCAATACAATGTCTTGTACATTAACGCCAATTAAAAAATAGTGAAAGGAAAAATTAGATTATGCCAAAAATGAAAACAAAAAGAGGCTTAGCTAAAAGAGTTAAAGTTACAGGTACTGGTAAGCTAAAAAGAGGCCGTGCGTATACATCTCATTTAGCGCCTAGAAAATCACAAAAACAAAAAAGACAGTTAAGAAAGGCTGCATTAGTTTCTAAAAGCGATTATAAACGCATTAAGTTACTAATTCAAAAGTAGGAGG
>CAYUXW010000047.1:0-7912 GCA_964449115.1 uncultured Erysipelotrichaceae bacterium | reverse complement strand
GCATGTTTTAAACATGAATCAGGATGGTACCGCGTTAACTCGTTCCTGTAATTGGTGACGAGTTTTTATTTATATTGGAGGAAAGTTTATGAAACAATTAACAAGTGATCAAGTAAGACAAATGTTTTTAGATTATTTCGAAAGCCATGGTCATATGGTAGAGCCAGGAGCTTCTTTAGTGCCACATAATGACCCAACTTTACTATGGATAAATTCTGGTGTAGCAGCTTTAAAGAAGTATTTTGATGGAACTGAAAAACCAAAAAATAAAAGAATTACCAATGCTCAAAAATCAATTAGAACTAACGATATTGAAAATGTTGGTAAAACTGCCAGACACCATACCTTTTTTGAAATGCTGGGCAACTTTTCAATAGGTGATTACTTTAAGAAAGAAGCTATCTTTTATGCTTGGGATTTTTTAACCAATAAGGATTGGATTGGCTTTGATAAAGATAGATTATATGTTTCAGTATATATTGATGATGAAGAAGCTTACGACATCTGGGTAAATGAGATAGGTTTTAATCCAGACCGTATCTTGAAATCGGAAGATAACTATTGGCAGATTGGTGTAGGACCATGTGGACCTAATAGTGAAATTTTCTATGATAGAGGTGAAAAATACGATCCTGAAGGATTAGGCGAAAAACTTTTCTTTGAAGAATTGGAAAATGATAGATATATTGAAGTATGGAATGTTGTCTTCTCACAATACAATGCTGAAGAAGGTGTTGACAGAAAAGATTATAGGGAATTGCCACAAAAGAATATTGATACCGGAATGGGTCTGGAAAGACTGGTCTCGATTGTTCAGGGTGGGGAAACAAACTTTGATACTGATTTGTTTTTGCCGATTATCAGAACTACTGAAGAGATGACTTCAAAAAAATATGAAGGTGAAAACAAGATGGCATACAGAGTAATTGCTGACCATATAAGAACAGTTACATTTGCGTTAGCTGATGGAGCTACTTTTTCCAATGAAGGTAGAGGATATATCTTACGCCGTGTTCTAAGAAGAGCAATCAGATATGGTAAACATTTAGATATTAAAGGTGCCTATATGTATAAACTTGTTTCAGTAGTGGCTGAAATCATGAAGGGATACTATCCATATTTAATGGAAAAGATTGATTATGTTCAAATATTGGTTAAGGCAGAAGAGGAAAGATTTGATACAACCTTAAGCGAAGGAGAGAAGATTTTACAGTCTTATCTGCAAGACAATACTTCAAAAGTTTTAGATGGAGAAGTAGTTTTCAAGTTATATGATACCTATGGTTTTCCATTGGAATTAACTAAAGAAATAGCTGAGGAAAAAGGTTTGACAATTGATCAGAAGGGCTTTGATGAACAGATGGCATTACAGCGAGAAAGAGCAAGAAGTGCCAGAAGTGATGATCAGTCAATGAGTAAGCAATCAGTTGATTTAATGAATTTCAATAAAGAAAGTAAATTTGTTGGCTACACTCAAAACGAAAACAAGTCTAAAGTAATCGGTATATTTAAAAATGGCGAAAAGGTTGATATTTTAACCGATTCAGGAGAAGTAGTATTCGAAGAAACCTGTTTCTATGCCGAAAGTGGTGGACAGATTTATGATACTGGTATTATTTTCAATGAAGATACTCAACTGGAAGTCGTTAAAGTTTCTAAGGCTCCATTGAAACAGCATTTACATAGTGTTAAAGTCAATAAAGGACAGGTTAAAGTTGGCGATGAATTTACTTTAAAAATCAATCTGGAAGATAGAAACCTGATTAGAGCGAATCACTCAAGTTTGCATTTGTTGCATGCAGCTTTGCACAAGGTTGTTGGAGCACACGTTAATCAGGCTGGATCTTTTGTCTGTAAAGATTATGGACGTTTTGATTTTACTCACTATGAAAAATTAACTGATAGTCAGATTAAAGAGATAGAAAGACTGGTTAATGAAAATATTTCTAAGAAACTTCAGGTTGTTACAGAATTAATGTCAATTGATGCGGCAAAGAATTCTGGTGCAGTGGCTTTATTTGATGAAAAATACGATGATGAAGTCAGAGTGGTATCGATGGGAGAATTCTCTAAGGAATTATGTGGGGGAACTCATGTAGCCAATACCAGTGAAGTTGGCATTTTCAAGATTATTTCTGAAGAATCAATTGGCTCAGGAATCAGACGTATTACTTCAAAAACAAACTTCAAAGCATATGAAGAATACTTATCTTTACAGCAGCTGTTAGAATCTCTGGCAGTCGATTTAAGAGTTAATAGTATTACCAAAGTTAGTGAAAAACTACAGCAGGTATTAAAAGAAAACAGTGATTTAAATAAGGAAATCAGCGAATTAAAAGATAAACTTAGTGCTTTTGCCAGTGAGAATCTGGTTAACGAATTTGTTGAAGCTGATGGACTTAAAATTATCATTTCTAAAGTAGATGTAGATAACAGTGAACTGAAAACACTGGCTCAGACATTGGTTGAAAAATTAAAAGATGGTGTAGCATTTGTTTATACAGTTGATGAAGGGAAAATCTTATTTACTGCTGCCTGTAGTAAAAGTGCTATTGCCAAGGGTATCAAAGCATCTGATCTGGTTAAGAGTGCAGCTGTCATCTGTGGAGGCAATGGTGGAGGAAGACCAGATTTGGCAAGTGCTGGTGGAAAAGATGTCAGCAAACTTCCAGAAGCGATAAATAAAATTAAAGAAATATGTAAGGTAAATTAATCTTTAATTTTAAGGTAGTATTTAGTAAAATAGTATAAGGAGGTTTCATTTATGGTTAGAAAAGATACAGCAACAAGAGTGTTTGATTCAGATGAGCTGAAACAAGCCAATATTAAACACATTATTACAACTGTTAATGAAGCGTTAAAAGAACGTGGATATAATTCAGTAACTCAACTTGTCGGTTATTTGATAACAAACGATCCGGCATATATCTCAAGTTACAAGAATTCTAGAACATTAATCCAAACAGTAGACCGTGATGAAATTTTAAAAGAGATTGTTAGGAGCTATCTAGCTAAAGATGAATAAGGTTATGGGCTTGGATTTAGGCAGCAAAACATGTGGTGTCGCTTTAAGCGACACTTTAGGTATGCTTGCTTCAGCATTTGAAACTATCAGATTTGAAGAAGATGACTATCAGACATGTTTAAATAAGGTCTGTGAGATAATTGATGCTAATAAAGTTGAAAAAGTTGTTTTAGGTTTGCCTAAGCATATGAACGGTGATGAGGGTATAAGAGCTGAAATATCACGAAACTTTAAGGCTATGCTTGAAGAGGCTAGAAATGTAAATGTTATTTTGTGGGATGAACGCCTGTCAACTGTCAGTGCTCAAAAAAGTATGATTTCAGCTAATATGAATCGTAAAAAAAGAAAAAAAATGATTGACACCATGGCTGCTGTAGTAATATTACAGGGCTACTTGGATACAATATACTAGGAGGTACTTTTATGGATGAAAGAACATTGTATGTAACTACTTCAGATGGCGAAGAGATTGAGATGACAATTTTGTTTACTTTTGATAGTGAGCAATATGGTAAGTCTTATGTCCTGTTTTATGATGAAGAAGATGAAACAGGTGAAACATATGCGATGAGTTATGATGAAAAAGGTAACTTGGAAGCAATTGAAGATGAAGATGAATGGCAAATGATTTACGAAGTATTTGAGGTGTTCCAGGATGGCCAAGAACAAGAAGAACAGGACTAAGATTGTATTAATAGTAGTTTTAGTCTTTTTAATTGCTTTTGCTGGAGGCTTTGCTTTCCTGTATAGAAGCTATTTAAATGGCCTGAAACCGGTTTCAGAAGTATCTGAACCAACAGCATTTATAGTTGATGAGGGTTCGACAATGGATGATATTATCAACAAACTTTATGATGAAGGATTTATCAGAGATACTAAAATTGCCAAGATTTATGTAAAACTAAACAAAGTCAATGATTATTATGCTGGAAACTTTATATTAGATAAAAATATGAGTGTTGAGCAGATATTTGGGACACTTTCTGATATAACTAAAGCTTCCAGAGAGGAAGTTATGGTAACTATTCCCGATGGTTCCTGGGCTAAACATGCTGCAGCCTACATAGCTGAAAAGACAAATTTAACTGCTGAAGAAATTCTACAGAAATGGAATGATGTTAAATATATTTATCAGTTAATTGCTAAATATGAGTTTTTAACTGAGGAAGTATTTAATTCAGAACATTGTTTTTTAGAAGGGTATATTTTTCCAGAAACATACAGCTTCTTTGCTAATACCACTGTTGAACAGGTGACAGAAAAAATACTTGATTATCAAAACGAGATTTATTTAAAATATAAAGATGAAATTAAGGCATCTGGATATACAGTTCATGAAATCTATACTTTAGCCAGCGTGATTCTTTTTGAAGTAAGTAATGAAGAAGATATGTATCTGGTTTCAAGTGTGTTCCATAACCGTTTAAATGATGGATGGAAATTACAGTCATCAGTTACCGTATGCTATGCCTTATATACCTATGATTCTTGGGAAGACTGTGAAAGTGATGTAACAATTAAATCAGATTACAATACTTATCTGGTTGATGGCTTGCCAGTTGGACCAGTCAGCAATACTAACGAAATGGCTTTAAAAGCAACTTTGAATCCAGCTGAAAGCAATTATTATTTCTTTGTTAATGATATCAGCACTGGTAAAGCGCATTTTGCGGAAACTTACGAAGAACATCAAAAAAACGTTTACAAGTATTTGTATTAGGAGATGAAAGATATGGCTAGACCGACAATTATTGGAATCGCTGGTGGTAGTGCAAGCGGAAAAACTTCAATCGCTCAATTACTGAAAGAGACTTATGATGATTATAAGTCAGTCATTATTTTAAGACAGGATGACTATTATAAGGATCAGACTCACTTACCTTTTGCGGAAAGATTAAAAACGAACTATGACCATCCTTTTGCTTTCGATACCGATTTGTTTATCGAACAGCTGGAAATGTTAATTAGTGGCAAGTCAATTGAAAAACCAACCTATGATTATGTAAATCATACTAGAAGTGCAATAACCGAGGTTGTCAATCCCGCAGATGTTATCGTACTTGAAGGATTGTTTGTTTTGCATGATGAAGCAATAAGAGAAAAACTCGATATGAAGATTTATGTAGATACCGATGCAGATGTTCGTTTTATCAGAAGATTAAAACGTGATGTTACAGAAAGAGGAAGAACATTAGAAAATGTCTGTGATCAATATTTAAATACTGTCAGAGTAATGCACAATGCCTTTGTTGAACCAAGCAAAAGATATGCTGATTTGATTATTCCGGAAGGTTCACATAATCTGGTGGCTATGGATTTATTGAAAACAAAGATCTACAGTATCATAGCTAATAATATGAACTTCGGTTGATTTAAATTACAGTTATGATATAATACCTAAAGACTAAATGGAGTGATGAAAATGGATGAAAATAAAGTTATCGCCCTTACAATAGAAGGCTTAAACAAATTAGAAAAAGAACAGATTAAACTTTTACATATTGACCGTGTTCAGGTTGTAGAAGAGTTAAAAGCAGCCAGATCACAGGGAGATTTAAGTGAAAATGCTGATTATGATGCGGCTAGAGACCGTCAGGCTAGAGTTGAGGCAACAATCAAGGAAAATGATTATGTCTTGACAAATTTTGAATTGATAGACCTTGATGAACAAGCCAGCAGAAGTAAATTACAGCAGGAACTGGAAGTTTTAAGAGAAGATAAATCTGTTGTCAATGATGAAATTGCTGAAGCTAAGAAAAATGGTGTTGGCGATGATAATAAAGAATTATTTGAAATTGTTGACAGACTTGCGGAAATTGAAACAAGAATCAGAATTATCGAATATGCTTTAAAAAATGAAACTACTAAAAAGTCTAGTAAAAAGACAGTCAAGTTAGGATCAAAAGTTGTAATCTTGACTTTAGATGAGGAAGAAGAGGAAGAGTATACAATTGTGGGAACTGTTGAGGCGGATCCAATAAATGGTAAGATTTCTAACGAAACACCACTGGCAATTGCCTTATTAGACCGTAAGGTTGGAGATACAGTAACGGTCTTTGTCTCTCATCCTTATAAAGTTCAGATTAAAAAGATTGATTAGGACAAATCAAATTAAGAAACAAGTATGAAGTATGAAAATACTTTCAAACCTGTTTCTTTTTTTATTGTTTTTTTTACTTGTTATTTCTAATAATTCAAAGTTGGAATTATTAAATATGGTCAATCAGACAATAGAAGTCAATGTTAAAGGCAATGCTGTGAAAGATGAGGTTTTAATATTGGAGAAAGGAAGTACCATAGCAGATCTACTGGAAATTGTTGATGTCGATGATGATGTTGATTTATCCTGTTTGAATCAGACAACAGTTTTGAAAAATAATGATGTAATTATCTTGGACAAAAAAGAAGAAATAGAAAAAATATCAATTAACAGTGCTGATTTGAATGGGCTGATGGAAATACCATATGTAGGGGAGAAGACAGCCTTACTTATAATTGAATATCGAAATACCCATGGAAGTTTTAAAACTTTAGAAGAAATTATGGAAGTAAAGGGAATCGGCCCAAAAAAGTATGAAAAAATGAAGGATTATATCAGATTATGATTTTAATACCTGCTTTATCAGTCATCATCATAGGATTATTTAATACTTTTAAAAGCAGAATAATTGTTTCTATAATCATTATTGGTTTATTGCCTTTTTTTAGTGATAGAAAAAATAGATTTATCAGCAGCCTGATTATTGTATCTTTTGTACTTGTTTCATATCCTATAGAAAAAGCCTTCTTTAAAACTGGCAGGGTTGTAGAGATAAGAAATAATTACTACCTGTTAAGCAATGGTCTTGATAAAGTGATTTTATATACCACTGAAAATCTTTCTTTAGATGATAGAGTAATCGTTAATCAGGAAGTTAAAGAAATAAATTATTACAATAATTTTAATTTTTCTACCTATAAAGACTATTGTTTAGCCAATAATATAATTGGTTCTGTCTCCTTAAAGGAAGTAAAGATAAAAAGGGCTGAATTTTCAATCAGGAAAATGATTTATGATAAGTGCCTTAAGAGTTCCAACAAATGGGTTTTACAACTATTGTTTAAGAACTCAATGGAAATAGACAGTGATAAAAAATATTTTATTACTCAATCATCGCTACATCTTTCTTTTTTTGTCAGCTTTTTAACCAGTATCCTGTCATTATTTTTTTATGATAAAATTACAAACAGAATAGTTTTCATGCTGGTGTTTTTGTTGGGTTTATTTTTCAATTTTCCCTATGGCTATATCAGAATTTTGATTGGTCTGGCATCGTTAAACATTATAGAAGATAAAAGGAAAAGACTGGCTTATGAAATATTATTGCTGGCTTTCTATAAACCATATTATATAAAATCAATTAGTTTTTTGATTCCTGTCGGTATTAAAATAATCAGCTGTTTTATAAAAGAAAAAAGACAAATATTAATTTATATTTATATTATGATAATTCAGCTTTATTTTTATGGTCAGGCTGATTTATTTTCAATTTTAAGTTTTGTATTTTTAAAATCGATATTTGGTTTAGTTTATCTGTTGGCCTTAGCAGTTTGTTTTTTGCCAATTGATATCAATATTGATGACCTATTGCTTTCTTTTTTAGAAAAAATAGATAACATGCCTAAACTGTGTTTAACTGGATCTTTTAATCTGATACTATTACTGGCAATGATAGTTCTGGCTGTCAAATATTTTGAATCGATAAAAAAAAGATATCTTTTAGGCTTGATTCTGGTTTTAATTATTAACAATAATCGTCTATTACTTTCGCCAATTTATACCGTTACTTTTTTAGATGTTGGACAAGGCGACTGTAGTTTGATAACTTTTCCTTTTTCCAGTGCAGG
>CAYUXW010000046.1:0-8766 GCA_964449115.1 uncultured Erysipelotrichaceae bacterium | reverse complement strand
GACAGATCCACTCATTACCAAATCTGATGTTTTCTTCACATCTTTCAATCATCCAACCTAAAAGTTTACCAATTTCTTCTGCTCCAGACTCATTTCCCTTACCTTCAGCCAAAGCTTTTTCTAAGCGTACCTTACTTTCTTCCAGTCCAGGAAATGGCCCACTGGTTCCACATAGGATACAACCAGCTAATTCATCACCATATTTTGTGATATAATCTCTTGCGATAAATGATCCCATACTATGTCCATATAGGAAATAAGGTAAATCAGGATATATTTCTTTTACAGTTTTGGTTAATGTGTATTCATCTTCCATCATTGTACGATAACCTTTATCACCCCAATCACCCAAGGTACCTGGATTTTCAACTGCGGTTTTACCATGACCTACATGATCATCAGCTGCCACAATAAATCCAGCATCCATCATAGATACAATCATGTGGAGATATCTTCTAGAATGCTCGCCAAAGCCATGAACTATTTGTAAAATACCTTTTGGTTTGCATGCAGGAACATAAATCCAGCCTTTAACATGATCTCTTTCATTATAAGAAAGAAAACTAACTTCATGTAACATAAAGCACCTCCTATTATTTATTAAGTTTTCTTTTTTTTACTAACTTAATTATAACATGATAATAAGGTTAAATATTTTAAATCTACCCTAAGTTTTAACAATTTTAAAATGTTTTATCAGACTTTTATAACATTATATTTGACCTTTTTACTTAATCTTTACCCACATAGCGATAAAAGGTTTCAATAATTAGTTAAAATAGCCTATAATAGATGCAGAAATAGGAGAATTAATATGAAACTTAACAATAAACAAACGTTTATGGTTGGATTAGCATTCTTATCAATCTGTGCCTTCTGGCAACTGTATGACAGTATTATCCCGCTAATTCTAACTACAACCTTCAAAATGAATGAAACCATATCAGGAGCTATTATGGCTATCGATAATGTTCTAGCCTTGTTCTTATTACCATTCTTTGGTGCTCTATCAGATAAAACCAATACCAAAATTGGTAAAAGAATGCCATTCATTTTATTTGGCACTGGATGTGCAGTTATCTTGATGAATTTGCTGCCACTTATTGACAACAGCTATTACAACAATCCATCGCCATACAAGTTGGCATCATTTGTAATAGTATTAGGAGTTCTTTTAGTCGCTATGGGAATCTATCGCTCTCCTGCAGTAGCTTTAATGCCTGATGTTACACCAAAACCATTACGTTCTAAAGCTAATGCTATTATCAACCTGATGGGGGCTGTCGGTGGTATTATCTATCTGGCAATTGCAGCTATAATGTATCCTAATGCTAAAATCGCTGGTTTAGCACATGTCAATTATCAACCATTATTTATGGTTGTCTCAGCAATTATGTTTGTTTCAGTTGGTTTGTTATTCCTTTTTGTTAATGAACCAAAACTTGTTGAGAAAAACAAAGAACTGGAAAAACAACACCCTGAATGGAACCTGGCAGAAGATGATGGTTCAGGAACTGAAAGACTTCCAAAAGAAGTACAAAAATCATTGATGTTCTTACTTGCTTCTATCGCTTTATGGTTTACAGGCTATAATGCTGTAACAACCTGGTTTACAACCTATGTTAATGTTGTTATGGGTCAAGGCTTAGGAGGAGCAAGCACCTGTCTTTTAATCGCTACAGCTGGAGCAATTGTCTCTTATATTCCTGTTGGTAATCTGGCAACAAAATATGGCCGTAAAAAGATGATTAGATTTGGAACACTATTACTATCTGGCTGCTTTGCTCTTGGCTTTGTCTTAACCAGCTTATCAAATACCATTAATATCCCAATGTTTATCACCTTTGCTTTGGTAGGGTTTGCCTGGGCTTCTATTAACGTCAACTCTTTACCGATGGTTGTTGAAATGTGTAAAGGTGCTGATATTGGTAAATTTACTGGTTATTATTATACAGCCAGTATGGCAGCTCAAATTGTTACTCCAATTGTTGCTGGTACTTTAATGAGATTGATTGACTATAAGATACTATTTATTTACTCAGCAATATTTGTCTTATTATCATATTTAACAATGTCTAAGGTAAAACACGGCGACCAAAAAGTAGAAGCTAAAAAAGGCTTGGCTGCTTTTGAAGATATGGACGATTAAAATTAAAGGATTCAGAAATCTAACCTGAATCCTTTTTTTTCTTACTTGATCCATTTAATTATCCAGCTACACTTTTTATTATCATAAAAGTAATAGTAGCTAATGTTAAGAATATAATCCCTTTATTGGTAAAAATTGCCTTTAAATTATTTTGATTGAAGACTTTATCCGCAAAGGTAAAATCTTTTTTATTTTTAATAAATAATATTAAACCACTTATTGCTGAAACTATTATCAAAATAAAGTATAAAGGAAACAGCTGTTCAAAATAAGTTAAAATTATTTGCGATAAAATTGCCCCAAAAAAATTAGAAAGCGAATGATAAATTACAGCAATCCAAACATTTCCTGTTTTAACCAGTAAATAAGACCAGATTAAACCTAATATAAACGTATAAACTATTGCATTGATACCTATTGAAACACCATGGACAATACAGAAACAGAAAGCAGAGGCTAAAACAAAGAATGCTTCTCCATATTTTAGTAGCTTTTTGGCAAATAAATGTCTAAATACTATTTCTTCTACTATTGGAGCGAAAACTAGTAGTGAAAATAACATTGATAAAGACAAGCTATTGCCTGCTGCAGGCACTTTCTTAGTAAAAAATGTTGATAAAGCTGTCAACAGCAGCATAAGTATTAAAGCGCTGAACTGCAGAAGAAAACAAATCAAATATGTCTTAAAAGATAATTTTCCTTGCTTATATTTGGTTTCATCTATATCCCTGGTAATAAAAATAAACAAACCTAGCCCAACTACATAAAGCAAAATTGTAGAAATTAATGATTTTAATGGCTCTGAAATTGGCAAATATTTAGCAAGCAAAAAATTATAAATCCAGAAAACTAAAAACATTATGGCTATTCCAAAACTTACTTTTGTTAAATCTTTAGTTTTGTAATCCATACTATCCCTCCAAAATATTCTATCAAATAAATTATATTATTTTTAAGATAACAAATAATTTATTTTTTGATAATCTGTAGGAAAAATTACCTGCGTAAAATTCTGATAAAAAGATTTAGAAAAATCTAAACCTTTTTATTACTTTCTTCTGATGTACCTTAATTGACAGGTCTTTCCACCATTGGCAATAGTATCCGGTAAATCAAGTTCCACACCAAAGGCTTCACCGATTCCCCTATCTCCACACATAGCATAATCACACATTTTAGCAATCTGCTCATCAGTGCAACCCTGCTTCTGCCAGGCCTTAACCAGTGGACAGTAATGGAAATCAATGTCTAGATGATCATCATCACATCTTAAGATATCCATCTCAAATACTTTTTGGGCAAAGAAACCAAATAAAGCTTTCTTTAAACCAGTTAGTGAATTTCCTTTACCACCTTTTTCTTTTAGCAGATCTCCTTGATAAAGTCCACATCTTTTTACTGCTGCTGGAGCAAACTCTTCAGGTTTTAAACCTTTTTTATTTGCTTCATCCAGCAATAGATACAGCCATAAAGCTCGATGTTCTAATAATTCTCTAATTGCTACAATTAAAGGATTTTTAACTTTTGCTTCATTAACTATTTTACTCATCTTACTTCCCCCTTTTAGTTATATTTATTCATAAACATTTCAATCTGTCTGAAATATTCATCTTCATTAACAACATTGGCAGCCGCATGACCGGCATTTTCAACAATCAGCAAATGTTTTTCACTGCTACATGCTGCATACATATCATAAGTCATAGCAACTGGAACATAGTTATCCTCATTTCCTGAAATAAACAGAATTGGATATTTACTTTTACTTACCTCTTTTATACCATTACTCTTATCATAATCAACTTTAGCTAATAATAGCGAGAATAAACTGGCGATATATCCAACTGGAAAATACGGTACCTTGAAGGCTCTTTTCATCATTGTCTGAGTTATTGCTTTACAGGATGTAAAACCACAATCTTCAATAATTCCTTTAACATTTTCCATCTTTTTATTACAGGTATGAATTACTGCTGCCCCACCCATTGAAACACCATGCAAGAATATATTTGTTTCAGGATACATTTCATTGACCTTATTAACCCAATATATAATATCATATTGGTCTAATTCTCCAAAGCCAACGTATCTTCCTTCACTTCGATGATGAGCTCTATTTTCTAAAGCCAGGATATTACATTTTCTTTTTAAATACACTTTCGATATTCCGCCAAAATCACTGGCGGCTGAACTTTTATAACCGTGAACCAGAATGACTGTTTCCCTGGTATTTTCACCTTCTAACAGGTTGCCGTACAGATTAAGCCCATCAAAGGATTTGATTGTCAATGTTTTAAAAGGAAGATTATTGAAACTTTCAAGATGTTTCAATCTATATTTTTCGCGTATTCTTGTTGTCGGATACATCACATTATTTGGATCATCAATGCCATCATCTGCAAATGGTAATTTCAAATTAGGGTCCATCACTATTCTAAAGACATAGTAACCAAAATAAGTGATTGCACCTATAACAAATAATAACGCCAAAATTAAAAACCACTTCATCAAATCACCGTAAATTTCTTTCCATTTTCATTATACTTCATTTCAACTAACATTATAAAGTAAGAAATCACATAAAATCACAATTGCATTTCATTGATTATTTGGTATATTTATAGAGGTTATTAATAAACCAAAGAAAAAGAGGCAATTTATATGAAAAAATTATTAGCAATCTGTCTATTGACTACCATACTACTAGCTACAGTTGGATGTACAAAACCAAAAGAAGAAGAAAATAAAAGTTCTGGGCAAACCTTGTTAACCGCATTTGAAAAAGCTGTTAATGAAAATCCTGATGCTACTTCTGAAGAGCTGGCTAACATTATAATCGAAAATGAAATTATTAAATTTTCACCGATGGTAATGCCTGTCACTGAAGACTGGCTGATGGGATTTGCATCAGAAACTATCGAAGGTTTTAAGGAAGCTACTTTATTTGGTCCATCAATTTCAACAATTCCCTTCTTAGGATATATCTTCATTTTAGAAGATGGTGCTGATGTCAATAGTTTTATTGAAAACTTAAAAGCTAAGGCTGATTTAAACTGGAACATCTGTACTTCAGCTGAAGAAGTAACTGTAGGAAACGTTGGACAAGTCGTATTCTTTTTAATGTGTAATAAAGACATTAATGCAGAATAATTGTTATTTTAGTCAAATTAGCAAATAAAAAAGAAATCGATCACACTTTCTGTGCTCGATTTTCTATCTAGGAGAGTAAAAATCATGTTGTTTTCAAGCATACCATTTCTATTTTATTTTTTACCAATAGTATTATTGTTATATTTTACTGTACCTAAAACTTTAAAAAATGTTGTGCTTTTGGTATCTTCACTATTCTTTTATGGTTGGGGAGAACCAAAATATGTAACCTTGATGATTATTTCTATCTTGATGGGTTACATTTTCGGTTTGCTAATAGAACAAAATATTGATAATACAAAATCTAAAATTCTAATTATCATATCAGTAATTTTTAATCTGTTGGTTTTAGGCTATTTTAAGTATGTCGATTTCTTTATCGACTCTTTTAATCATATAACTGGATTATCTATTCCTTTTTTAAAGGTCAGTTTACCGGTAGGCATTTCTTTTTATACTTTTCAGATTTTAAGTTATACCATTGACGTCTATAGAGGTCAGACAAAAGCCCAAAGAAACATCATTCATTTAGCGACATATATTTGCATGTTTCCTCAACTTATTGCTGGTCCAATTGTCAGATATACCGATATTGAACATCAACTTACTTCAAGAGTTCACAGTTTTAACAAGGCTGCTGAAGGAATTAAACACTTTGTAATTGGATTAGCTAAAAAAGTTTTGTTGGCCAACCTTCTAGGAGAAGTCGTTAGTAAATATGCAGTTAGTACTGATATTTCTGTACTCTACAGCTGGCTAAGTGCTTTATGCTACAGTTTACAAATTTATTTTGACTTTTCCGGATATAGTGATATGGCAATTGGTTTAGGTAAGATTTTGGGCTTTGATTTTCAAGAAAACTTCAATTATCCTTTTATCGCTAAGACAGTTACTGAATTCTGGCGCAGATGGCATATCTCTTTAGGTCAATGGTTCAGGGACTATCTTTATATTCCCCTAGGTGGTAATAGAGTACGTACAATCAGATGGTTAATTAATATTTTTATTGTCTGGTTTGCAACTGGCTTCTGGCATGGAGCAAAATACAACTTCATTCTCTGGGGTTTATTTTATGGATTACTGTTGGTAATAGAAAAACTGTTTACCTTTAGCTATCTGGATAAACATCCTTATATTGGGCATTTATATGTCTTCATAATCACCTTGTTTGGATTCGTATTGTTTAATGCTGCTGATTTATCTTCTCTTTCTATACAGCTTTCAAATATGTTTGGCTTAGCAGATATACCTTTTATTTCCTATGAAACTATTTATTATTTAAAAAGTTATGGAGTTATTATAGCTATTTCAATAATTGCTTCTACTCCACTTTTAAAAACCATTGTTTCTAAATTAAAAGAAAACAATATTTCTAAACTGGTTATTGATATCGTTGAGCCATTTGTCTATATTTTATTATTTATTATCGTAACCGGATATCTGGTTGATGGATCATTTAATCCGTTTTTATACTTTAGATTTTAGAGGAGGACAAAATGAAAGAAAAAACAAAAAATATCTATACCGTTGCTGTTTGCTTAGTAGTATTTGTCGGGATTGTTATTGGTAACATTTTGACTCCTTTTAAGGAATATTCTGATGCTGAAAGAAGATACTTGGCCAAGTTTCCAAAAGTTGAAATGAAAACAGTTTTAAATACCAGCTGGATGAGTGATTTTGAAAAATATAGTCAAGATCAGTTCTTTCAAAGAGAACTTTTTAGAATTATTAAAGCTAATACCGCTTATAAAATATTCTTCAATTTAGATAATAATGGACTTTATTATGTTGATGGTTATCTTTCAAAACTGGAGTATCCGGCAAAAGAAAACATGTGGCAACATGCTGTAGACTTATTTAATAAAATATCAACTGACCTATTTGATGAAAAAAATAGAATATATTTCAGTATTATTCCAGATAAAAACTATTATTTGGCTAAGGAAAATGGCTATTTATCCTTGGATTATGATAAATGCTTCAATTTTATAAAGGAGAATTTATCATCAATGCAGGAAATTGAAATACAAGATTTATTACAATTAGAAGATTTTTATTATACTGATACCCACTGGAAACAGCAGAATCTTGAAAAAATCATCCAAAGACTAGCTGAAAAAATGGATTTTAAAGTTACAACACCATTTGTTGAAAAAACACTGGATATTGAATTTTATGGTGTATATGTTGGACAAGCTGCTATTAATTGTCCAGCAGAAAAAATCACCTATCTAATAAATGATATCTTACAGAAAGCTGTAATTTCATATTTAGGTAATGATGGATATGTTCAAAAAGAAATGTATGATTTTAATAAGGCTAATGGAAAAGATCCTTATGAGTTTTTCCTGTCTGGCAATCAGGCCATAATAACCATTGAAAACGAAAATTGCCTTAGCGATAGAGAATTGATTATTTTTAGAGATTCTTTTGGTTCAAGTTTATGTCCACTTCTTATAGAAGGATATAAGAAAATCACTATTGTTGATATCCGTTATATCAATTCTTCAGTACTAAAAGATTACATTATAAATACCGGTCAGGATGTTTTGTTTTTATACAGTACCTTATTAATCAATAATTCCTCTTCTTTAAAGTAATCTAAAATATCCTACATATTTTCTTGTTTTGTCGTTTTACTTATTGAAGTAATTGTGATAATATTGTTTCTAATGCATCGGAGGTGTTTTATGTCAATTACTACAGTATTGTTCGATTTAGATGGTACATTACTGCCAATGGATCAGGAATTATTCACAAAAATATACTTTAAGAATCTAGCAGCTAAATTAGCTCCGTTAGGCTATGAACCAAAAAAGCTGATTGATGCTATCTGGAAAGGCACATATGCAATGTATAACAATACAGGTGAAGTTACCAATGAAGAACTTTTCTGGAAAGAATTCACTGCCATTTATGGCGATCGTGCCAGAGATGATGAAGATGAATTTAACAGGTTTTATAGAGAAGACTTTATAAAAGCTAAAGAAGGTTGTGGCTTTGATTCTAGAGCTGGTAAACTTGTTAAAGAACTCAAAGAAAAAGGCTACAGATTAGCCTTGGCTACCAATCCTTTATTCCCTGAAATCGCAACTTTTCAAAGAATACAGTGGGCAGGACTGGATGTTGAAGATTTTGAACTGATTACAACTTATGAAAACAGCAGTTACTGCAAACCTAACATTGAATACTTTAAAGATTTTCTAAAAAGAATTGATGAAAAACCTGAAAACTGTCTGATGGTTGGCAATGATGCCTATGAAGATATGATCGCCAAAGAGTTAGGTATGAAAGTATTCTTACTGACGCACTCTCTTATTAATGATAAAAACATTGACATCTCAATCTATCCTAATGGCGACTTTGATGATTTAAGAGACTATATTATGAGTTTATAGAAAAAGGACCCCATGGTCCTTTCAGATTGTTGACAAACAGACTTTTTTAAAAAAGGTCTGTTTTCATTT
>CAYUXW010000045.1:0-9009 GCA_964449115.1 uncultured Erysipelotrichaceae bacterium | reverse complement strand
TAGAAAGGAAAAGTGATATTCATGTATAACAAGGTACATGTGTATCATACAAGAAGATGAAATGAAAAAAATATTACAGATATTTTTGGTAACAGTAGTGTTATTTGGACTTGTTGGATGTGGTGATGAAAATAAACCGATTATAAAAAAGAAAGAATTAAAGACTACAGAATTAGGAGATTTATTGATTGAGAATTACAATCAGATACCCGAAATAACAAGTGCGACAAGAGATTATCTACCAGATGAAATCTATGATGTTGCTGATGACTATATCGTATTTACTGGAGCTTATAAAAATGGAGCAACTTCAGGTTTTGCGGTAATTGTAAACAGTGAGAATATGAGTAAAGTATTTGATTACGCCATGAATCTGGCAAATTCCAACTATAAGGATCTGCAAGAAGACGTATATGGAATATCAACACTCTTATATAACGACAGTATTCCGATAACTATTTCAATCAGCAAGGTAAAATTAGATGATGGTGGCTATATCATTACTTACGAAGCTATTGAAATGACATTGGAAGATTGTTTCTCATTTGCCAATTAATAATCAGGTAGAGTTTTATTGAAGAAGATTATCTGTTAGTCATCTAAAGCAATTAAGTGATTATCTTGAAAATATAATGTGATAGTTATATACTTTTATGGTGGATTATACAAAGGTTGTTGTTATGAGTGATTCACATGGCTATAGTAGTAATGTCTACTTTGTCATGCAAAAAGAAAGTGATGCTCACTATATGTTTCATCTGGGCGATGTCTGTGATTGGCCAGATATTTTTGATGATTTGGTAATTGTTAAAGGAAATAATGACTATTTTGATTTGCCAGATAAAATTGTTACAGAAATTGGTGGCTTAAGATTCTTTTTAATTCATTCACATCGCCAGTCTGGCTTTAATATGAAAAATAGATTAGCACAGTTAGCTAAAGAAAATGATTGTGATATTGTTCTATATGGTCATACTCATATGTATAATGATGAATATGTTGATGGCATAAGACTATTGAATCCAGGATCTTTATACTATAATCGAGATAGAAGCAATATTGGTTATATGATAATTAAGATTTATGAAAATAAGGAATATGAAGTAATTAGAAAGTTCATTTAATTGTTTTGTTGTAAGCTTGAAAGGAAGTAAATCCTATGAAAAAACAAAAGATTATAAATTTAGCAGTAATAGCTCATGTTGATGCTGGAAAGTCGACACTGGTTGATGCTTTCCTTAAACAATCAGGAGCTTTTTTAAGAAGTGAAGATGCTGTAAGCAGAGTAATGGATTCCGATGATTTAGAAAAAGAAAGAGGCATTACCATCTATTCAAAAAACTGTGCAGTTTTTTATAAGGACTATAAGATTAATATTGTTGATACTCCTGGCCATGCAGACTTTTCAAGTGAGGTTGAACGTATTATCAAAACTGTTGATACAGTTATTTTGCTTGTTGATTCATCAGAGGGACCAATGCCTCAGACTCGTTTTGTTCTGCAGAAGTCTTTAGAACTAGGCTTAAAGCCAATTCTTCTGATTAATAAAATCGACAAGAAAGATGCTCGTATAGAAGAAGTAGTTTCTCTTGTCTATGATTTATTCTTTGATTTGGAAGCTGATGAAAATCAAATAGAATTTTCTATTCTATATGGAATTGCCAAAGAAGGAATAGTCAAATACAATGTTGATGATAAAAACGAAGATATTATTCCGTTATTTGAAACCATCATTAAACATACTGCAGCATATCCTGATTTAGATGATGAACCACTTCAAATGCAGATATCAAATCTCAATTATGATGAGTATATAGGAAGACTTGGTGTTGGACGTATTTACAAAGGTACCTTAAAAGTTGATGAACAGGTAGTTTTGTGTAAAAATGATGGTAAACAGCATCGATGCACTATAACTAAATTGTATAACTATGAGGGTATAAAAAGAAAAAGTATCACAGAAGCTTGTTCTGGAGATATAGTTATTGTTGCTGGTATTGCTGATCTGAGCATTGGAGATACAATCTGTGATAAAGATTATATTGATCCATTGCCACCGATTCACATTGATGAACCTACCTTGAGTATGAACTTTATGGTTAATACCTCTCCATTTGCTGGAAGAAGTGGTAAATATGTTACCAGCAGAAATATCAAGGAAAGACTGGAAAGAGAAATGGAAGTCAATGTGGGATTAAAAGTTGAAGAAACTGATTCTACTGATACTTTTAAAGTCAGCGGTAGAGGAGAGCTAGGCCTTACAATTCTAATTGAAAATATGAGAAGAGAAGGCTATGAACTGGCAATTTCTAAACCACAGGTAATTTATAAAATTATCAAAGGGAAAAGATATGAACCTGTAGAAAAGGTAATCTGTGAAGTGCCAAGTGTATATCAGGGAGTCTGCATTTCCAAGCTGAGTTTAAGAAATGGTGAAATGTTGGATCTTGTTGAAAGAAATAACTATGTTACCATAACTTTTAAGGTATCAACTCGAGCTTTAATAGGTTTTAGAGGTGATTTTATCAATTTTACCAGAGGTGAGGGAATCTTGATCAGATCATTTGATGGCTATGAACCTTATCAGGGACAAATCAATACGAGAACTAATGGAGTAATGATTTCCAATGCTACAGGAGTAGCGATGAAATACTCTTTATACAATCTACAGGAAAGAGGAGCCTTCTTTATCGGTCCTGCTACTGAAGTCTATGAGGGAATGATTGTTGGTTTTTGTTCAAGAGACATGGATATGGCTGTTAATCCAACTAAAAATAAAACCATGACCTCTATTAGAAGTACCGGTCATGATGATGCGATGATTTTAACTCCACCAATTCAATTGACTTTGGAATATGCTTTGGAGTTTATAGATGATGATGAGCTTGTTGAAGTTACTCCTGATTCTATCCGTTTAAGAAAAAAATTTTTAACTGAATCAGAAAGAAAAGAAGCATATCGTCAGAATAAAAGGTTGGAAGAATTTTATTAAAAAAGTGAATATAAAAGAAAAAGTGATATTGAAATCACTTTTTAAATTAATCAATAAAGATATTTCTATTTTAATCTGATTGAGTAGGTATAATCATCAGGTATTAATGGCTCAATCAGATCTTGGATGGTTTTGATGGCATTTTGCTGAGCTTTTTGAAACAGACCATCATTGGCAGCCTTGGTAACCATGGCCTTAGCTTCATTAAGCATGAAGTTATTGTAATCGGTAATCTGCATGCGATTAAATATTGAATAGGACTCATACATAATCTGCATCGTATCAAATTTTACTTCATGTGATAAAACAGTAGCCTTAGGTATTTCAATAAGCACGGTTTTTCCGGCTAAGGAAATTTTAACTTTTGATAAATCTATGCCAGCCTTGATTACACCATCATAGGTTATTAAAAACTTTGTTGTTGTTAAAGGTATTTTCCAACCATAGAAATCCTTATAGTTTTCATATTTTGCCATAGTAGTGTAATAGTATTCAACAGTAGCAAGTTCTGCTATTGAGTTGACTCTTTCTTCAATAACTGCAATATCAATGCTGGATTTTCCTTCTTTGGAATTCATATACGAAACTGTAGAAAAAACTCCAAATAAGGTAAAAGACATTGCTAGCAATAAACCAATAATTACTTTTTTCATTCGCATCACCTAATATAAATATAAAGTATTTTTTTAATATGTCAATGATTATTAGCACTTAAACCTTGACAGTGCTAATTTGCAGTGTATAATATATATGAGGAGTGTGTCTATGGCTGTAAATTACTATCAAACTATAGTTAACCATATTGAAAAGTTGATTGAAAACAACGATTTCAGCAGGGCTAATAAGATAATTGAAGAAGAATTATCGATGCCTTATGTACCGCAAGATGTCTTGATGAAATTGCAGCAACTACACGATATCTGTAAATTCAATCTGGTTGAAGAAAAGAAAAGTGAAATACTGTCGCCAGAAGAAGTCTACGAGTATTTGATATCCGGAAGTAGCAAGGCCTATAAGGCTTTAGAAACATTGTCAATGGCCAATATTAGAAACTATCTGGAAGTAATTAAAAAGTTATTGGTAGATGGTTCTATAAACAGAGTTTTAAAAAGTCTACTTATCGAACAGCTGCAGATTCAACAGGTCAGCAATATCATTAACTTTACTATTGATAATGAAATATATTCTATTATTCCATCCAAGATTCCTTCTCCCTTATCACAACCTAATTATGGCGTGATTAATAAAAAGATCGAGTCTATAATTGATAGCAATCCATCTTTTTTACAACAATGTCAGATGGTGTTAATTAATGTTATCTACGATAACTACCCATTTTTAATCAAAGATGAGGATACAGAAAAGATTGCCTACAGTGTCATTGCATATGTTTATAGAGCATATCATGATGATGAAGGTTTACATAAATTTTTACAAGATTACAAAATTGATGAGAGTATGTTACAAGATTTTACCTTTTAGTTGAAAAAAGTTGGTAAAATTTATATAATAAAGTTCGTGTCGAAAAAGGAGAAAGATTATGAAAGCAGTATATGAATTAAAAGAAAACAGCAGTGCAGAACTGTTGGTTACAGTATCAGGAGAAAAATGGCAGCAGGCCCAAAAGAAAGCATTTAATAAAATTAAAAACGATATTGAAATTCCTGGTTTTAGAAAAGGTAAAGCACCAGAAGCTAAAGTAAGACAGGTTGTTAATGAACAGTCAATCTGGTACGATGCAATTGATTTGGTTGCTCAGGAAGCTTTAGAGTTTGGTTTAGATGAATATAAAGATATCAGATTGGTAGATAGACCAGCTTTAGATGTTCAGGCAATGACTTCTGATGAAGTTACATTAAAGTTTTGGTTAACTGTTTATCCAGAAGTAAAACTTGGAGATTATAAAGCTGTTGAATATAAACAGTCTAGAGTTACCGTTACTAAGAAAATGGTTGAAGAAGAAATTCAAAAGCTTCAAAAAGAAGGTTCTATTGAAGTACTGAAAGAAGAAGGTGCGGTAGAAAATGGTGATATAGCAGTTATTGATTTCGAAGGTTTTATTGACGGTGTAGCCTTTGAAGGTGGAAAAGGAACAGAATATCCATTAGAAATTGGATCAAATTCTTTCATCCCTGGTTTTGAAGAACAGATTATTGGCATGGAAACTGGTGAAGAAAAAGATATTGAAGTAACTTTCCCTGAAGAATATGCTGCTGATGTAGCTGGAAAACCAGCAGTATTCAAAGTTAAGGTTGAAGGTATTAAAGTTAAACAACTGCCTGAACTAAACGATGAATTTGTTGAAGAATTAGAAATCGAAAATGTAAATACCGTTGAGGAACTAGAAAAACATATCAGAAATGATATTAGAGAAAGAAAACTGCAACAGGCAGAAGAAGAAGCAACAAATGCTTTACTAGATGGCATTTGTGATGCGTGTGAAGTTGATATTCCAGAAGCAATGATTAATACAGAAATAGAAGATTCTTACAATCAATATGCCAACAGATTACAGGCTCAGGGAATTTCAATTGATATGTATTTCCAAATTACTGGAATGACTAAAGAAGACTTTAAATTAAACTTAAGAGATGAAGCTGAAAAGAAAGTCAGAATAAGACTGGCTTTAGAAGCAATCGGTAAAGATTTAGGCATTTCAGCAACCCAGGAAGAATTAGAAGAAGAATATAAGACTATGTCTGAACAATATCAGATGGAAGTTGAACAAATTAAACAGTATATTCCTGCTGAATATTTAGCTGAAGATGTCAAAATGAAAAAGACATTAGAAGCATTAAAAGGTAATAAAGCTGAATAATTAATAAACATTCCATCAGAAAGGAGTGTATTATGAGTATTTATGCAGATATCTATCAAAATGTAGATTATCCAGTAATATGTACTAGAGGTGTCGTAATATTTCCTAATCAAGAACTAGTAATTGATGTAGGAAGAGAAATAAGTGTTAAAGCTTTTAAACTGGCTCAAACTAACTCAGATTCTTTATTGTGGATTGTTTCACAGAAAGATATGATGGTTGATAATCCAACTACCGAAGATATGTATCGCTATGGTACATTATGCCATATTGAAAATGTCAGAAGAGATAGAGGAAGCTATAAAATAAAGTTCAAGGGTTTAGCCAGAGCAAGAGCTAATACTATTACTTTCAATGGTAATGTATTTATTGCCAATATCAGTGTTGAAGATGATGTCAACTCTGATGCACAACAGCAATTGGTTTTAATACAGAAAGTTATGAGCGAATTTGAAAAATTTGCTACAAACATCAAATCTTTTCCAAAGGAAATGATGTCACAGTTTGCTTCAGGCATTCCAGCTTCAGCTGTTGCTGATCAGTTTGGTCAGTATTTAGGTATGTCTTTAGCAGCTAGACAGGAAATATTGGAAACGATTGATGTTAATGAAAGATTGCTGCTAGTTTTAAAGCAATTTGAACTTAACAAGCAGATGAAAGAAATTGATGACAAAATATCAGAAAAGATTAAGGAATCAATTGATGAAAATCAAAGAGAATATTATCTAAGAGAAAGGCTTAAGGCTATCAAGGAAGAACTTGGCGAGGGAATTAGCTCAGGATCTGATGGAGATTCATTGCTTGATTATTTCCTGAATAATCCTTATCCACAAAATATCAAGGATAAGGCTGCTGAGGAAATTGCCCGTTATGAAATGATGCCAGCTATCTCATCAGAGGCAAGTGTTATCAGAAATTATCTGGATTGGCTCCAAAAGGTGCCATTCTGGCAGGAAAGCGAAGATAATGATGATATAAACGACATTGCCAGAATTTTAGATGAAGACCATTATGGTATAAAAAAGGTTAAAGAAAGAATTTTAGAATATATTGCGGTTAAAAATATGACCGGCAGCTTGAAAGCACCAATTTTATGTTTATATGGTCCACCAGGAGTAGGTAAGACTTCCCTAGGTAAGTCAATTGCCAGAGCACTCAATAGAGAGTTTGTCAAAATGTCTTTAGGTGGAATCAGAGATGAAGCTGAAATCAGAGGACATAGAAGAACCTACCTTGGTTCAATGCCGGGAAGAATAATTCAGGGCATGAAAAGAGCAGGAACAATAAATCCAGTTTTCCTGATTGATGAACTGGATAAGATGGGAATGGATTATAAGGGAGACCCTGCCAGTGCCATGCTGGAAGTTCTAGACCCTGAGCAGAACACGATGTTTTCAGATAACTATTTAGAAGAGCCATATGATTTAAGCAAGGTCATGTTTATCGCAACTGCCAACAATATTTCCACAATTCCTCCAGCATTAAGAGATAGATTGGAAATAATTGAAATGTCTTCCTATACTGAAGAAGAGAAATATCATATTGCCAAGGATCATCTGATACCTAAGCAGATGGAAGCCAACAGTTTGTCTAAAACGCAATTTAAACTTGGAAAAGATGAAATTCTATATCTGATTAGATTCTATACCCGAGAAGCTGGTGTAAGACAGTTAGAAAGAAGCATTGCTTCATTGTGTAGAAAAGCTGTACTTTCAATTTCTAAAGGTGAAAGAAAATCTGTTAAAATTTCAAAGAAAATTGTCAATACCTGGTTAGGAAAAGAAATCTATGAGTACGGTAAAAAAGAAGCCAGATCTCAGGTTGGAATTGCTACCGGTTTGGCATATACTCAATTTGGTGGTGATATTCTGCCAATTGAAGTTACTTCATATCATGGAAAAGGTAATTTAGTTGTTACCGGTAATCTTGGTGAGGTAATGAAGGAAAGTGCTACCATTGCCTATGGCTATGTCAAGGCAAATGCTGATAAACTGGGTATCGAAAAAGATTTCTTTGAGAAAAACGATATGCAGATTCACGTGCCTGAAGGAGCAGTACCAAAAGATGGTCCTTCAGCTGGTATTACGCTGACAACAGCTATTATTTCATCTCTGACTAATAAGCCTGTCAGTAACGATGTGGCAATGACTGGTGAAATGACACTGAGAGGTAATGTCTTACCGATAGGTGGTTTACGAGAAAAAACAATGGCTGCCTACAGAAGCAATATTCACAATATTATTCTTCCAGAAAATAACTTGAAAGATTTAGATGAGATTGATGATGTGGTTAAAGAAAAGATTAATTTCATACCAGTTAAAACTATGGAAGATGTCTTAAAACATACGATTAACGCATAAGAACAAGGAATAGACCTTGTTCTTTTTTTAATAGATTTAAAATTAATAAAAACCTCCTTTAAGAGGTTATATTAGGTTTATAAATATTATTTTATTGATTAAATAAATCATTTAAGGAACTGGTTATTCTGACTATCTTCTGATGTAACTGTTTAATTGTTTCTTTTTGACCATATTTATTCCAGACATTTAAAGTGCCTATGATTATACAGCCAAGTACAGAAAGTCCATATTTGGCGTTAATATAATCTTCTTCGTTTTCAAATGATTTTTTAGCCAGTAATTCATTTTGATGTTTTTCAAAACATTCAACTATAATCGAATATTTTCTAGCTTGAATGATTTTAATAAAAAGACTTTGATATTTAAATCATTTATCAATTAGAAAATCCAATAAGTCTTTATGGTCGATATGCAATAATTCTTCTTTGAGTGTTGAAAAAATCATATCTAACTGATAATGAAAGATATCATCGATATTATCGAACAAACGATAAAAAGTACTTCTGGAAACAGAACTGCTTTTTTGTAAATCAGTGATAGTTATCTCTTCATAAGGTTTATGCTCTAAAATTTTAAATAAGGCATCTGATAATAACTCAGCTGATTCAATTCTTCTTTTATTGTCTGAAATATGATACATTTACTTACTACCTCTTTTAAACTACGAATCAATTGTATCATAAAATTTTGTGATGTTAGAAATACACCACCATAAAACGATGTTTTAGCTATTGAGATTTGATATGATATAATTCAGAAGTAAAGAACATTTAGAATAAAGAAAGGAGATTAACTATTATAAATCAAGTGGAAAATAAAATTTATTAAATATCCAT
>CAYUXW010000044.1:0-9673 GCA_964449115.1 uncultured Erysipelotrichaceae bacterium | reverse complement strand
TAGCTCAGTTGGTAGAGCAGTGGACTGAAAATCCACGTGTCGCTGGTTCAATTCCGGCTCGGACCACCATGGTAAGCAAAGAGTAGTAAATGAGCTACTCTTTTTTCTTGCATTATCTTGAGGTTGTATTATTATATTTATAAAAGTTAAGAGGTTTGAAGATGAATACTATTGTAAATTCTATTGAAATTGTGGCACCTTTACTATTACTGGTAGGATTAGGGGCTTTTTTAAATCAAAGAAAAACTTTATCTAAAAATACGGTCAGTGAATTAAGTTTTCTGATTTCAAAATTTTTTCTACCAACCACAATTTTTATCAACATCTACAACAGCAATATAAAAGAAGACTTTGACATTAAACTTTTTATCTTTTTGACTCTTATTTTTGTTCTGGCTGCCTTGATAAATTTTATTTATATCACTACCTTTGTCAAAGATGACAGAAAAAAGTCGGTTTTGATTCAAGCTTCCATCAGAGGTAACTGTACCCTTTTTGCCTTGCCTCTTTCCATTAGTATCTATGGAAATTCCATTGCCGGTATGGCTTCACTGGCAGCGGTTATTATAACTAATTTAAATAATCTTTACTGTATCTCTGTTTTTGAACACTATCAACGTGAAAATATCAAGGTTTCAACTCTTCTATACCGAGTTATCAGACATCCTTTAACAATAGGGTTGATTCTGGGTTTAATAATTCAAATTTTAAAAATTGAACTTCCTTCTATTATTCTAAAACCTATTACCTCAATTTCCAATGCAACTTTGCCTATTGCCCTAATAAATATAGGTGCTTCCTTTGTCTTCAGGCAGAATAAGGAAACATTCAAATACATGGGCTTAGCTATTTTTTATAAGTTGGTATTCTACCCTGCCTTAGGGTTAATACTGGCAGGTCTTTTAGGTTTTAAAAACCAGCAATTGGTCATCATCGTTTCACTTCTGGCTTCTCCAGTTGCAATCAACTCATATCTGACAGCTGTCAGTTATGATTGTGATTTGGATTTGGCTAATGCTACACTGGTCTACTCTTATGTATTTGCGACCATTACCCTGCCAATATTTATTTCAATGATAAAGTTTATGAATCTAATTTAAAAAATCTCTGTTTTTCAGAGATTTTTATTTTTTATATTTTAATAGCGTATCCAATTCTTGAGTTGTCAGTTCTCTATATTCTCCTGGGTCTAAATCTTCAACTTTTAAACCAGCAAACTCTACCCTTTTTAGATAGACAACTGTACAGCCAACTTTTTCAAACATCTTTTTTACCTGATGATGCTTTCCTTCCCAGATAGTCAGATAAGCACTGAAAGCATCAATTTTCTCATAAATTGATCCTTTAGTAGTAAAATCTTTAAAAGCAATAGGATTTTCTAAGATTTCTTTAGCATTTTCAGGTAATTCGCTATCTAGCTGAGCATAATATTTCTTGGCTATATTATTAGTTGGTGAGAGTAAAAAATGATTTAACTTACCATCATTGGTAAGAAGCAATACTCCTTCAGTGTCCTTGTCAAGACGACCGACAATAGCTAAGCCTTTACGATAATCTTCAACCAAATCCAATACTACTGGCTGAGTTTCATCTTTAGCAGCACACAGATAACCAGCAGGTTTATTCATCAGATAATAAACAAACTCCTTATAGACAATATCCAACTCATCATAAGAAACAATACTATTTTCTTCAATTCTGATATCTGCTTTTTTAATAGTTTTTCCATCTACTTTAATTTTACCCTTGCTGATTATTTTTTTGACTTCACTTCTGGTTCCAAAACCATGATCAGCTAAAAATTTATCCAATCTTATTGCCATCTGAATCCTACCTCATACATATTTTTTAAAATTCCCTCACTAACCTTGCCAAACCCTAATGGAAAACCTTCAACACAGATTAAAACATAACCCTGAATGGTAAAATCTTGTACTTCCAATGTTTCTCTTTTCAGATATTTGATTACCCTGACATCATCGAGTTTTAAATCAATTACCTGTTTAAACTGCTCCTTCTTTAGTGATAAGGCTAAAGATGTCGAAGGTTCAAATCTATTGTTTTTAATAGTTCCAACCAATAAACCACTTCTGATAGTTCTGATTTTGTTTAAATCTAAATCATGATGATAGACAAAATATACTTTATCATTTATGATTTCAAAATTTCCCTTTGTCAAATCAAAATCAACTAAAGCGAAAAACTCTTTTATCACTTCAGGAATTTCACAGGTTGAATATTGTTTTTTGTCTTTCGATTTTTGTTTTTCTCCTTTTTGAAGAAGACAGACAAAATGACCTTCCCCTTTAATATTAAAAGGATATAATCTGATACAATCCTTTAAATGACTGTAGATGCCACTATTGAAACCCTCATATTGGATTTTTGGTTTCAACACTTTAAGCTCAGGATATCTTTTTAAAGCGTCATCTATGACATCTTCATTTTCTTTAGCTGAAAAAGTACAAGTTGAATAGACAAGCTGACCACCATCTTTCAGCATCTCTACAGCAGCAGCAAGTATCTCTTTTTGAATTTCGCTGTAATAATCATTTCCCCTATTTTTCCAACTTTTAATTAAACCAGAATCTTTTCTAAACATTCCTTCTCCTGAACAGGGAGCATCAATTAATATCTTATCAAAACTATCCTTCAGCTTGTCTTTAAGATTATTTAAATCTTCGCATATGACCTGGTAGTTTTTTATACCCGCTAACTCGATATTCTTTATTAAACCCTGGCATCTTGAAGCACTGATATCATTGGAAATAAGTATTCCTGTATCTTTTAGTTTACCAGCAAGTTTTGTACTTTTACCACCTGGAGCAGCACAGCCATCTAAAACGATATCATCCTTATCTATTTCCAGCACTTCCGCAGGTAGCATAGCTGATGGTTCCTGCAGATAATATAAACCTGCATAATAATATGGGTGTTTAGCTGGCTTATCATCCTTAGCGTAATAAAATCCATCATTGGTAAAAGGAATCCTTTCCAACTTGAAAGGAGAAATCCTCAGGAAATCTTCTACCGATATTTTAAGAGTGTTTACTCTAAGACCGTATACCCTTTCATCATCAAAACTATCCAAATAATTCTGATACTTATCCTGGAGTAAATCTTGCATATTTTCTAAATATTCTTTTGGCAGTTTATCTATCATAAAATCTTCCTTCTTTTTTATTATATAGGAAAATTACTGCTTTTATATTATAATTTATACTTGAGGAAGATATTATGGATGAGATATGGGGATTATGCGATAAGGACGGCAATCCAACGACAATGAAAGTTAAACGTTTTGAAAAAATACCTGAAGGTTATTATCATAAAATAGTTCATTTATGCCTTCTCAACAGTGAAGGTAAACTTTTAAGTCAGCAAAGATCAGCCAGTAAATATGCCTTCCCACTATATTGGGATATAACTGTAGGAGGAAGCAGTATCTTAGATGAAAATGAAAATCAGGCCATTACTCGTGAACTGAAAGAAGAGTTAGGTCTTGATATTGATTTTACCAACATCTCACCAATCTTTTTAATCAAAGGAATAAATTATCTTGATTATTGGTTCTTTATTAAATATGATGTCGATTTAGATAAGTTGACTTTACAGAAAGATGAAGTAATTGATGTAGCTTACTACACAATTGAAGAAATAGAAGAGTTAATAGCTCAAGACAGATTTGTTGACTACCTTTATTCGGATATGATTAAAAAAGTGATTTCACTGATGTTCGAATAAAAAAAGCGGTGGGCAATTCCGCTTTTTTTGAGATAAGCAACTTTTTAATGGGGTAAATAGAAGTCTCTAACGCTTATCCCAATTTCATTATAATACCATTAAAATAATAAGTAAACAATTTTAATCTATACATTGATATACTTAAATGTAAGGGGTGAAAAAATGACTGAATTTCTCTTAAAAACATTTGTTAAAAACTATCAAAAGGCAGAAAATAACGAGGTTAGAAAACATGTCGGTTTTTTAAGCAGCATTGTCGGATTGATTTGCAATATTTTTCTATTTTTAGCTAAGTATATCATGGGGACCATCTCTAACTCTATTGCGATTGTCTCCGATGGCTTCAACAATCTTTCTGACTGTTTAAGCAATATTATAACTCTGGTCAGCTATAAATTGGCTGCTCAGCCTGCTGATAAGGATCATCCTTTCGGGCATGGAAGAATCGAATATCTTTCTTCTTTAATTATTGCCGTAATCATTATGCTGGTAGGTTTTTCGTTTCTAAAAACTTCATTTATTAAAATACTTCATCCTGAAAAAGTTAATTTCAATACCATAACAGTCATCTCCCTGGCGATATCTATTGTTGTAAAAATATGGATGGGTTTTTTTAATAAGAAATTAGGTGAAAAATACAATTCTTCAATTATGTTAGCCACTTCAAAAGACTCAATTAATGACTCTTATATTACTTTAGTAACGCTGTCATCTTTATTTATATCACTATTTACTACTTTACCTGTTGATGGTGTTATTGGCTGTTTAGTTTCAATCTTAATATTGAAAGCTGGTTATGAGATTATTAAAGATACGGTTGATACTTTAATCGGTACTAAGGCTGATGAAGAAACTGTTCAGGCCATTACTGATTTAGTACTATCACATGATGATGTTATTGGAATTCATGATCTGATCGTTCATAATTATGGTCCTGGTCGTTTAATCTGTTCTTTACATGCAGAAGTTGACAGTAAAAGAGATATGCTGGAAGTTCATGACACTATTGATCTGATTGAAAGGCAACTATATGAAAAACTTAATATTATGGCTTCTATACATATGGATCCAGTTGAAGTAGATAATCCACTGGTTATAAAATACAAACAGCTGGTCACTGATATCATTGAAGAAATTGATCCAGAACTAAGTTTTCACGATTTTAGAATTGTAACTGGACCAACTCATACCAACTTAATTTTTGATCTTGTAGTAACTCATGATTATATCGGCTCAACCAAAGAACTTAAAAATAAGATTGAAAGTAAAATAAAAGAAAAAGACGATAGTCTATTTACCGTCATTTCTATTGATACCCAATTTTAAATCAAGTCAATCGTGATTTTTTTATAGTATGATAACCTGTTTTAGCTATCTATTAAGTAGATAGCTTTCTATTTCACTGGCACTGGATAAAATCACTTCAGCCCCAGCATCCTTTAAAAACTGATAGTCTCTAAAACCAAAATCGACAATAATGTGATCCATACCGCTATTTTTAGCTGTCAGTAAATCAACCTCACTATCACCGATGTAGATGCATTCTTTAACATCAAAACCAAATTCATTCACAATAGAAATAATTGCTTCCCTATCTGGCTTTCTTTTAACATTTTTCCTTTCGCCATGGGCAAAATCAAATAAGCCTTTAAAGTGACTTTCTACCAGAATTTGAACCTGTCTGTCTCCTTTATTAGAAACAACCGCCAGTTTCATACCAACCTTTTTTAGATTTTCTAACATCTGATAGATTCCTTCATAAGGTTCTGTTTTAACATCACAGTGAGCAGAATAATAATCAAGATAGTTTTTATATATTTCATTAAACTTTTCTTTCTCTACCTGTTGTCCAAGAACTTTACTAATCAGATTTACACCACCATAGCCAAGATTTTTTCTAACTTCTTTGATACCTGCTTTTTTATAGCCATATTTTTCTAAGACATAGTTTACAGCATCAGTAAGATCCTGCAAAGTGTCCAGGATTGTACCATCTAAATCAAATATTGCCAGTTTATATCTCATAGTTTACACCCCTAAATTTTCTATTATTAAAGTTAATTTATTAACAATTTCTTTCAAAGTCAGACTGGCTGTCTTTCCTTTTGCCTGCTCTGGTAGATAAGGCACATGAACAAAACCAGCCTTTATATTATCTTTATAATGATTTAACAACATATAAATCAGATCATTACAGACAAAAGCTCCAGCGGAAAGAGATACTTCACTATCGCTTATTTTCGCCAGTTTCTCAACATCCAGATCGATAAAAATACCATCACTTCCCATTTCATCAATTTTAACGCCATTGTATTTATTACCTTCATTATCACAAATATCAGCACTACGATAATTGATGGCTATTTTTTCTATACTTATATTTTTTCTTCCTGCTGCCTGTCCAATACATAAGATGACATCAGGCTTTATCTCTTGAGCTTTCTTATAGACTGTATCAAATGCTTTACCATAAACTACTGGGACAATCAATTTGGTTAGACTATAAACACCTATTTTATCCTCAAGTTTTTCTACAGCCAGCAAAGAGGAATTAATACTTTCCTTGTTAAATGGTTCAAAACATGTTATTAATATTTTTTTATTCATCAATTTATACCTTACCCTTATATGATGTACTGTTGCCTTATCTCTTACATTGTAACATCACTATCGATATTCTTTAAAACAATTATTTTATTTTTGTAAAAAGGATAATTGTAAAGTAAAATAAAGAAGGGATATTTATGAAAAGAGTTTTAACTTTTATCGTTGACAAAAATAACCATGGCAAAGACATTGCTGCTTTTTTATTATCAAAATATATCTCTCAAGGTTGTATAAGTGCCTTAAAAAAAGAAAATGAAGGAATATTGGTAAATGGCAGGACTCAGTTTACCAATTTTATAGTTAAGGAAAATGATGTTGTCACAATCTGTTTAACGGAAAAAAATGACTATACTAAAATAGTTCCTAATAAGCTGGATTTTAAAATTGTTTATGAAGATGAAGATATCATTGTTATTGACAAACCAGTCAACATGACTGTTCATCCTTCTTTTAAATACTTTAAAGATAGCTTGGAAAATGGACTTGCCTACTATTTTCTAGAAAAAAACGAAGATGTTGTCTGTCATTTTATCAATCGTTTAGATAAAGATACTACAGGACTGTTGCTGGTGGCTAAAAATCGTTTTTCAGCCAATTTCTTATCCATAGCTCTGTATAAAAAAGAAATAACAAGAAAATATTTGGCTTTAGTTCAGGGACATCCTGAAAACAAAACAGGCATTATAGATGCTCCTATTGAAAGAGAAAATCCACTGTCAATTATTAGAACTGTTGACTTTGAAAATGGTAAAAAAGCTATTACCAATTATGAGGTTTTAATTTATAATCCAGAAACTGATGTTTCCTTAATTAAACTGGAACTATTAACTGGTAAAACCCATCAAATCAGGGTCCATATGCAATATATTGGTCATCCCTTGATTGGAGATGAACTTTACAATAAATCTAACCGACAATTAAACAGACAGGCCTTACATAGTTATTATTTAAGTTTTAATCATCCGATAACAAATAAAGCGCTTGTATTTAAAAGTGCAATGCCCTTAGACTTCACTAGATTAGTTAATAAATGTTATAATGTATAAGATTTGGAAGGTGAGACAATAGATGGATTTCACAAATAAAAAAGTGTTAGTAATGGGCTTGGCTAGAAGTGGACTTGCCGCAATTAAGGTTTTACATAAACTGAATGCGACAATCACTTTAAGTGAAAGCAAAGACAAAGAACAACTTAATGAACTCGAACTGTTAGAAAGTTTTAATGTGGAAATAGTAAAACAGGAAAAAAATGTCTTTAAAAGGAATTTTGATTTATGTATAAAAAATCCAGGAATTCCTTTTAATAGTGAATTTATCAAGCTTTTAGAGAAGAGAAATATTCCAATAATAACCGAAATCGAACTGGCTTTTTTAGTCAGCAAACCACAAAACTACATCGCTATTACTGGAACCAATGGCAAAACTACTACTACAACTTTAGTTTATGAACTATTGAAGAAACAGTTCGGTAACAAAGCTCATCTATGTGGCAATATCGGCACTCCACTATGCGATATTGTCTTATCTGAAAATCTGATGGAAGAAGAAAACCATTTTATTGCCTTAGAAATTTCTAACTTTCAGTTAGTGAATATTGACAGATTCAGACCTAAAATAGCGACAATATTAAATTTAACTCCTGACCATATCGATTTTATGGGTAGTTTGGATTTTTACTATTACTCCAAAACTCTGGTTTATAAAAATATGATTGATGAAGATATCTTCCTGTTGAATCAAGATGATTCTACCATCAAAGAATATATTGAAAAATATCCAGTCAAATGCCGTATCAGCAGTTTTTCACTGGAAAATAAAAATACCGACAGCTACATTTCAGACAACTATATTTATATCGATAAAAAGAAGGTTCTGCCTTTAAAATATATAAAACTGGTCGGTAGTCATAATCTTCAAAATATTATGGTCGCTGTCAGTTGTGCAAAAAAAGTTGGCGTGACAAATGAAAATATCATTGATGTCATTTCTACTTTTAAAGGCGTGGAACATCGCTTGGAATTTGTTAAGGAAATTGATAAAGTCAGATATTATAACGATTCTAAAGCTACCAATACTGATGCTACTATTACTGCCTTAAAATCATTTGATAAAGGTGTTATACTGCTGATTGGTGGTTTTGAAAAAGGTTTGGATATGAAGCCACTGCAGCCATATTTAACCTGCGTTAAAAAGGTCATTGGTTTTGGAGCCAGTGGGAAAAGACTAGTTAATGATTTAGTTAGAAATAAAGGAATTGTCGTTACTGATTTGAAACAGGCAGTATTAACAGCTAAAGAAATAGCTGTGGAAGATGATGTGGTCCTGCTATCCCCTACTACTTCTTCATTTGATCAATATAGCTGTTTTGAAGAAAGAGGCATACACTTCAAAGAGATTGTAGACTCTTTATAGAAAGGACAAAAATGGAAAAAAGAAATAAACCCATTGGAATATTTGATTCAGGTGTTGGAGGACTGACAGTTGTCAATCACCTGCTGGAAGTTTTACCTGATGAAAACTTCGTCTTTTTTGCGGACAGTGCCAATGTTCCCTATGGTAACAAAGATAAGAAATTATTAAGAAAGCTTGTTATTAATAATATTAATTTTATCAGTCAATTTGACATTAAAGTCATTGTTTTGGCCTGTAATACTGCTGATAGCATCATTGATAAAAAGATTAGAAATATTGCCAAAGTCGAAATTGTTGGTCCAGTTAAATCCACTGCCAAATTAGCTGTTAAGCAGACCAAAAACAAAAAAATTGGTGTTATGGCAACCACAGCAACCTGTCTCAGTAACAGCTATATCAAAGCTGTAAAAGAATATGATGAAACTGTTGAAGTCTTTCAGCAACCCTGCCCTCTATTAGTCAGTTATATTGAAGATCAGAACTATTTTAATAATGAACAGTTGATGCTTGATCTTTTAAGACAATATTTAACACCATTACTTGAAAAAGAAGTAGATACGATTATTCTGGGCTGCACTCATTATCCACTGGCTTTAAAATACTTAACTGTTTTGGCTAAAGATATTGATTTTGTTTCTTCTTCGCTGGCAACTGTTTTAGAGGCAGAGAAATTATTGAAAGAAAAAGATCTCTTAGCCGACAGGGTTCATCTAAGAGAATTTTATACCAGTTCTGATGTAGAGACATTTAAAGAAAAAACTGATTTATTTATTACTTCTGATATTGAAAAAATTATCAAAAAAGCCTAATTTCTGATAGATTTACAATAATGATTTAAAAAAACAACTTTCGTTGTTTCAGATTGTTGACAAACAGACTTTTTTAAAAAAGGTCTGTTTTCATTTGATCT
>CAYUXW010000043.1:0-9730 GCA_964449115.1 uncultured Erysipelotrichaceae bacterium | reverse complement strand
GGAATCGATATTATCGTTGTTACCAGAATTAATTTGGCATATTCGATAAATGTTTAATAATTCTTTAATATTCATAGTTTTTATCTCCTTTTTTTTTGTTTCGATACTGTTACGAACTGTTACGAACTTTTAACAGACATCGTAACAAGATTTTTTCCTTTATTTATAAGGGTTTTTTTAATTTTTGTTACGAATGTTACGATTAAATGCCCCTATATTTATATTTTTTATATATTTATATATAGATTTATTAAAAATCTATATTTTTATATTAAATATATAAAGAAATTGATTTGTTTCGTAACATCGTAACAAATTACAATTTTTCCTTTATTTATAAGGGTTTTTTACTGTTACGATGTTGTTACGAATGTTACGATATTTTTAAGGTTTTGTATAAATTCTTACTAAATTTCCATTAATTCTTGTTGATTTTGTAGTTAGCCCTAAATACCTTTTTATTTCATTTGAGAATGATTTTATGTTTAATGCTATAAATCCATTTTCTAAACAATAAATTTTATATCTTTTATGAACTTCTTTATTAACTTGATTTTCTATGTTTCCATCTTCCTCAATGAATCCAAGAATAGGATTGTTGTCTTTATCATAACTATCCAATGCTTCCTTGACTTTTACTGACTCAGTAAATGAGTTATTTTCAAGTATTCTTTCCAAGCCTTCAACAGCTATTCTCACCAGGTATTCCATCGCTTTAACTGACTTCAACTTGTAGATTATATAAGGGTCGAAGTCTGGGCTGTCCTTATCGAATATTGCATTGAACGGTATGATTACCAGCCTTCTTAAAACTGAACCAGTCTTGTCCTTTGTTCTCGGAATCTCGTTTGCACTGAACAGTAACTTGACATAAGGCTTATACATGAATGCATCCTGACCCTTGTATTCGGCCTTTATTGCATTACCAGAAACTATCTTTTTAAATAGTGCAATACTTCGCCCTTGTAAAAACTCATCTGAGATATCATCACCAATATTAGCCAACATTCCACTCATCAGTGCAGTACTGAATCTCTCATCTAACTCACTTAGATCTAACGAAGATATGTTATTTTCACCTAGCACGTGACTTACCATTGATAGAAATGTTGATTTACCGTTAGACTTCTCACCAGTTAAAATAAAGGCTTTTGACAACTCATTTCTTCTGTAAAAGCAATAACCTATACACTCTTCCAGAAGCGCTCTAATCTCCTTGTCATCAACTGATATGTTGTTTAAAGTTTTATCAGTCAGTTCATCATAAGCATTAGGATTATAGTTCCAGGGTATTTTATTAGTGATGACTATCTCAGGACTGTAAGGTTGCAGCACTCCAGTAGTTAAATCCAGGATGCCATTTTTGAAGGCTATCAGATTAGCTTCAGCAACTTTCTTCTCTTGCGCTATCAAATCTATATATTTGTAGACTTCAACTCTTTGAGCCGTTTTCATCTGTGGTATGTGTCTGATCATAGCTGTTTCAACAATTTTATTTCCTGGGACATATACTCCATCTCTAAATATGTGCAACTGACCGTTGATTCTAACCACGTGATAATTATTGACAATGTAATGAGCAAACCTATCATGCAGGAAGGTACGACCTTCAAAAAATACTTCTTTAGGAAAAGCCTCATCTCTCATAATCACTTCAAGTTCACTATCACTCAGACTGTCCTTTAAAATGTATTTATTTATTAGTTGTAAGGTGAATTTAGATTCATCTTTAGTAAATCCATACCTGTTCAATGTGAGTATGTATTTGTACAGTGCTGAATTTCGACCATCACCTTCTTCTAAATTGAATAGGTTTATATCCGTATTAATTGGTAACAACCACTTAGGTACTTCCTGGTAGCTGACATTTTTTTCAACATCCCACTCTATAAATCTTTCCTGACCATCAAACTTAATAACTTCATAACTGTTCTTGCTGCCAATTTTAATATCAGCCGTTAGTCCACAGGCCAGTTGAATACTGTTAGAGCATTTGGTTATCTGATCATTGTTTTTAAATAGGAAATGTCTGCCTCTTGTAGTCTGATAAACTCGACAGTCTAACTGATAATCATCAACAATATCCATTAAAATGTCTGACTGCTCCCAGCTGTCAATGTCTATCAGAACCACATCATCATTCAGAAGGCCGGCATACTCATCTAAATGTCTGACTTCATCTAAAGTTTTGGCATCTGAAAATTTAACTAAACTCTTTTTATTTTTAGTCGGCAGATAGCCTTTAAATAAACTCATTAAATAAACCTCCCACTATGCCATAATCCTCTAATCTCTTTTTGGCCAAATCTACATACCAGCCTTTATCTAATTTTTTTGGTACAGGCAGTCCGTTTACTGCATCATTGTAGATAAAGCAGTTAACTGGAGTACCTTCAATTTTTTCATATGTACCAGTTGTAGCATGTTTTTTACTTACTCCCAGATCATTGGAATCAACTGAAGCAAAACATCTTATAGTTTTTTCTTTTAAAATAGTTTCACCATGTTTAATGTGATCATATTTATAAGATATTTTTCTTATTATCTGAAACTCTTTAAGCTCATTACAGTTAAGTATTGTCTGTTCAACTGGTATTTTTTCAACAAAGTAATCTACCAAAGCCTTGTTGACTATTGGCAAATCGTAATCTAAATCATCTAAAGGTTTAACATAAGCACCTATTCTTTCAACTGAATCATCTTCTCTGATGAACAGGTAGTTGTTTACATCCTTCTGATAAATCTCTTTAATAAAATCAAATGATAACAACATTTTGGTTCTACTTTCCCACTCGTAACATATGTCATCTAACTGTTCAAAATGTTCTTCATCAATTTGAATAATTAATCCATCAGTATTTGACTGAATTAACTCCATTGATGGTATAGCTTCTAAGTGTTCAATCAGGTCTAACAGTAATAACTGTCCGTTGGCGCACACATTGTGGGCTTGTCTAGGGTCGTAAGCACTTGAATATGGGTCATTACTTATGCCATAGGTGCTATTAAGGATAATCTTGTAAGGCGCCTGTTCCTTCTTTTTGCCTTCAGCTTTAAGCTGCATTCTCCTGTCATAGATTTCCTTAAACTTCTTTTTATCCCTGGCATTACGAGTTAGTAAGTCATATTCAATCATTATGGTTGGATAGAAGCTTCCTACGTCTACATGCACTATTAAGCCTTTTCTATGTATTGGTTTATCGGGTGCACCATGTAATCCACCCCAGCCAAACTGATGTGGAACCCCAGCCAGATTGACTGTCAGACTTGATTTCATGTTGTGATTTATTGGATTCTTGAACCACTCCATGATGTGCCAGTATTTATCTATCCTTAATGTGTCAATTAATTGAATATCCCACTCGTCATCCCACTTCTTTCTGACACAGTCCAGAACTAATGCGCTTAACTGTGCTTGAGTTTTACTTATATGCAGCAGTGGAAGTTTAAAGGTTGTCAAAATATCCAGATGAGCATTGAAGTCATCTATTCGCCTCATGAACACTTCAACTGTCTGTTCTGCATCATACATGCAGTAGTCCCAGGTATCTTTTAAATCGTTGAAATCAAACTCATCAGGCTTATCAAATGGAACATCAGACTCTTTAATGCTATTACCCATTGATGCTTCCAGAAACTTAAGACCACGGTCATTGGTTTTAAAGACGTCATAGTTATTGAGCAATATTGTGTTGAACACACTTGATATTTCCCAACCTTTTTTATTATTGATTATGATTTCATCATTTATGAATTTTGATTTGATTCCAGCCAATACACCTTTGAGAATGTACTGATCATAGTTTCTGGAGTTGTAGCCTATCCATATATGGTTGATATTTTCTTCGTAATACCTGGTCAGTTCTTCCCTGGTATCGATTATTTTTCTTTCATTGGTAATGAGGTTCACAATACAGACACACCAGTATTTAGTGAATACTTCAAAGTCATAGAATATAATATGAACCACCCCTTTCTACTTGGTAGGCAGGGAGCAAATGCTCCCATACCTTTATTAAGCTTCAAATACTTCCATGATTTTAAATTGTGGGTAACCTTTGGCATTTGATGAATATTCAAGCGCATATTGTAATTTCTCAGCATCAATGACTTCCTTGATATCCATCATCAGATTGTTGTAATCTGAATACTTGCCAGTGAATTTAACATCTACATCAGTATCCAGCTGCTTTAAAAATTCATTAGTGTTGTAGATTTGGAAAGGTTGTAAAACTAATTGATTCATAAAGATTTTCTGACCTTTCTTTTCTCCAGCAATGATGTTGAACCAGATGCTCACTATTGGGTCACCTTTTTTAGAAGCTCTTAACTCTAATTTTTCAACTTCTACTTCATACAAGCCAAATGGGACTTCTTCAAAGTTTACTGAACCACCATTTGCCTCAATTTCAGCAATTTCATCTAAGTATTCGTTAACATTTATCTGTTTATTCCATTTTTCAAACATATCAGCCATTTCTATATTCCTCCTTGATTATTTGACTGTGATTCTTACATAACCAGCTCTTTTAGTTACTTTTGGATAATCAGCAAGTAACTCGTTATAAAGTTCTGATTCTTTTTCTTCCAATTTTTTCAAGTCAATACTTACTGACTCAGTTGGTGCTACATTACTGATACTTACATAATCGTTTTTAAAACTGATAATGTCGTACTTGTTCATAGCTTCTAATAATTGTGATCTGATTTCTTTATCTAATTCTTCAAGTTTTTCTTTTTGAGTTTTTAGATCAGATAATTGTTTCATTAAATCTAATGATTGATTTTCAAATAAAACTAAATTGTTTTCCATATTTTTATCCTCTTTTCTTTCTTTGTCTTTTTGGTACAACATCTTCTAAAATTTCGGCCATTGGTACCAGTCCCTGTCCGGCCCTTGATGTTCTAGCTGGGGTTGGCGGTTCCTCATTAACTGCTGCGGCCTTTGTTCTAGATTTTCTGGCTGGTTTGACAGCTTCTTCTTCCACAATATCCAGTTGTGGTTGTTCAACTGTTTTAGTTCTTGTTCTTCTAGTAACTGTTGGTTCAGTTTGATAAAGATATTCTTCATATCTAATATCATCATCTAGTGCCTCATCAACATCATCTGTAATTTCATCAATGTTAATTTCCTCTTCCTCTTCTTCAACAGCCTTGGTTCTTGATCTTCTTCCAGCTGGCTTAACTTCGTCAGCCTTTTTTCTAGGTTTTTTAACTGGTTCAACTGCACTGATCAGCTCGTTTGAAGTTTCATAGACTCTCATTAACTCGTTATAATCGTTTGGAATTTCAGTTTCGTTGAATGTCAGTCTACCTCCACCAAAGACAACTTCATCATTTTTAAACATCAGAAGTCTCTGACCATCAATAACTGCAACCCTGATTACAATGTCAACCATTCCAGCCAGTTTATTAGCTACCTTCTCATTCATGTTTGGTCTGATGGTTGTAATCTTGTCACCAGTTCTCTTGGTCAAATCTTTAGATGTGTCTTCATGAGAAATTAAGATAATGTTTTCATAATCCAGATTCACAAATCTTTTCATAGTTGATAAAAACTCAGTTCTCACCTTGTCCCAAGCTCTGAAGCTGTCATCTGATTCATGTGTAATACCCATCTGGTCATACATGAATAAACGACATGCCTCATAAATGTCCTCTACCAAGTCCAGCACTAGCGATTTAAAGGTGTTTTCTTTTTTCTCTAACTCATCAATAACATCTTTAAATACAGTCCATGCCAGCTTAGTTCTTTTTAATCTACCGTCCATCTTGACCTCGTTTTTAATGTCAATATGAGGTGGAATACCACCAGGCAGATGAGTGTAGTTTCCATCCGTACTTAATAGCAGCATGTCTGGAAACTGATTAGCAAGATAAGTCTTGCCGCTGAATGGCGCACCATATAAATAAATTTTTTTCTTTTGCACCACTTCGTTTTGCAAACGTTCGTTTTTTGGTAAAATCATGTAATCTATGCTCCTTTCACTTTCACAAAACTCTCTATATTCACACCAGATACAGTTATCGTTCTGGTTCCTATCAAAGGTTTTTCTTTTGGCTATGTAATCAGTAGCCCAGATAAACTCTTTGACTTTCTGCTCATCATACGTAACCTGTGTTTTGTTAATCGGTTTATCAGACAGATCTGTTTCAATTCTTTTTCTAAACTCGTACAGTGATTCCAACTTTTTTTGCCTAATAAATGTTTTGGGGAAGAATATGTAGTACAGGTTACGTATTTTATTACCAGTGGATAGCTGGTAATAGTATCTGTAGAGGTGTATCTGCGAACTATTCAGATAGTCTTCCTGTTTGTTGGAATACTTGAAGTCGTAAATATCACCTTCATCAGTAAGGTAGTCAATAAAGCCGGTAAATGTATCTGTGTTAATCGGCACCTCGAATCTTCCCGGCGGAAGCTGAAGCTGTCTGGCTAAAATTTCTATCTTTATAGCCTCATTGACATGCAGATCATTGATTACCGGATAGCTCATGTAGTATTCATCCACTGCTGCATCAGCACCTTTTTCCAAAGCAGCATGTAATGCATTCCCGATAATTAACGGATTACTGGTATCATCCCAGTTAGGGATGGTTTTCAATTTTTCAACATATTTGAGTTGGTATTTATAGGGACATTGCTGATATGTACTCACACGACTATGTGACCATTTCATTTTTTCAACTCCTTTATTAATTTTTTAAACTCCTCGTAATCTTTGGGATAAAGCACTAAAGCCTTGCCACCAGCTTCTTTGATTTTTTGGATATTCCATAACTGCAGTTGACTTGGTTTACCAGTATCAGATTTAAGTTCTGCAGCTACAAAGTAACCGTTGCAGCAAATCAACAAATCAGGTAACCCAGAACGTTGGTATCCACCACCCCAGGTCTTTAATACCCAGCACCCCTGACCTCTTAGGAATCTACGAACTTTATTCTCAAAGTTCTTCTCGGAATAATTCATCTGTATAATCCGTACCCCTTTCTAATGCTCTATAAATGCCTTCTTCAACCGTGCCTTCAGTAATCAGCTTGTAGTAGAAGCAGTTATTTTTTTGGCCAATACGGTGGATTCTTTTTATAGACTGCATCCAGTCCTCACATTTTTCAGTTGGTGAGAAATAAATTATCTGGTTGGCTTTTTGAAGATTGTGACCTTTAGAACCAGCCTGATACTGAACTAAAGTTATGGAATCATCTTCATTTTCATAGTTTGTTAAATCTTTAACTTGGCCATTAATGTAAGATATTGGCCTATCTTTAATGACTGATTTGATTTGATATAACTCTTCATTGAAGTTGTAGAAGATTATTAACCTGTCATTTGTAGAATTAATTAAATCTTCTAAGGCTTCTAACTTGTTAGGGTTATATTGGCCACAAAGCATTCGAGCATATAACCTTAAAGTAAGGTTGGTATCGCCTACAAGTTCACGGTCATTAATTTTTATAATTTTGTCTTTCAAGAATTTTTTATACTGAGGAATGGGTTTACATCTGACATTGATAAATGTCTGTTCTGGTAAATCCATTACCTCTTCAGTTTTTTTAAATAAGGCACCGTTTTCACGAAGTTTAGATTTTAACCTTTCCACATTCTTGTAAGGGTTCTTTTTATCAACTATCCTTACCATTCTTGGTCCAAGGTCCAACAGTCGCCAATTTATGTATTGCTGTTCATATGTTGATTTTTTAATATCCCAGCCTAACAGCTTGGACTGAGTCCACAGGTGCTCATATTTACCACTGCAGGGAGTACCACTGAGAAGTATTACGTTTTTAGGTTTCATTTTTAATATGAACTTGGTTCTCTTAGCAGTAGAGTTCTGAATTAAACTTGATTCATCAAGTAATAAGGTGAAATCTTTTAATTTAAGCAGTTCAGGTCTTCGCCAAATCAGGTCATAATTGATGACACCTATTAATAAATGGGGGATATATTCGTTGGATAGTTCCACAAATCTTTCCAATTTTTTATGGTCAGTTAAATCTACAATTAAATCTGACTGACAATAGTCCATTTCTTCGCTTGCATAATATTTTTTAAAATGCTTCAACCAGTCATCAATCTTTGACTTCTGGCAAACAATTAGATTAACGGTGTTATTCAACTGTATTAATTTTTCTGAACCTATGAATGTCTTACCTAATCCCATATCATAAAAGTAGGCAACTCGATTTAAACCATGAGTAAGTTCTAAAGCTTCTTTTTGGTGGTCGTATAATTTCAGCATTACTAATCACCTCTTTTCTACTTCGCCATCCTCTTAATATGGCGAACATCAATTTTTAATTTTTCAATAACGTACTTGGTAGGCACTAACTTTGGCCTACATTTGAAGATTGGAATATTATTAGATTCCATATCTTCCAAGATTTCGTTAATCACTTGATATGATTGTTTTTCGCCAATTGGAACTAACTTACGAATATCTGCACTTGTGAGATAAAATTTTTGAAGTATTTCCAACTGTTGTTCGTATGTGTAGTCCATTTGTTTCTCCTTTCTTGTGGCTCGTTTTAAGCCTTTTTAAGCAACGTTTTACAATGTGGGTGTAATTGGTAGGGGTAATAGTTAAACCAATTGCTATAGGGCTGATTTGCTTTCTTGCACAACTATTGTGCTTTACGCACATTAATCTTCAAAAAAAATTGCTATCACATCATCATTAGTTAGATTAAGAACTTTTTGAAGGTCAACTATTTCCGGCAATTTAAAATCTACACGCTCTGTCATTCTTAAATTTAATGAAGAATTAGAAAGACCTATTTGTTTAGCAATATCTTCTTGTGTATAACCAAGTTCCACCATTTTAGCTTTTAATTTGTTAATTTGCATTTGTTTCTCCTTTCTTGTGCGTTATGCACATTTTCATTATAAAAGCATTATTTAATAAAATCAAGCACTTTCGCACATTTTTTTATTAAAATGCACAAAAAATTTGTAATAAACAATAAAATAATTTACAATTTAATTGAAAGAAAGGTGATGTCTTTATGGAAAAACAACAAAAAATTGAAATTGGGCGAAGAATTAGAGAATGTAGAAAGAAAAAGAAATTAACAATGGTTGAGTTTGGCAAAATTGTTAATTTGCATCATTCAACAATTAGTAGATATGAAAATGGATTAGTTGATAGATTAGATGTACGTAAATTAAGGGAGTTTGCACAAGTATTAGATGTTACGCCAGCCTTTTTAATGGGTTATGACAATATTGAGAAACCAGTAGTTTTGAAAAAAGAAGGTGGATTCCAATTTTATTTCGAAGATTTTTTCAAAGAAGTAAATTTAACAGATGAGGAAATGCAAGATTTGTTAGATTATGCAAATTATATTGTAAGTAAAAGAAAAGATAAGGACTAACCAATGCCAACCTACAAATCAAAATCTAAAACTAAAGATGGCAGACAATGGTACTACTCGGTAACCGTTACTAAAGATGGGGTCTCTAAAAAATACAAATCTAAAAAATATCACACCAAAAGAGAAGCAGAACGTGCTGAGTCGCTTTTTTTAATCAACCAAGACAAATTACCAACCAATAAGGTAACGTTCTCTCAAGTGGCTGAAATGCTCCTGCTGCAGAAAAAGCAAACCTTAAAAATCAGTGGTTATAAAAGATTAGAAACATCTATAAACCATATTCTTAATGTTCTTGCAAATATAGAAGTTGCCAAGATGACTAACAACGATTATCTGAGATTTAGAAAATATCTTGATG
>CAYUXW010000042.1:0-10151 GCA_964449115.1 uncultured Erysipelotrichaceae bacterium | reverse complement strand
TATTCTTCCGCTAATGTTTAATCTATTTCAGGACAATTTCGAAAAATATTGACAACTTGAATTTTATTCAAGGTGAATTACTTGATTTTATTTCAATTGTTTTTTATAATTATATCGAGGTATTAATATGAAATTCGCTGATAATCTAAGGTATTTAAGAAAACAGAAACACATCTCACAAAATGAATTGGCTGATTATCTAGGCTACAAAAGTTTTACAACTATTCAAAAGTGGGAAGATGGTTCTGCTACCCCACCATATAAGGTGATTGTTAAAATTGCTGCTTTTTTTGGTGTTGAAACAGAAGAACTGATGCATCAAGATCTACCTTTCGAGCAAAAAACTGAAGTTCCTGTTTTAGGTTTTGTCAGGGGTGGACAGCCAATTTTTGCCGAGCAACAATACATCGGTTTTGAACATGTTTTCCCTGATGATGCCAGACATTCTGATTGCTTCTACTTAGAAGTAGTTGGCGATTCAATGAAAGATGCCAGAATCTTACCTAAAGATTTGTTATATGTAAAAAAACAAAACTATTTAAACAATGGTGATATTGGAGTATTCCTTTTAGATGACAGTGAAGCTACAGTTAAAAGGGTTATCTATAAGGATGACTTAATGATCCTGCAACCTGAAAACGAAGAATATCAACCGATAATACTTACTGCTGAAGACCAGAAAAAACGTAATGTTCAAATAATAGGGAAAGTACTACATAATAGAATAAAATTTTGACTCAATTTATATTGAGTTTTTTATTGTCGATAACAAACAAATATGTTAAGATTAGTTCATCAGATTTGGTGTATTACTTAATAGGGAAATAAGTTTAATTCTTATGCTGTCCCAGCAACCGTGATACAGATGAAATTCAATTATGTCACTGCAATTATCTTTGTGGGAAGACTGAATAGTAGGATGAAGTTAAGCCGGTAGACCTGCCAAAGACTGATAGTTAAAGGTTTCTTCTGGGAGTGAGCAAACGTAGACTTTTTTGTTTATTTGGCCCATTTTCCAGGAAAAAGGGCTTTTTTGATGGGTGGTTTAGGGATGAAGGAAACAAAAAGAATGACTAGAGTTGCATTAATTGGTGCTGTACTGTTCTGCACATTCTTTTCACTTTCTAATATCCTTTATCTGGAAGCTATCACCATCATGATAATAGCAGTAGCTATGGTTTTCGATAGAAGAGATAGCTTTCAAGCTTCACTTGTTTTTGGAGTATTGTTGATACTGTATTTAGGTTTAACACCTTGGAGCATTATGTATTTTATCATTTATCCCTGCTATTCATTATTAACAAACTTCTTAAAACCAGTTTTAAAGGAAAAAGAATGGTTACTGATTGTTTATGGATTTATTTTATCCTGTAGCACAGGGCTGATACTGGACTTGCCATTTATCCTGGTTTCTGAATTGGTTATCATCTATTACATTCTTACCGGCCTGAAAACAAGTCTGATTCAGGGAGCATTGACCGCTATGGAAATTGCCTTGATTTATGAACCTTTAGAAAAAATATTGTTTAAGATAAAGGAGATGCACAAATGAAAAACAAGAAGAAATTTATTACATTGCTGGCTATCGTAGCAATCGTACTGGGAAATGTATTTGTGATTAAAAAATTTGCTCCACCAGTTGAAAAGCAACAGGGAAGCAAACAGATCACTATTATCGTTCAAGATTTAGAAGGAAAGGAAGTCTTTAACAAAACCTTTGGCACTGATGCTGAATATTTAGATCAACTATTGGAAGAACATGCTGATGAACTACAATTAGATATCTCAGATGTTGGTGAATATGGTAGAAGTGTTAACGGTTTATGCGGTATGGTTACCGAAGACTGGAATACTGGTCCTTGGTGGATTTATGAATCAGAAAACTCTGAATGTTGTAAGGCCAATGGCTACTGCCCTTCAGTTGATACCTGTATTATTCTGGATGGAGAAATATATATCTTTAAATTCTTCAGTTACTAAAAATAACCTTTGCAAAGTATGCAAAGGTTATTTTATTCTAATTAAAATTCAATTTTAAAGCGCTCTATCGCTTTAGCAACACCATCATCATCAATATGATCAGCAATATAATCTGCTTCGGCTTTCAAATTGTCTGAGCCATTGGCCATAGCAATTCCAATTCTGGCTTTTTGAATCATATCAATATCATTGTCAGCATCACCAAAAGCCATACAGTTGTTCCAGGTTAAGTCTAATATCTTGAGTACCTCTTCAATAGCAGTAGACTTATTATATTTGGCATTATAAACCTCATAAGCCAGTGGATAAGCTTTAACAAACTTTACTTCACTGAATTTTTTAGAAATTTCTTCAATAACACTTTCATTGCCAATTAAAAAGGCTGAAATAGGCAATCCATGAATTAAATGATAATCTTTTGTCTTCGTATAATCTTTAACCAGATACTTTCTTTCTTCATTCTGCAAATAAATAGCACAGTATTCGTCATGCAGATTATAGCTGGCCAGCTCATCATCATATTTATAGGCTAAAGCGATGCCATTTTGTACACACTCATTTGTTAATCTATCCATATCTTCCAGAGAAATCGTATGTTTGATAAAAGATTTCAAATCCTTGTCTAAAATAGATTGACCATTAATCGTTACCAGATAATCCGAATGTAAAGATTCAAAGATATCATCCTGAATAAAACACTTAGATCTTCCAGTAGCTATCATTACTTTTACTCCCTTTTGCTGTTTTATTTTTTCAATGGCTTCTAAAGCACTTGGAGTAATCTTTACAGAACCAAAAGGAATCAAGGTACCATCAATGTCGAAAATCATCATTTTTATTCTGTTATCTTTTTTCGGATTAAATAAAACATACTGGTCTGCTATTTCTATTTTTCCAAAAGCTGTTTGATATTCAATTTTTTTAGCCATTTTAAAACCATTTTTTTCAATTACTCTTTTAGACCTTTTATTCCACTCAAAGTGACCACATATTATAAAATCCAACTTTTCAATGTCAAACAGATAACTGATAACTGCCTCAACTGCTTCTGTCATATAACCATTGCCCCAGTAATCTTTACTTAAAACATATCCCAGTTCTACTCCCTGCAATTTATTATATTCTGGAAATTCATTCGTTTTGTATTCCTCCAAGCCAAAAGAGCCGATAACTTTATTATTTAAAACAATCGCAAATGTTCTTCTGCCATTGATAAACATCTCTAAAATCTGTTTTGATTCTTTTTTATCCTTATGTGGTGACCAGCCTGCCATTTGACCCACCCCATCAATTTTGGCATATTCATAAAAATCATCTAGATCGGTTAGTCTAAATGGTCTTAAAAGTAGTCTTTCTGTTTTTATCATAATATTACTGATATCTACTATTTTATTCATAAGTTTCTCCATTCAATTTAATCTCAGTAGTCTGTATATCTTGATGATAAATCATCTCTATTTTCTGTTCATCCTTAATAATAGACCATTTTAAACCATTTTCGTAGTTTTCTCTTTCGAATTCACCAAATTGAATTAACTGACGATGTTTTTTATAAAACTCTATTTGCTTTCTGACTTCTTCCAATTCATTTTCATCTAATAAATTTAAGTTAAGTTCATACCCCAAGTTTCCAAAACAGGCAACATCAAATCTTGTTTTTAAAGGTAATGTCCTTCTGGTTAAATGATTGGGACATATTGAAACATGACAGGTAAAGCTACTTAACGGATAACCATAGCTGTAGCCGTTTTGTATCCTAAGTCTATCCAAAGCATCAGTTTTATCCGAAGCCCATATTTGTGGGAAATAACAAAGAACTGCTAAATCAAAACGATTTCCTCCACCAGCACATCCTTCAAACAGGATATGTGGGAATTCTTTTACTAGAGTATCCATAATCTTATACAAAGATATATAATAACGATGAGCTGTTTCTTTCTGTCTATTTTTTAAATATGGTGAATACATATCAGAAAATATTCGATTAAAATCCCATTTAACATAACTGATATTACAACTTCTAAATACTCTTCTTAAGCTATTTAGGATATAGTTGCTTACTTCTGGATTGATTATATCCAGAATTCTTTGATTTCTTCCTTCGCTATGATGTTTCCCTCTGATTTCCATTGACCATTTAGGATGACAACGATACAAATCAGAATCAACACTGACCATTTCTGGCTCTACCCAGATACCAAACTGCAGACCCAAATAGTTTATCCTGTTACATAAGCCTTCTAAACCATTAGGAAATTTATCCCAATTTACATACCAATCTCCCAGTGAACTCTGATCGTTTCTTCTTCTGCCAAACCAGCCATCATCCATTACAAATAACTCAATACCAATTTTTTTACTTTTTTCAGCCAGTGAAACCAGTTTTTCTTCATTGATAAAGAAATAGTATGCTTCCCAACTATTAAGTAAAACTGGTCTGATACTGTTTTTAAAATTTCCCCTGATGATATGATTGTTTACAAAATGATGCATGTTTTTACTGATACCATTAAACCCTGTATTACTGAAAGTAATAACTGCTTCCGGCGTCTCAAAAGTTTCTTCAGGAGCTATTTCAAATTCAAAATTTTCACTATTTATCCCTTGCACTATTCTTGTTCTCTGAAGGTGGGTTGTTTCGATACTGTTATAGTGATTACCACTATAAACCAGATTAAAGCCATAACATTGACCGTTTGTTTCAGTGGCATCATCATCACTTAACATAAAAAATGGATTGTTACGATTACTGCTGGTTCCAGTATAGGAAGATATGATATATTTGCCAGCACTTAGTTTTATTTGATGTTTATTCATTTCATTACCCCAATTGCCAAAAAATGAAGTAATTGTAAATGTCTTATCATATATATCAATCAGTGAACTGTTAAATTTTTCTATTTTTACGGCTTTATCAGAAGAATTAATAAATTTACAACTTCTGACTATTACATCACTTTCATAAAACACACTATAGAATAATTGAAGTTTTAGATTATAATATCTATCAACCAGATTAATTATCAACTGGCCATCAGCGTTGTAGCTTGAAGGTAAAGTTTCAAGTTTTTCTTTTTCACCAACAATCTGATAACTATCAAAGACAAAATCAGAAGTATTACCCCCGTCATGATTTCTAATCACAATCAAAGGCTCCTTGATATCTCCCTTACCATAACTAGAACATTCTAAAGGAATATTTTCTAAAGAATATGGAAACTCTTGGCTATATTCAACCGTATTTCCTGTTCTTCTTATATTTAAATTACACTTTTGCTTATAATCTTCATCATACTTGTTGCCATAATAAAGGTGAGCTAAATAACCATTCACCAATAGTTTAAAAACATAATAATTATTTTTTGTTTCTAAAAAGAAATTACTTCCAACTTTTCTAATCATACTATCCCCTTTATCCTGCCGTAATTATAGCATAAAGAAAAGGTGTATTTTCTACACCTTGTTATATAATATTAAAAAAACGATAATAAGAAAAAATACATTACTGCTTCACATACAATTTATACCTTGTTATTAAATAAGAATTAGAAGTTTTAATAATAAATAATTTGAATATGCAGAATTTAATAATTGAAATTTTGTTTTACTTCTTTTTAATATAGTAAACTATCATACCAATAAAATTTCCGATAAGAGCAATTACCCCATAGACAACAACATAAAACAAGGCACTCTCATTAAGATAAATAAATACTGCTGGTACAAACAGCAAACCCACAAATAGCGGATACAGCATATTTAGCGAGTTTTTTATTCCATAAAATATCGCAGTTACTAAGCAAACTGCTGGCAAAAGCATTAGTAAAACAAACAATATGCCTTCATTACTTTTGAATACCAATGGTAACAGATAAAAAGATATTACATTTACCATTAGATATGATACCATTTTTTTAACATTTTCCATTTTAAAATCCTTTCAGGTCTTTGCAGTGACATAGATTTTCAGTCACTCAACACACTATATAATATCAATATTCTTATTAATTTTTTTGGATAACCCTTTTAACTATTAATTTATTTTGAAAAGTTTTCCTTTATATTAATCTCTATCTGTTTAATTGTTTTTAAAAATTCTTCATCACTTTTTCCAGTTGGATCTTCCAATCCCCAGTCATCTATATATTTGTAAGGAATTATAGGACAGTTAACATTGCATCCCATCGTGATAATAATATCTTCTTCAGGTATGTCATCTATCAATTTTGAATGCTGGGTCTTCTCCATATCAATTTCATATAACTTTTTTATTAGACGTACAGCATCTTGATTAATTTCAGGTTTTGTTTCTGTCCCTGCTGAATAGAATTCATATTTATCTGATCCAAGTTTTTTTCCTAAAGCTTCAGCAATCTGACTACGACAGGAATTATGTACACAGATAAAAGCAACTTTAATTTTTTCACCCATATTAGTTCTTCCCTTTTTCAATAATATCTTTATATATTTTGAGGTCACAAATCTGTGACCTCAAAATTTAATATTAAATTTAATCTTAAACTTTACGATTTATCCTTTTGATAAATCTTTTTTATTTACATTCATTAAGCATTCTTTCAACTATCTTCTCTGCACTTAAGCCATACTTTTCAAGTAACTGATCTGGTTTTCCAGATTCACCAAAAGTATCCTGAGTGCCGATAAAGACCTGCTTTTTAGGACAATGTTTAGCTAGACATTCAGCAACCGCACTTCCTAATCCACCATAGATGTTATGTTCTTCCAATGAAACAACATATTTTGCATCTTTAGCATATTTGATAATCAGTTCTTCATCTAATGGTTTGATTGTATGGATGTTGATTAAGGTTGGATTAATTCCTTTTTCTTTTAATGTTTCAATAGCCTTTAGTGATTCCTGAACCATCATTCCAGAAGCGACCATGATAATATCCTTGTCACCCTTGTGCAGAACTACACCTTTACCAATTTCAAATTTATAGTCTGGATCAGTATTAACTACTTCAACAGCACTTCTGCCTAATCTTACATAAACTGGACCATAATACTCAGATATTGCTTTGATACATTGTTCTGTTTCAACACCATCACATGGTTGGATAACTGTCATATTAGGAATAGCTCTCATTAGAGCAATATCTTCTAAAGCCTGATGTGTTGCACCATCTTCTCCAACTGTTAAACCAGCATGAGTGGCACAGATTTTAACATTTAGTTTTCCATAGGCTACGGTGTTTCTAACCTGGTCATATGCCCTTCCACTGGCAAAAATAGCAAAAGTTGAACAATAAGGAATCTTACCATTACAAGCTAAACCAGCTGATACACCGATTAAGTTACTTTCAGCAATACCGACATTGAAGTGTCTTTCAGGCGCAACCTTCTTAAGTTCAGCAGTTTTAGTTGAACCAGACAAATCAGCATCTACTGCTACAACATTCTTGTTTTCTAAAGCCAAAGCTGCAAGAGCTTTTCCATAGGCATCTCTTGTTGCAATTTTACTCATTATTTGTTACCTCCCAGTTCTTCTAAAGCTATCGCTAATTCCTCATCAGAAGGAGCCTTTCCATGCCAGCCAGCTTTGTCTTCCATATAGCTGACACCTTTACCCTTTACTGTTTCAGCAATAATTACTGTTGGCTTTCCTTTAATAGTTTTAGCATGATTGCATCCAGAAATTATTGATTCAATATCATGACCATCAACAGCGATAGTATGCCAGCCAAAGGCTTTAAATTTTTCACCTACTGGTCTAACATTCATGACTTCTTTGTTAGTGCCATCAATCTGTAATCCGTTATAGTCAATTATCAGTAACAGATTATCTAGATTAAAATGCGCTGCTGACATTGCTGCTTCCCAGATTTGACCTTCCTGTAATTCGCCATCACCACAAAGAACATAAGTTCTAAAGTCATTGCCATCAAGTTTATTAGATAATGACATTCCAACACCAACAGATAAGCCTTGTCCTAAAGAACCTGTAGAAATGTCTACTCCTGGACAATCAAGCATATTTGGATGTCCCTGTAATCTTGAGTTGATAGCTCTAAATGTTGGCAATTCTTCATAAGGAATAAATCCTTTTTCCGCTAAAACAGCATAAATTCCAGCAGATCCATGGCCTTTAGACAGGACAAATTTGTCTCTTGCTTTGTCATTCAAGTTGTCTTTATTGATATTCATAACGTCAAAATACAAAGCCGTTAAGATATCTGCACAACTTAAAGCACCACCTGGATGACCGCTTTTATTAGCATGAACCATTTTAACGATGTTGATTCGCATATTATTTGCGATTTTTTGTAAATTTTCCATAAATTTGTACCTCTTCTATTATTTATTCTAACACAATATTATGTTAAATTGCTTCTTTACCAAATAAATCGTGAATATTCACACTTTCAATTCTGACATTTATAATTTCACCTGTTTCAACATCTCTTACAGCTCTAAATCGAACATGACCATCTATTCCATCAGGAGCATTATTATAGCTTCTGCCCTGATATAGATTTTTATCAAGACTATCTCTTCCTTCTACTAAAACTTCTATTGTTTTGCCAATCAATTTTTCATTATTTTTTTGAGCTATATTTTCTTGAAGGAGCATCAGTTTTTCCAGTCTTTCATTGGCAACTTTCTCATCTACTTTAGGTTCCATATCATAGCTTGGTGTGTCTTCTTCAAGTGAATATTTGAAGGCTCCCAGTTTATCCCATTTTATCTCTTCTACAAACTCCAGCAGTTCTTCAAAATCCTCATCAGTTTCTGTTGGAAAACCGACAATAATAGTTGTTCTTAAAACCGGGTTTTTAAATTTACTTCTTATCTTAGCTACTATTTCCTTTATCTGTTTTTTACTCCCTCTTCTATTCATCAGTTTTAATAGTCTATCACTGGCATGTTGAACAGGTATATCAAAGTAAGGAACAACTTTATCACAGGCTGCCATAGCTTCTAAAAGCTCATCATTTATCTCATCTGGATACATATAAAGGATTCTAATCCAATGAAAATCCAATTTATTTAATTCATACAACAAATCCGCTAAGCGATATTGACCATACAAATCGATTCCATATCTGGAAGTATCCTGAGCAATAAGATTTAACTCTTTAACTCCAATAGCTTCTAACTCTTTAGCTTGGCGTATTATTTCTTCAAATCTTACTGATCTATACTCTTTTCTAATTAAAGGAATAGCACAGTAGGCACATTTATTGGAGCAGCCATCAGCAATCTTTAAATAGGCACTGTGCTCACTGCCCGCCAATACAACCTTGTTTTCTTTAATTGTTTTACTATTTAAAAAATCATTGAAGATTCTTTCCAAATCTTCGTATTCATCTATTGTGATAAACAGATCTACTTCCGGCAGCTCCCTTTGTAGCTGCTCTTTATATCTTTGAACCAGACAGCCCATTACTATCAGATATTTTAAATTGTTTTCTTTATAGTCTGCCATCTGTAAAATAGTATCAATTGATTCCTGTTTGGCATCATTGATAAAACCACAGGTATTAATGACTATAACTTCAGCTTTTCTTGGATTATCAACAAAACTATGTCCACTGGCTCTTAAAAAAGACATAGCTTTCTGGCTATCTACCAAATTTTTACAGCATCCTAAGGATACTATTCCTATTTTCATAAAACATCACCTGATTATTATTTTAACATAATAAACAACTCATTTTTACATTCTATTTGAAAAATTGATATCGATAGTAGATTAATTTTTTTACAGTTTCTCTTATATATGTTAATATAATAACAGACCTTAAAAAATAATTTAATCTGATAAATTAAATTACAAAACCCTAGATTATAAAGATTAAAAACCGTTTTCAGTTGTAATCTTTTTTCTTAAAATCTTGTTGCATAACCAAAATTAATGTGCTAATATAATTAAGCGTGGCCGTACCACATATCGGGATGTAGCACAGCTTGGTAGTGCACCTGGTTTGGGACCAGGGGGTCGCAGGTTCGAATCCTGTCATCCCGACCATGTGGCGGGATAGCTTAGTTGGTTAGAGCGCTCGGTTCATACCCGGGAGGTCGTGAGTTCGAATCTCACTCCCGCTACCATTAATATATTGGAACCGATATATTATTGGACCCTTAGCGCAGCTGGTCAGAGCAGTCGGCTCATAACCGATCGGTCGCAGGTTCGAGTCCTGCAGGGT
>CAYUXW010000041.1:0-11414 GCA_964449115.1 uncultured Erysipelotrichaceae bacterium | reverse complement strand
ACGATAGTTGGGCTTGCCCCTGTGAAAATAGCACGTTGCTGGTTCTTTTTTTATTTTGTTGTTAAGACTAATGAGTTGGCATTAGTCTTTTTTTATTTTGAGGATAATATGTTAGAATAATAATAGATAAAAGAGGAATTAATATGGAAAGTATGATGGATGCACTTGTAAAAGAAAAACCATGTGCAGGATTTGTTTTGAAGAAGGTTCCTATACCTGAAATTGGTATAAATGATGTTTTAATTAAAGTACATAAAACATCAATCTGTGGTACGGATGTGCATATTTATAATTGGGATGATTGGGCTCAACAGAATGTCAAAGTTGGGATTGTCATTGGTCATGAATATGTTGGTGAAGTTGCTGGTTATGGTGAAGGGGTAACAGGTTTTGAAATTGGCGAAAGGGTATCTGGTGAGGGACATATTGTCTGTGGACACTGTAGAAACTGCAGAGCTGGAAATGGACAATGGTGTGAAAATACTATCGGTGTAGGAGTACAAAGAGATGGAGCGTTTGCTGAATATATCTGTATTCCAGCCAGTAATGTAATAAAGATTGATCCCAGATATGATGAGGAAGTTGTCGCCTTTTTTGATGCCTTTGGCAATGCCACTCATACATCATTATTATTTGATGTAGTTGGAGAAGATGTATTAATTACTGGAGCAGGTCCAATCGGTATCATGTCAGCTGCTATTTGTCGACAAAACGGGGCTAGAAATATTGTTGTTACAGATTTGAATGACTTTCGATTAGATTTGGCAAAAAAGATGGGAGCAACTAAAACAATCAATATTGCTAAAGAAAAGATTGAAGATTGCCACAAAGAACTGCGTATGAGAGAAGGTTTTGATGTGGGTTTAGAAATGTCGGGAAGTGCCTCAGCGTTAGATAGTATGATTAAGAATATGAGAAATGGCGGCAAGATTGCTTTACTGGGTATTCAGTCAAAACCATCTGAAATCAATTTTAATAATATTATTTTTAAAGGGCTGACAGTTGTTGGTGTCTACGGTAGAAGAATGTATGAAACCTGGTATAAGATGCAGACAATGATTGATATTGGTCTTGACTTAACACCTCTTATCACACACAGGTTTTCATATAAAGATTTTGATAAAGGATTTGAAGCAATGAATTCGGGTATGTCAGGAAAAGTAGTCCTGGATTGGAGAAAATAAATGAAAAAAGCATTGGATATTTATAAGGAACAATTAGATGAAATAGAAAAAAGTGGCACCTATAAAAAAGAAAGAATTATTACCACTCAGCAAAAAGCTTTAATTGATACTACGGAAACTAAGCAGGTTTTAAATATGTGTGCCAACAATTATCTGGGATTGGCAAATAATAAGGAAATTATAGCTGCAGCTAAAACATCCTATGATAAATGGGGGTATGGATTAAGTTCAGTCAGATTTATCTGTGGAACTCAACTGATTCACAAAGAATTAGAAAAAACAATATCTGATTTTTTAGGAATGGATGATACAATTTTATATTCCAGCTGTTTTGATGCGAATACAGGATTATTTGAAACGATATTGACAGCTGAGGATGCCATTATTTCTGATGAATTGAATCATGCTTCAATTATCGACGGTGTAAGGTTATGCAAGGCCAAACGTTTCAGATATAAAAATAATGATATGAAAGATCTTGAAGAAAAGCTTATTGAAGCTAAAGATTGTCGTATCAGATTGATTGCTACTGATGGAGTTTTTTCTATGGATGGCATAGTGGCAGATTTAAAAACTATCTGTGATTTGGCTGACAAATATGATGCTTTAGTAATGGTTGATGATTCGCATGCTGTTGGTTTTGTAGGAAAAAAGGGAAGAGGAACAGCTGAGTATTGTGGAGTAATGGATAGGGTGGATATCATAACTGGTACCTTAGGTAAGGCGCTAGGTGGTGCAAGTGGAGGTTATACTAGTGCTAAACAGCCTATCGTTGATTTGTTAAGGCAAAGAAGCAGACCATATTTATTTTCTAATACATTAGCGCCAGCAATTTGTGCTGCTTCGCTTAAAACTTTTGAAATATTAAATAGAAGCACTGAAGTTATTGATAGATTAAAGGAAAATACTGCTTATTTTAGAAGTCAAATGAAACAATTGGGCTTTGATATTGTTGATTCTATCCATCCAATTGTTCCAGTGATGTTATATGATGCTAAGGTTGCTGGTGAATTTGCAGATAGAATGCTGGAAAAAGGGGTGTATGTTATTGGGTTTAGTTATCCAGTAGTACCGCTGAATAAAGCGAGAATCAGAGTACAGATTTCAGCCAACCACAGTAGAGAAGACTTAGATTTTGCGATTAAGTGTTTTAAAGAAGTAAAGAAAGAGATGGGATTATAAGATGAAAAATGAAAGTGTATTTGAAGTGGTTTTACTATTGGCTTTACCAGCCAGTGGTAAAAGTGAAGTTAGAAACTTCCTGAGTAACATTGAACCAGAAGTTTTGAAAAGAGAATTTCATATCGGTGAAACATTACAGTTAGATGATTTTCCATATGTTCACTTTATGAAACTGATCGATGCCGCATTAGTAGAAGAGGGGAAAAACAGAATCTTTTATCCAGGAGAAGAACCATTTATAGACAGTAGAGACTGGGGAACCTTAATTAATTTATTAAATGAAGATTATTATGATTTAGTAAATCGTAATGTTATCAGCTGTGACAGTGTTGCTGAATACTTTTTTACCAGAATTGATAAGGCAGCTAAAATGGTCGGAATTAACCCAAGACTGGCAAAACTTGATAATGATTTAAGAAGGAAAATAGCCAAAAAATTAGATGATGAAGCTCAAAAGATTTTAGATTTCAAGTATCAGCAATATACGGAAGATTTAAGCAACAAAACAATCATTATTGAAGCTGCCAGAGGTGGCAGGGACGGTTCATCTTTACCGCTGCAGGGAGCTTTTGGATATCAATATTCACTTAGACAATTTTGTCCAGAGATTTTATCAAAAGCTAAAATACTGTATATCTGGGTTACTCCTGAAGAATCAAGAAGAAAAAATGAAGAAAGAACAGATCCAAATGATCCAGGTTCAAATTTATTCCATGGTGTTCCAATTTCGGTAATGATAAATGATTATGGTTGTGATGATATGTTGTATCTAAAGGATAATTCGGAAAAAGAAGATACTATTACAGTTAAAACTTATGATGAAACATATTATTTGCCAATTGGCATATTTGACAATAGAAATGATAGAACATCATTTTTAAGAAAAAATAAGGAAGAGTGGACCAAAGAAGAATTAGATTATGTAACTGAAGGAATCAAACAGGCTACTGATAAGATGTTTGCTTTTAAAAAATAGCTAGATTGGAGAATTTTTATGTTAAATAATGATAACAATTTATTTGATATTGTTTTACTATTTGCCTTACCGGCCAGTGGTAAAAGTGAAATCAGACATTTTTTAGCGAATGTAGAACCAGAAAGACTGCAGAAAGAATTCCATTTTGGAGAAACTTTACAACTTGATGACTTTCCTTATGTCCATTTTATGAGAAGAATTGACCAGGAATGTGACAAGTTGGGACAAAAAAGAATCTATTTTCCATCAGATGATGCTCCAATGTACAATGCTTGTGATTATGCAATGCTTTTTATGTTACTTAATGAAGATTATCATGATCTTATAAATAGAGTAAAAATCAAACCTGATAGTGCAGCATTATGGATGTTTGATAGAATGGATAATGCTTCTTTAAAAGTTGAAATGTTGCCAAGAATGGGACTTTTAGCTTCGGATATACGAAACAAATTAGCTCTAGCCTTGGAAGAAGAAGCTTTGGATCTTCTTAAAACGAAACTAAATGAGTATCCAGAAAACTTCAACAACAAAACAATCATCTTAGAAGCAGCAAGAGGTGGCAAACATGGTTCAAGTTTTCCACTTCAGGATCCTGAAGGATATCAGTTTTCGTTAAGATATTTATGTCCTGAGATTTTAGAGAAAGCCTGTATTTTATATATTGATGTTACCCCAGAGGAATCAAGAAGAAAAAATGAACATAGAACTGACCCAAATGATCCAGGCTCAATTTTAAACCATGGTGTGTCAATAGAAGTAATGATGAATGATTATGGTACCTGTGATATGAAGTACCTGATTGAAAATTCAGAAGTAAAAGATACAGTAACCGTAAAAGCACATGGCAAAACATATCATTTACCTATTGGTGTCTTTGACAACAACGATGATAAAACTACTCACTTTAGACAGGATGCTTCATTGTGGCGAAAAGATAAAATTGAAAAGTTTTTTGCTGATGTCAAAAAAGTTACTGATGTTATGTTTGAAAATTATAAAAAAAAAATAGAAATATTAAAAGGATTCAACATATATAGTCATTGATTTTATGTCATTACTCATAAAGTGTGTTTTATTGTGATTTAATTTATTAACATTATTATGAAAAATAAATTTATGAGTAAGGAAGAAACAATAAATCCTTAAAAAATAGAGAATGACATGTGATCCATTTATTTAGAAATTAAATAATTTCAAACAAAAGAAAGTATTTGCTATTTTCATGCGATTAATGATGTTTTTTATGTTCGTGATATAAAAGATGGGTAAGATTTTGTTGCCCATATTAAAATTTGGCTTAGAGACATAATTTAAAACCTTGATTTTGAATTATGCTAAAAAATTGAATGTAGGAATCGCTAGATTTTCACAAAATATTAATGATGTTCTATTACTGTGAATTTAGCTATAGAATTTCGTTTTCATATGAAATAAATGTTCAAATCTTATAGTTTTTTAACAATGAAAATGTTATAATATTTAAGTATGTAAAAGGGAGGAAAATAATGGATGAGTAATAAATACGTTTACTTATTTGAAGAAGGCAATGCAAGTATGAAAAACATCCTGGGTGGTAAAGGTGCAAACTTGGCAGAAATGATTAACCTAGGTTTACCAGTGCCAGGTGGTTTTACAATTACCACAGATGCATGTAATCGTTATTATGCTGATGGAGAAGTTGTTGCCAAAGAAGTTCAGGAAGAAATTTTAGTTAATTTAGCGAAACTAGAAGAACAGACAGGTAAAAAATTAGGTGGGAAAGAAAATCCGCTTTTAGTATCAGTTAGATCAGGTTCTAGAGCATCTATGCCTGGGATGATGGATACAATTTTAAACTTGGGGATGAATGATGAAGTTGTTGAAACAATAGCAGCTAGAACAGAAAACCCAAGATTTGCTTATGACTCATATCGTAGATTTATCCAAATGTTTGGAGATGTTGTTATGGGTGTAAGTAAAAAAACATTTGAAACTATCATTGATGAAATGAAAGAAGAAAAAGGTGTAACACTTGACACTGAGTTATGTGCAAACGATATGAAGGAAATGGTTGCCAAGTTTAAGGCTTACTATAAAGAATCGGTTGGTGAAGATTTCCCTCAAGATCCAAAAGTTCAGCTGATGAAGTCAGTAATTGCGGTATTCCGCTCTTGGAATAACGATAGAGCTATTTACTATCGTAGAATGAATGATATTCCTTCTGACTGGGGAACTGCAGTAAATGTCCAAATGATGGTATTTGGTAATATGGGTGATGATTGTGGTACTGGTGTTGCTTTTACTAGAAACCCAGCTACTGGTGAAAATAAATTGTTTGGTGAATTTTTAATCAATGCTCAGGGTGAGGATGTTGTTGCTGGTGTAAGAACACCTCAGACAATAGAACATCTAAACGATATTATGCCTGAAGTGTATGAAGAATTCGTTGGATACTGTGAAAAACTGGAAAAGCATTACAAAGATATGCAGGATATGGAATTTACTATTGAAGAATCAAAATTATACATTCTGCAAACTCGTAATGGTAAAAGAACAGCTGCAGCGGCTCTAAAGATTGCTTGTGATTTATATGATGAAGGTATGATTACTAAAGAAGAGGCAATGTTAAAAGTTGAGCCTCAGCAATTAGATACTTTACTGCATCCACAGTTTGATCCAAAAGCTTTAAAGGAAGCTAAGCTTATTGGCAGTGCTTTAGCTGCATCTCCTGGTGCTGGCTATGGTCAGGCTGTATTTACCGCTGCTGATGCTGTTGAATGGAAAAAACAGGGTAAAAAGGTAATTTTAGTCAGACTGGAAACTTCTCCAGAAGATATTGAAGGTATGGCATCTTCTCAGGGTGTATTAACCGTTCGTGGTGGTATGACTTCCCATGCTGCAGTAGTAGCTAGAGGAATGGGTATCTGCTGTGTATCTGGCTGTGAAGAAATTGTTATTAAAAACAAAGAATTCACTATTGGTTCAGAAACATATAAAGAAGGTGACTGGATTTCATTAGATGGTTCTACTGGTAATATCTATGCTGGAAAAATTACTACAATTCCTGCTTCAATTTCAGGTGATTTTGAAAGATTCATGGGTTGGGCAGATGAAATCAGAGATATGAAAGTAAGAACAAATGCCGACACACCAAAGGATGCTGCTCAAGCTATAGAATTCGGTGCCGAAGGTATCGGATTAGTTAGAACAGAGCACATGTTCTTTGAGGCTACCAAATTAAAGGCAATCAGAGAAATGATTCTTTCTACTACTTCTGAACAAAGAAAAGCTGCTTTAGAAAAGGTTTTACCTCTACAGCAGGAAGACTTTGAAGGAATTTATGAAGCGATGCAAGGTTATCCGGTAACTATCCGTTATTTGGACCCACCTCTACATGAGTTCTTACCAACAGAAGAAGATGATATTGTTGCTCTTGCAAAGGAAATGAATATCACTGTTGCTAAATTAAAAGAAGTAATTACTTCATTACATGAGTTCAACCCAATGATGGGACACAGAGGCTGTCGTTTAGCTGTAACTTATCCAGAAATTGCAGAAATGCAAACCATGGCGGTAATCAAGGCGGCTATTGCAGTTCAAAAGAGACATCCAGAATGGAAATTATTGCCTGAAATCATGATTCCATTAGTTGGTGATGTTAAAGAACTGAAATATGTTAAGGATGTAGTAGTAAAAACTGCTGATGCTCTTATCGCTGAAGAAAAAGTTGATTTAGATTACCAGGTTGGTACAATGATTGAAATTCCACGTGCAGCATTATTGGCAGATGAAATTGCTACTGAAGCGGATTTCTTCTCATTTGGAACAAATGATCTGACTCAAATGGGCTTTGGTTTCTCAAGAGACGATGCTGGCAAGTTCTTGAATTCATATTATGATGCTAGAATATTTGATCAGGATCCATTTGCTAAATTAGACCAAAAAGGTATTGGTATGTTAGTGGAAATGGCTGTTGAAAAAGGTAAGAGTGTTAAGCCAAATCTTAAATTAGGTATTTGTGGAGAACATGGTGGTGAACCTTCTTCTGTTGAATTCTGTCACAGAGTTGGTTTGTCATATGTATCATGCTCGCCATTTAGAGTACCTCTAGCAAGACTTGCTGCTGCTCAAGCTGCTGTTAAGTATCCTAGAAATAAGTAATAAAAGATAATTGTATAATTTGATTAATCCGCTTTATTAACATTTCAATTTAAATATTGGATATTAAAGTGTTGGAATGATTCCTGTGTGATACAGGAATCATTTTTTTGATTTGACTTAAATTAATATTGCTAATATAATTTGCATTGAACAATTAGTAATCTTGTTTAAAAGGTAAATTGTTATAAAAAAATGAGCTTATATTATATTCTTAAATATAATTTTAATTAATTCATGATTCTAGGGGGAAGAAAGAATGGATAATAATGGCCAATTATTGGAAGATAAAATAAAAAAAACCTATGTAATAGAATATGTAGAACCAAACAAAAGCTTTGTTTATGATTTATTTAAACGTCTTTTTGATTTAATTATTTCAGTTTGTGTAGTTGTTGTATTATTCATACCTATGCTTATTATAGGATTGATTATACATTTGGAATCTCCAGGACCTGTAATTTTTCAACAAGATCGTTTAGGTAAAAACGGCAAACCTTTTACAATGTATAAATTTCGTACAATGACAGTTGATGCCGAAAAAGATGGGCCAAAATGGGCAGAAGAAAATGATTCTCGTTGTACAAAAATAGGATTATTTCTTCGAAAGAAAAGAATTGATGAATTGCCACAATTCTTTAATGTTATAAAGGGTGATATGAGTTTAGTTGGACCAAGACCGGAAAGAAAGTATTTTTATGATGAATTTGAGAAATACATCAAAGGATTTCGTCATAGACTTGCTGTTCTTCCAGGGATAACTGGTCTTGCTCAAGTAAATGGTGGCTATGATTTAAGCCCAGAAGAAAAGATTTTTTATGATATGGAGTATATTAGCAAATTATCTTTTAAAATGGATCTCTATATATTTTTTAAAACTTTTGTTGTGATATTCACTCATGACGGTGCTAGATAAAGTGCCTTTTTAGTTAAAGCTTTCTAATTATTTTTATTTTGTAGAAGAATCAGCAAGATTCTATAATTACCAATTTATAATTGCCACTCATTCACCTTTTTTACTGGCCCTTGATGGAGCGAAAATATATGATTTAGATAATGTGCCTGTAAAAAGTAAGAAATGGTATGAATTAGAAAATGTAAAAGTATATTATTCCTTCTTTAAGGAATATGGTGGTGAATTTAAAAAGTAAAAATATAATTTATTAGAAAAGAAAAGGTATGACTTATTAAAATCATTCCTTTTTATAATTTAGTCCAGATATTTCGCTTCTGGTTAGATATTTTTTCATATCCTCATTCATGTTGATGCTGTAGGCGATGGCTGCCTTAAACTCGACATCTCGATATTGTTTAATATTGGCGGTAAAATGATTGGCTATCTTTACTTCCTTTTTTTGCAAAAGTTTTAAGTATTCCTGTCCTTTCTGTGAAAATGCCAATGGTCTAAGAGTGTCATATTCAACTAGTTCTTTCATTTCTTTTTTTGTATTATGAACTAACAAATGGCATAGTGTTCTCTGAATTCGGCTTCTGGTATATCTTCTGGTGACAGCTGAATTGATAAATTGGTCAAAGTTATAACACTTATAAGCACATTTGTATAAATGGTTTTCAATTCCTTCATCCATTAAAAAGATTTCCTGAAGCTGTTTTTTAGGAGTTGTCAAAAGAATATTTCTAATATAGCCATAGTATTCATCCCAACAAGGTGAAGGGTAATTGTCTAAATTTTTCATTGGAGTATAACTGGCAACATCTTTGTTTTCTTTTAAAGCTTTTCTGATGGCTTTAGCACTTGGCAGGTTTTCATTTAATTCATCATTATGATAGTTTGATGTTCTGAGAATTGAAAATGGCTCTATCTCTGGATAATTTTGTAAAGCTCTCAAATAAGATATCGCCAGGATATCATTAGGACCGTAACTGTCAGCGAAAAAACCATAAGTTGCAGGATAGGAGTAGCCTTTTTTCATTGTTTCCTTAAAATTATCGATATTAAAACTCATAGCCGCAATATCTTTCAATTCTTCCAGATTATTAGTTTCTGAGCCGAAAACTACATAGTCGCATTCAGCTCTAGCTAAAATATCAATAGCGTTTTTACCAAACTGGGTGGCACTTTGAACAGTAAAGACAAAAGGTAACTCCAAAACAATGTCAATCCCAGCTTCAATGGCTGCTTTTGCGCGAAGCCATTTATCAACTATGGCGAATTCGCCACGCTGAACAAAGTTACCACTCATCACAGCGATAACGATTTCCGCATCTGTCAATTGTCTGGCTTTTTGTAAATGATACAAGTGACCGTTATGTAACGGATTGTATTCTACGATAAGTCCACATACTTTCATAATTGCACACCTTACATTTTCTATCTTTTTATATTATAATATATAGTGTTTTAAATAATATGTAAAATTTATAAAAAGAGAATAATTCATAAAGAGGTGTTATAAATGATAAAGAAAGAGAAAGTGACATTAAAAAGTCAGAGTGATGATCTGATGTTATCAGCTAACGTATATATCTGTGAAAACCCAAAGGCTATTGTTCAAATTATTCATGGCATGGCTGAACATAAGGAAAGATACGAACAGCTGGCTAACGTTTTAGCTACCTTTGGCTGTATTACGGTTGTGGTAGATAATAGAGGACATGGAGAAAGTGTCAGTGAATCTGTTCCTCTAGGTTACTTTGCCGATAAAAATGGTTGGCTGATCAATTTGCAGGATATTCATATGTTTTCTTTAGATATTAGAGAAAAGTATCGTCATCTGCCATTTTTCATTTTAGGGCATTCAATGGGTGCCTTAATTGGCCACTCATATTTGAAAAGATATGAAGATATTATTGATGGAGCAATCTTTTCTGGAATGCCTGCCTACAATAATAAAGCAGCTCTGGCTAAGATGCTGGCTAATATGATGAAGCCAAAATCAGTATCAAAACTATTGACTGATGCCAGTGACTACAATAAGTTTATCGCCAAACCAAACACCAGGTATGACTGGTTAAGCTATAATACTGATAATGTAGATGCTTATATTTCTGACCCATTATGTGGTTTCCTTTTTACAAACAGGGGTTTCTATGACCTGTTAGATGGCATGCAGGATGTTTATACCAGAAGTGACTGGAGAGTATTGAAGAAGCAGATGCCGATATTGTTTGTTGTAGGCGAAGATGATGTCTGTGCTGATGTGGGAACAGGATTTAAAAATGCTTTAAATCATCTATCAAAAGTTGGTTACAGCAAAATTGAAGCCAATATCTATCAGAATATGCGTCATGAGATTTTTAATGAAAAGGAAAAGAAAATTGTCTACAAAGATATACTAACCTGGTTAAGTCAGCAGCTGACAGCAATGAAAGAAAAAAATCAACTAATTGTTGACTAAGTCAAGATATTGTTATATGATTATAAGGCTGTACAAGGAGGTTGACTATGAAATATTCACGTACTGATTTGTTACAGTTGAAGGATTATCATCTGGTAATTGATGAAGATATTACTTTTACAGATGAAATATCAAAGCAGTTTCCTAGAATCAGGAAAATCAATGATATGAATGTAAAAGTTGATGGTATTTTTGATCCAGGAAGTCAACAACTGGCAGTTCATCTGGAGTTAAGAGGTTCTGTAACAGTGGGCTGTGATATCACTTTTGAAGATGTTGTAGTTCCAATTGAAACAGAAGCTGATGAAATCTTTACTTTCGATAAGAAGGAAGAAGATATTAATATCTTAAAAGCTGATGGAGAAGTTATAGAGTTGTTGCCAACTGTATTGCAGTTAATATTAATTGAGATACCAATTAAAGTCGTAAAAAGTGGTAAGATAGATTATCCAAAAGGCGACGGCTGGGAAGTGATAAGTGAAGACACTTACCTGAAGCAGAAGAAAAAAAGAGTTGATCCAAGACTCGCAAAATTAAAAGAATATATACCGCAGGATGAATAGGAGGGAAGAACAA
>CAYUXW010000040.1:0-11504 GCA_964449115.1 uncultured Erysipelotrichaceae bacterium | reverse complement strand
TAGATGTTGGACAAGGCGACTGTAGTTTGATAACTTTTCCTTTTTCCAGTGCAGGTTTACTGATTGATGTTGGTGGAAATGTGTATAAAGATATAAGTAAAGATATCACTATCCCTTATTTGAACCGCTTAAGTATAAAAAGTGTTGATGTTATTTTATCTCATGATGATTATGATCACTGTGGAGCATTAGCTTCATTGATAGAAAATTTTAATGTTGGAAATGTTTATCGGAAAAAAGAAGAAAAATTTGTTTTTGAAAATCTCGATGTTTATACTTTGCTTTCAGATGAAGAGTTTGATGACAACAATGATAATTCACTTATTTCCTATTTTAAAATCAATCAGTTTTACTTTCTATATTTGGGTGACATCTCAAAAGCTATTGAATATAGGTTGGTTGAAAAATATGATAATTTGCAGATTGATGTTTTAAAATTGTCGCATCATGGTTCTGATACCTCGACCAGTGAAAAAATGCTGGCAGCCTATCAGATACCGATTGCCATAATTTCCGCTGGAAGAAATAACTTTTTTAATCATCCTTCTATCGCTGTTATAAACAGATTAAAGCAGTATAACGTTTTTTATTTATCAACTAAAGAAAGTCATGCCATCAGATTTTATATTTTTAATCATTTGCTTATTTATCAAACATCTTCTGGTCAACTCGGTTTTCTTTTGAAGTAATATGTTATAATTAATTACGGAGTAAAGTATGAATTATTTATTGACGGGTAAAGAAGGTTTTGATTTAAAACAAAGAAAAAATGAATTGATTGAAAGACTGGTAGGAAAAGATAACCAGCTGGCGGTTAGTGTTTTTCGTGGCCATGATGAGATAAATATTGATGATGTTATAGATGACTGCAATATGATTCCTTTTTTATCATCACATAAGGTCGTTGTTTTAGAAAATCCAAAGTTTTTAACTGTTAAATCGAAAGATGATGCTAAAGAAGATGAGAAAGCTGATATTAAAGATCAGGAAAAGGAAGATAGAGATTTTCAACGCCAGAAGGTGGATGTTGATAAACTGCTGGAGTATTTAAAACAACCGCATGAAACAACAACACTGATAATAGTCTTTGATTCTCTGGATAGTCCCAATAGAAAATTTATCAGCATGTTAGCACCTTATATAAAGCACGAAAAATTTGACCTTTTATCGGATGAAGAATTTAAAAAGTTTGTATCTGATGACCTTGTTAAAAATAAAGTCCAGATTGACAGTAAAGCTTTAAATGAACTGTTAGACAGATTGCCAAATTCAAAAGAAAACTGGCAAAGAGAATTAGAAAAATTAATACTTTATCCTCAGAAGGTTACAGTAGAAGTGGTTGAAAGTTTAGTAAGTCGTCCATTGGAAGATAATGCCTACGAACTGACAAATGCCTTGTTCTCCAACAATTTATCCAAAGCTCTTAGTGTTTTTAATGATTTGACAGTTAATAGAATAGAAGTTTATGGTTTGATAGGCTTGATAAGTACTTCACTTAGAATGATGAGCCAGGTCTTGATGTTAACTGAAATGGGAAAAAAAGATAATGAGATAGCTTCAATGCTTAACATTTCACGTGGTAGGCTGTACTATATAAAAAGGGATATTCAAAACAAAAGCTGCAAAGAAATTTTAGAGGTATTGAATACCCTGTCACAGCTGGATCAGAATATAAAAAGTGGTAAAATTGACGGACAGACAGGATTAGAATTGTTTATTATTAAGACAATTAGAGGTTGATTATGGAATCGTTAAGAGAATTGTATCGTATAGGACCAGGTCCATCATCATCACATACACTAGCAGTCAGAAATGCCTGCCTTTTATACTTGCAGAGATATAGTGGCTATCCCTGCTATTTCGTTGAACTCTGTGGCTCTTTGGGTTTGACAGGAAAAGGTCATATGTCTGACAAGATTATTGAATCAGTCTTTGGCAAAGAAAGAGTGTTGATTAAATTTAATCATGAAATGTCCCATAATCATCCAAATACAATGATTTTTCATACCATTGATTCCAATGTTTTAGACAATGAAGTGGTTATTTTTTCAACCGGCGGTGGGGCAATAGAAGTTGATGGTGAACCATCTATGGTCGATAAAAACGTCTATCCACATAAAAATCTAAAAGAAATTATGAATTTCTGTGAAGAAAACAATTATAACTTCGCTCAATATGTCTTTCATTTTGAACCAGATATCAGACCATACCTCAATGAGGTATTAACTCAGATGATTACCACGATAAGAAGTGGACTTAAAAAGAGTGGTGTTTTACCAGGTGAATTAAGAGTTGTCAGAGTAGCTAAAAAACTGTATCGTAAAGCTTTTGACTGTGAAGATGTTAATGTTAAAGAAAAGCTGTTGATTTCATCTTTTGCCTACGCCGCAATGGAAGAAAATGCCAGCGGAGCGATGGTTGTAACAGCTCCTACTTTAGGAAGTTGCGGGGTTTTGGCAGCAATGCTGATGTATTATTATGAAAAAGGAATAAGCAAAGAGATTTTGATAAACGCCTTGGCAGTGGCAGGAATTTTTGGAAATATTGTCAAAAGAAATGCGACTATTTCTGGAGCGGTAGGTGGTTGTCAGGCCGAGATTGGCACAGCCTGTTCAATGGCAGCTGCTTTTGCTGGCTATGTTGAAGGACTATCAAATCGAAAAATTGAATATGCAGCTGAAATAGCTATGGAACACAATTTAGGTTTGACCTGTGATCCGGTAGGAGGCTATGTTCAGGTTCCGTGTATTGAAAGAAATGGACAGGCTGTTTTAAGAAGTCTGGATTCAATGATTTATGCCAAATATTTAGGAGAAATCAGAGAAAATATTGTTACTTTTGATATGATTGTTGAAGTTATGAATTATACAGGGCAAAAAATAGCTATGGAATTAAGAGAAACATCTTTAGGTGGTCTAGCGGAAGTTGTTCCAATGTATAAAAAAGAAGTTACAGGTTGCTGATAGAAAAGCACATTATAAGAAAGTTTGCTTTTTAAAGTCTATATTTAAATTCATAAAAAAAATTCAGGTAATTAGACCTGAATTTTATTTTTAGATTAATCAAAAATAAAAGGCTGATTGAGCCTAGTATTATTCTACTTCTAAAGAGTTTACAGCCTTAGATAAACGTGCTTTTTGACGTCTAGAGTAGTTTTTATGATAAATACCACCAACTACTGCCTTGTCTAATTTTGAGAAAGCTACATTTAAAGCAGCAGTTGCTTCTTCTTTATTGTTGTCAGCAACAGCAGTAAAAACTTTTTTCATAGCAGTTTTTAAAGCACTTTTCTTAGCCTTATTAGCAGCATTAGCTTTGATATTGGTAATAGCTCTTTTCTTATTTGACTTAATTTTAGGCATACTTAACCTCCTTAAACATAACGCTAGTATATTTTACCAAAATCATTTATAAAATGCAATCGCTATTTTTTTATTTATCTTTATAAAGTTGTTTGATACTAATAAATTTATGTCTTTATGGTTATTTTTGGATGATAATGAAAGAAAAAACAATGTTAAAGATAAATTAATCTTGGAATTATAAATAATAGTGAAAATAATGTATAATGTTAAGGGTGATAAAAATGAATGATGTCAAAATTATCTTTATGGGAACTCCAGTTTTTGGAAAAGAAATATTAAGATGTTTAGTTGAAAACAACTATAATGTCATTGCGGTTGTTTCTCAACCAGATAAAAAAATCGGAAGAAAACAAATAATTACTCCTTGTCCAGTCAAACAATATGCTGTTGAAAATGGTATAGAAGTAATACAGCCGATAAGAATAAAAAAAGATTTTCAAAACATAGTTGATTTGAATGCTGATTTAATAGTTACCTGTGCTTATGGTCAGATTATACCTGACGAATTATTGAAAGCACCAAGATTGGGATGTATCAATGTTCATGCTTCACTTTTACCAAAACTGAGAGGTGGAGCTCCAATTCAGCGCAGTATAATGAATGGTTATGAAAAAACAGGAATTACCATAATGGAAATGGTTTCAAAAATGGATGCTGGTGATATGATTTCACAAAAGGGAATCGAAATTGATATAAATGATACATATAGTTCTTTACATGATAAGTTAATTGAAGTGGCTACTGAACTGTTGATTGAAACAATGCCTTCAATTATTGCTGGAAGTTATAGTGCTATAAAACAGGATGAAAGCGAAGTAACCTATGGGTTTAATATAACTAAAGAAGAAGAGCATATTGATTTAACTAAAAACTATATGCAGGTTTATAATCAGATAAGAGGACTTTCTGATGATCCTTGCTGTTATGGAATTGTTGAAGGTAAAAAGGTAAAACTGCATACTGTCGAAACAACCGATATCTATTATGAAAAAGAAAATGGCACAATTGTTTTTGAGGGTAAGGGATTAGGTCTAATAATCGACAATAGATTGTTATTGATTGATAAACTGCAATGTGAAGGAAGAACTTTATGCGATACAGTTGATGTTAGAAATGGAGCAGCAAGAAACTGGGAAGGGAAAGTAATGTGTTAAAAAAAGTAATAAAAGCCTTAATTTCAATGCTACTGATATTAATGTTTTCTTTTCTAGTCAACATCAATATTGGTAATTTAGGTTATTTGTCCTTAGCTGATTATGCTATTATGAGTTTTCTTCTGGTCAATGAACCTTCTTATGGAATGCTGGTGGCTGCTTTTCCGGTAACTTTGGCGGACATCTTGCTTGGTCATAAACAATACTGCGTATTTACCTTTATTATCAGAGCTGTTGAAGGCTATCTGATGGTTTATCTAACCAATAAAAAGAAAAACTACAATTTATCGATACTAATAGTTGGTATTACAGTATTAGTTTTACAAGTTGCAGTAGATATTTATTTATATGGAACGAATATTATGTTAACATCTTTATTATATAAATCAGTAGCAATTATTATCAGTATATTTTTGGCTGGTTTAACAAAGGTGTTTAAAAAGAAAGTAGAAGACAGGTAAAAAAATGGATCAGAAATATATTAGAAACTTTTCAATTATAGCTCATATTGACCATGGTAAATCTACCTTAGCTGATAGAATTCTGGAAATGACCAAGACGGTTCAACCAAGAGATATGGTCAGCCAGGTTCTGGATGATTTAGATTTGGAAAGAGAAAGAGGCATTACGATAAAACTGAATGCTGTATCTTTAACCTATGAGGCAGATGATGGACATAATTATCTCTTTCATTTGATTGACACTCCAGGTCATGTGGATTTTACTTATGAGGTCAGCAGATCTTTAGCAGCCTGTGAAGGGGCTATTTTAGTCGTTGATGCTTCACAGGGCGTTGAAGCACAGACTTTGGCTAATGTTTATCTGGCTATCGATAATAATCTGGAAGTTATACCTGTTATAAATAAGATTGATTTACCAAGTGCTATGATTGATTATGTGAAGGAAGAAATTGAAAATGATATTGGTTTAGACATCAGTGAAGCTCCACTAATAAGCGCGAAAACGGGGTTGAATATTAAAGATGTCCTGGAAAGCATTGTAAAAAATATTCCAGCTCCATCAGGAGATCCCAATGCACCACTTCAGGCTTTAATCTTTGATAGTCATTATGATACCTATCGTGGTGTAATTGCCGCTGTAAGAATTAAAAATGGCACCTTGAAAGTTGGTGATACCATCAGATTTATGAGTAATGGAAACAGCTATCTGGTTACTGAAGTAGGTATCAGATCTCCTAAAGAAATAAATAAACAATCTTTGCAATGTGGCGAGGTTGGCTGGGTAGCAGCTTCAATTAAATCAGTAAAGGATGTCAGAGTAGGTGACACCATCACAACTGTTCATAACCCATGTAAAGAACCTCTGCCGGGCTACCAGCAGCTTTTACCAATGGTTTATTGTGGCTTTTATCCAACTGATAATGGACGCTACAACGATTTAAGAGAAGCCTTGGAAAAGCTTCAGCTTAATGATGCTTCTTTAATCTTTGAAGCTGAGACATCTCAGGCTTTAGGTTTTGGATTCAGATGCGGATTTTTAGGATTGTTACATATGGATGTTGTTCAGGAAAGATTGGAAAGAGAATATAATCTTGACTTGATTGCGACTGCTCCAAGTGTTATTTATGAAGTTGAACTGACAAATGGTAAAATTATGAAAATTGATAATCCAGCTTTAGTACCTGAAAGTCAATTTGTTGAAAGGATTTCTGAGCCTTTTGTCAGTGCGAAAATTATGTCTCCAACTGACTACATCGGTCCTATTATGGAACTATGTCAGAACAAAAGAGGAGTATATAGGGATATTATCTATTTAGATGAAAAAAGAGTAATGATTATTTATGAGTTGCCACTATCAGAAATCGTATTTGATTTCTTTGATAGGTTAAAGTCAGCTACCAAAGGATATGCTTCTCTTGATTATGAGCTGATTGAATATCGTTCATCTAGACTGCAGAGAATGGATATTTTAATTAATGGAGAAGTAATTGATGCTTTAGCCAGCATTGTTCATAGTGATACTGCTTATCATAGAGGTAGCAACATAACCAGAAGATTAAAGGAGCTTATTCCTTCTCAATTGTTTGAAATTCCGATTCAGGCTGCTATAGGTGGTAGAGTTATTGCCAGAACAAATATCAAAGCCTATCGCAAAAATGTCTTAGCTAAATGTTATGGCGGTGATATTTCTCGTAAGAAAAAACTATTGGAAAAACAAAAAGAAGGTAAAAAGCGAATGAAGTATGTTGGTGAAGTTGAAATACCACAGGAAGCATTTATGGCCCTTTTATCAATGAATGAGGATATCAGATAATGAAACAGATATTAGATTTGATTCAAAAGATGAGAGTAGACTGTGGCTGGGATAAAACCGATACCTTGCCGATACTTATTAAATCAGTTTCAGTTGAAGCCAGTGAACTGTTAGAAACTATTCAATGGGATGATAACGACTTTAAGGAAGAAAAAGTCAAAAGTGAACTGGCAGATGTCTTAATGTATGCCTTATCTATTGCTATTGATAACAACTGGGATGTTGAAGAACTTTTAAAAGATAAAATTGAAGATGTTTATAAGAGGTATTCAATAAAAAATGATTAAAGGTCTGTATGTTCATATTCCATTCTGTAACAGTATTTGTAGCTACTGTGATTTTGCCAGGACTAAATATAATTCTGTTTTAGCTGACAAATACTTGTCTCATTTAGAAAAAGAACTGTCTGAAATCAAACAAGACAGTTTTTATACTGTTTATATTGGCGGAGGGACTCCAACATCACTAAATGAAAAACAATTGGAAAGACTTTTAAAAATGCTATCAGGATTTACTATTGAACAAGAGTATACTGTTGAAATAAATCCGGAAAGCTTCAATATGGAAAAAGCTCTACTTATTAAAAAGTATGGAGTAAACAGGGTATCAATTGGGGTTCAGACATTTGATGAAGGCCTGCTTTCTCATATGGGAAGAAAGCATACCAATGCTGATGTAGAAAATACTTTAAAATATTTAGATGAAGTTGGAATTTATAAGCGTTCAATTGATTTGATTTTTGGCTTTAAAACACAGACTTTATCCAATGTTCTTACTGACTTGCAAAAAGCAGTAAGGCTTGATATAACCCACATTTCCATTTATGATTTAGAAATTTATCCTCAGACAATCTTTGGAATCAAGAAATATGAAAAATTAGATGAGGAAACCTGCTTTATTATGTATCAAAGTATTGTTGAATATCTTAATGCCCATGGTTATAGGCAATATGAAACAAGCAATTTTGCCTTGGGAAAATATCAATCCAGTCACAATAAATTATATTGGAAATATGAAGATTTTAAAGGTGTTGGCTTAAGTGCCAGTTCTAAAATCAAAAATATCAGAACTGATAACACCTCTAACTTTACCGATTATTTAAATGGCAGATATATAGTTTCAACAATCAGATTATCTGATGAAGAAGTCATTTTTGAAGCTATTATGATGAACTTAAGAATGAATGAAGGCATCAATATTAAAGAATTTGACGAAAGATTCAATTGTAATATCTTAGAAAAATATCATCAGGAAATTGAAAAGAACATTAAAAAGGGTTTATTGGAAGTAAAAAATGGATTTTTAAAAACTACAAATCAGGGAATATTTGTTTTAAATGATATTTTGGTTGATTTTATGAATTGATGATGTTATTATTTAAAGGCCGTTAGGCTGAGTTTTATAGATTCCTCATCTTATTACTCGGCTTATATGGGACTTTGTTTTGTTAGGAGGAAATAAAAAATGATTACAAAAGAACAAAAACAACAGGTTATTGCAGATTTTGCACTTTATGAAGGTGATACAGGTTCTCCAGAAGTTCAGGTTGCTATTTTAACAACAAGAATCAACCGTTTAACTGAACATTTGAAGGAACACAAAAAAGATTTCCATTCATATCGTGGATTAATGAAAATGATTGGTAGAAGACGTAATTTATTAAAATACTTACGTGAAAATGATATCAATCGTTATAGAACATTAATCGAACGTTTAGGCTTACGTAAATAGTTGGAAAAAAAGTTTCAAAAATCTGAAACTTTTTTTTATTAAAAAACGATATAGTTTTTAGCTATATCGTCAGACTGTCGATTAAATTATCATCTTCATCATACCACTTAAAGATATTATCTTCTAAAATCATATATCCGTGAACACTATCTTCTTTAGGCAGGGAGATGCTTCCAGGATTTAAATAAGTGTGACTGTCATAATGGACATTTCTTTGGACGTGAGTATGACCATGTACCAAGATATCTTCTTTATTAAGCGGTGGTAAATTGTCGCTATTAAAAGTATGACCGTGGGTAAAAAAGATATTTCTTTTATTGACTTCAACAATAAAATACTGTGCTAAAATAGGAAATTCCAATACCATTTGATCAATTTCAGCATCGCAGTTGCCTTGAACAGCAATTATCTTATCTTTATATTCATTCAACAGGGAGGCCAGCTTTTTTGGATCATGACCTTTTGGCAGATCATTTCTAGGCCCATGATATAGAATATCTCCTAAAAGGATAATCTTATCAGCCTTATGCTGGATAAATTTATCAACTATAAGTTGTCCATAGTAGTATGAACCATGTATATCAGATGCGATTAAATATTTCATAGTTATTCTCCTTGCCAATATTCTAACATAAAAAAACAAAAACCTCATAGATGAGGTTTATTTACAATGGGGTGATTGACGGGACTCGAACCCGCGAATGCTGGAGCCACAATCCAGAGTGTTAACCAACTTCACCACAACCACCAGTGCCAATTAATAATATACTAAAAAGGAAAAAAAGTAAACATTTAGATTATAAATGTAATATAATTATCAAAGGTGGAGGTAAAAAAATGAATAAGAAGAACATAAAAAGGATAACCAGTCCTAGATACTACCTGATAATACTTGGAATTATATTTTTAGTTTTTGCTTTAATAAGTTCTTTAGCGATGGGAGAAGTAAAAAAAGATGATAACAAAAACCCTTTTTCATATTCCAGTATCGGCAATACTGAATACGATGTAGCAGGAGAATATGTGTATTTGGACGTTGTTGATCTATATCAGTTCGGTATCAGAGAAACAGCTCTTGTCACTGAAGAATATTTCTATGCTTTTGACAAAGATATGTATTTATATGTTGTTTGTATCAGTGATGAAAAATTTTATGAAATTGAAAAAATATACTTGGAAGACCCTGATAATTTTTCTTATCGTCTAGAAGGGTATTTGCATAATTTAAACGGTGAAATTAAACAACTGGCGATAGAAATGATACCTCAGGTTTTTGGAGAAGATTGGAATTATGTCGCTGAGCAATTTGATGACTACTTTTTAACGACATATTTAGACACACTAAATAATCCAAATCTAACAGTAAGTGATGTAATAGTAGTCAGCGTTATGTACTTTATTATGGGATGCATTTTCTTTGTAGTGGGAATACTTCGAATTTTAAAAGTAGGAAAATTCAAGCAGAATAAAGAATATTCTGATATGCTTAATGAACTGGAAAATCCATCTGTCTGGAATATTAATGCAATGAAATTAACACTTACTGAATCTTACCTGATTTATTATGGTAAAAAATTAGGATTCGTTAATTATAAAGATATAAGTGAATTGATATACGACAGAAACAGACTTGTTATAGTAACCGAATTAGAAGTTGTCAATGTGGGAAGATGCAGCAGTTCTTTATATGATGATATAAAATCTTTTATAGAAAAAAAGAAAAATTCATTTAATGTCAATGAAATTTAGGTTACAGGTTAAAAAATAAAAATCTAAAAGGCAACAAGTAAAATGAAGTTACTTGTTGCTTTTAAATATTCTGATATAATAAATCAAATACAGGATTTACAGGAGGAAAATAATGAAATTAGGGATTATTAGATGTATGCAAACAGAAGACTATTGCCCAGGTTCAGGGTGCTTTAAGGCTGTTGCTAAAAAAGAAGGTGCTTTTGAGGGGATAAAGGAAGATATTAAAGTTTATGGTTTCGCTAACTGTGGAGGCTGTCCTGGCAAAAAAGTTGTGCTTAGAGTTAGAGAAATGGTTAAAAGAGGGGTGGATACTGTTGCTTTTGCCAGTTGTATTCAAAAAGGAACTCCAATAGGTTATCCATGTCCATTTGCCAAAAGAATGAAAGATTTAATATTAAATGATTTAAAAGAAGAAATCACGTTTTTAGACTATACTCATAACTAGCTAAAAAGGGCATAAAAGAATTTACCATTTATCAATAGTTAAATAGAACAGAAGATCGATGTAGTTGAAAAAACAAGGTTTTAGTAATATAATTGTCTAAGAGATTAAGAGGTGAAATAATATGGCAGATAAAAAAATATTGGTAGAAACAAGTGCTAGACATGCTCACTTGTCGCAGGCTCACGTAGAGGCTTTATTTGGTGAAGGATATCAGTTGACAGTTAGGAAAATGTTGTCACAGCCTAACCAATTTGCAAGTAATGAAAGAATTACTGTTGTTGGCCCAAAAGGTGAAACAAAAATGTCTGTTTTAGGTCCAGCAAGAAAAGATACACAAATTGAATTGTCTTTAACAGATGCCAGAGGAATTGGTGTCAAGGCACTGGTAAGAGAATCTGGTGATATTGAAGGTACTGAAGGATGTACAATTGTTGGCCCAAATGGTTCTATAACTATTGATAAAGGTGTTATTGCGGCTAAAAGACATATTCATTTAACTGAAGCAGATGCAGAGTATTATAATGTTAAAAATGGAGAAATTGTTTCTGTTAAAGTTGAAACAGATGGAAGAAGTTTGACCTTCTCAGATGTTGTATGTAGAGTTTCAGATTCTTATGCATTGGCTATGCATATTGATACAGATGAATCAAATGCAGCTGGCGGACCAGTAGAAGGTACAATCATTAAATAATTAACAACAGGAGTTAAGTTTTTAACTCCTTTTTTTGTCGCGAAATAAAATAGTTAATTCCGGTTTTTTAAAAAGTCTTTAAATTACAGAAC
>CAYUXW010000039.1:0-12058 GCA_964449115.1 uncultured Erysipelotrichaceae bacterium | reverse complement strand
TTTAGACATAAATAGTCTAGGAGGAAACAATTTATGAAAGTTAGACCATCAGTCAAACCAATCTGTGACAAGTGCCGTATTATCAAACGTAAAGGGCGCGTCATGGTTATTTGTGAAAATCCTAAACACAAACAAAGACAAGGTTAATTGGAGGGAAATTAAATTATGGCTCGTATAGCTGGAGTAGACATCCCGCGCGATAAGTGTGTTGGTGTCGCATTAACTTATATTTATGGAATCGGCGCAACTAGAGCAAAGAAGGTGTGTGAAGCTGCAGGCGTAGACACATCAATCAGAGTTAAAGATTTAACAGATGAACAAGAATTTGCAATACGTACAGAAGTCGATAAAATCAAAACAGAAGGCGATTTAAGAAGAGAAACAAACTTAAATATTAAACGCCTTATGGAAATTGGCTCTCATAAGGGTAAACGCCATCGTGCAGGTTTACCAGTAAATGGCCAAAGAACTAAAACAAATGCACGTACACGTAAAGGACCACGTCGTACAGTGGCAAATAAGAAGAAATAAGCGAGGTAATATTATATGACTGCAAAGAAAAGAGCAACAGCTAGAAGACGTAGAGTTAGAAAGAATATTGCCAAAGGTGTCGCTCATATTCATTCTACTTTCAACAATACAATCGTTACAATCTGTGACGAACAGGGAAATGCAGTAGCATGGTCAAGTGCTGGTGCATTGGGATATAAAGGTTCACGTAAATCAACACCATTTGCTGCTCAACAGGCTGCAGAAGCTGCTGCTAAAGCGGCGATGGAATTCGGAATGAAATCAGTTGATGTTAATGTTAAAGGACCTGGCCCAGGAAGAGAATCTGCAATTAGAAGTTTACAGGTTGCAGGTTTAGACATCAGTTCAATTAATGATGTAACACCAATTCCACACAATGGATGTCGTCCACCAAAACGTCCACGTGGTTAAAATAATAAAGGAGGAATAGTTGATGCAACAATTTGAAAGAGCAGAATTAGAAGTTCAAGAATATATTGAAGATGAGCTTTATGGCAAATTTGAGTTTGGACCTCTGGAAAGAGGATTTGGAACTACAATCGGTAATGCAATACGTCGCGTATTATTGGCTGCTATGCCAGGTGGTGCTGTATATTCAATCAAAATTGATGGAATTTACCACGAATTTACAGCTATTCCAGGAATCGTTGAAGACGTTACTGCTATCATCCTAAATTTGAAAAACATGGTGTTAAAAATTGAAGATGAAGAAGATTACACATTAAGACTTAATGTATCTGGTCCTGCTACGGTAACAGCTGGGGATATTGTATGTCCTACATATGTTACAGTATTGAATCCAGATTTAGTAATCTGTCATATCTCAGAAGGTGGAAAACTTGAGATGGAAATGAAAGCGCGTAAAGGTAGAGGTTACTTAAGTGCTGAGGAAAATAAGGCTTTATATCAAAGTTCTTCACAGGGTATTGGAACAATCTATACTGATTCAATCTTTACACCAGTAACTAAAGCTACTTATGAAGTCAATCCTACACGTGTTAATCAGAGTGCTAAGTATGACAATTTAACGCTTGAAGTTTGGACTAACGGTTCAATTCATCCGCAAGAAGCAGTGGCACTGGCAAGTAAAATCTTAACTGATCATTTAGTTCTATTGACTGAAATTAATCCATGTGTTTTAGAACTGGGAGACAGTATCAAAGAAACAAGTACAGTTGAAGTTACAGATGAAACAGATCGTAACATTGAAGAACTAGAACTTAATAACCGTGCTGTTAACTGCTTAAAACGTGCAAATATTCATACAGTAAATCAACTGTGTTCAAAATCAGAAGATTATATCTCAAAACTGAAAAACTGCGGTAAGAAAACTGTTGAAGAAATTAAAGATGCACTACATAGAGTTGGCAGAGAACTTAACAAATCTGAAATTTAAAATAGGTAGAGGGAGTGAGCTAATATGCAAAATCGTAAATTAGGACGCACATCTGATCATCGTAAAGCATTGTTACGTAATTTAGCTACAGATATGATCGTTCATGAAAAAATAAATACCACCGAAATGAAAGCTAAAGAATTAAGAACTGTTGTTGATGAACTGGTTACTTTAGCGAAAAAAGGTGATTTACATGCACGTCGTAGAGTAGCTAGAGTCGTAAGAAATGTTGTTGCTGACAAGGCAACTGGCAAAACAGCTTTACAGAAATTATTTGAAGAAATTGGACCACGTTTCGCAGAAACTAATGGTGGTTACACAAGAGTCGTAAAAACTACTGTTAGAAGAGGCGATGCAGCTCCAATGGCGTATATTGAATTTACAAAATAATTATCAGGTTATCAGATAATTAAAATTAAGTAATTGAAGAAGCGATTTTCGCTTCTTTTTTTACAAACATATAGGTTTAATTTTAATAAACTAAAATAGTTTGAAAGCTTGTAATTTCACATAACGAAATTAACATGTTAGAATATAACTATAGATAGATTATCAATTGTTAATAATAGGGGGAAGATGTAAATGAAGAAATTTTTTGTCAGTTTACTGAGTTTATTATTGGTATTAAGTTTAGTAGGTTGTAGTGAAATTAAAATACGACCTGAAGAACCTCAGTTAGCCGAACTTAATGGAAAGACAGCTTTAAAATATGTCATGGGACTTTATTCTGATGCCAGAATAACAAGATGGATGGGACCGGTAGAAAATTTGATTAATCTAAAAGCTGCAATTAAGTATGATATCAATGTATTTAAATTATTTATTGATGTAGATGAATTTGAGAAAGTAGAAAATGATAAGTATGGTTTTTCTGTTGAGACCTTCCAAAAGAGAATCGATGAAATTTTCGGTAAGGATAGATTTAAAGTACAGGATTATTTCCAGGAATATCTTGATGATGGCTATGTAATGGTTAAATCAAATCCAGATGCTTTTGAATTTCCTGAAGTTGTCGCAACTGGTTATGCAGTTTATGAAGAAAAAGAACATTATGTGGTAATAGAGAGGCTATCAGAATTCTATACTCCATATAATGGTGAAATTTATACAACATATCTAAGGGATTTAGTCGTTGTGTATACTACTTATGAAGGTTTAAAAGTATGGGATTGTCAAACTGGATTTGCTGATACAGAGAAAATCTTAAATTATTTCCCTCCTTTGCCTTATGAAGAAGAACCTTTTGAAAGTGATCTTTGGAAACTGATGGAGTTTACATTGGATGGCGAAACATTCAGATACCCATGGGATCTTAGACAATTTGAAGCATTAGGTTGGATTCCACAAATAGATGACCATTTCACGATAGATCCTAATCCGAAATCATTTTATGTTGTTTACATGGAACGTGACATAGATGCTGGTTATGTTCAAAAGTTCTTTTTAACAGTAAAACTGATAAACTATTCAGATAAAGTAAGGCCGGTAAGAGATAATGCGGTAGTATATGTACACTTTCAAATCCTTACCAATAAAGCTACTTTAGAGGTAATGGAAGATCCATATAAGCTTGTTCTAGCCAATGGTATTACCTGGGGAGCAACTGAAGAAGACATTATTAATGCTTATGGAGAAGGGCAGATAATGGATGGATACGATGTAGGCAATTACACCATGATTAAATATGAAGTCATTGAGGCAGGGTATTTAATAGCGATGGAATTTATTGTCAGAGAAAACATTGGATTATGTGATGTAGAATTAAAGAAATATATTTGGTAAAAAATTAAAATCTAAAAGTTTAATAGAGTAAAATTTTTGAAATAGATATTTACCTAAATGACAAAAAAAGCACAACATTTTTGTGCTTTTTTAAAGGTAGTTAAATAGCTAAAGAAAAAGAGAAGATTTCCTATCTTTATTTTCTTTTAGTACCAATATCATAAGTATCCAAGACTACTGAATCAACAATTTGTTTAACTGAACCAAATAGTGTGACATATCCTTTTAGTGATTTGGCTTTGACCTTTAGAATTTCTGATTTTGGGTTGATAAAAATTTTAGTTTTTCCTTTTCCGTTTTTAGCTTCCTGTACCAGGTTGGCAATAGCTGAATTGCCATCAAATGCAAACAAGAATGAATTTCTTCTTTCAAAAATTTCATAATTGAAAGATTTGTAGATACCCATTTCCTGAGATTCTATAGATAATCTAATGCCCTCAATGTTGGCCTTAGACAGTCTGGTAGCTTGAAGCTTATCCATCAAGGCAGGAATTATACAATAGATGTCAAAATCACGCTTATTGTTATATAATAAAAATCTTTCATGCGCTAAAAGTTTATGCCCAATCAAAAAGAACACTTTATTTGGATCTAATCTATTTAACATTGAACGAATTAAACGTCTGTCAAAATCAGTCATCTTAACCGCTTTATCATCAGTAGTAAAACTTGAGGCAGCAATAATAATTGGAAATTTGTTCCAAGGTAATTCTTTGATTTTTTCTTTAAAAATTGGATATGAAGGCACTTTATTAATTTCAAATTTAACTTTATTTTCTGTTGTAGCACTTTCAAATAATTCAGTGTAGTACTGTTCAACGGATTTATCTTTTCGTTGTTTGTTAAATTGTTTTGACTTGTATAAAAATGCCTTGCGACTTCTTTCAATAATTTCGTTTTCTGTTTTTTTCATTGTTCTGAATTGATTATCAGTTACTTTAAAAAGATTCATTAAAGCTAATTGTTCATCAATGCTATCTGTGCCATATAGACCACAGCCATCAGTGCCCATAACACACTTAATATCATTTTCCAAATAAGTTTTAAGAGGATGAGCGGATAAATCCGTCAAGTTATTTAATCTGACATTACTCGTTATTTGGAATTCCAGGACAATATTTTTGTCTTTCAGTGTTTTTAATAACCTTTTACCTTTGATTGATTTTAAATCATCGGAATAGATACCATGTCCAATTCGAACATAAGGAAATTGTTGATTTTCATTCAGTGAATCTTCAATCAATTTTATAGCTTTAGCCATGTTATCTTTTAAGGAATCGTTTTCGCCAGCATGCACTCTGATGGTCCAGTGTTTATCCTCACTGGCAACAGTTGAAACGATTTCTTTAATTACTGACTTTAGTTCACTGATGTCATTTATTTCTTCCCCGACAAAATCACTGCCAACGACATAAGGGTCTTTGCTGACAATTTTTAAGACACTCATCGCTTCAGTCAAATAGTTAGCTGATTGAATGTCATCTCTAACTAAAGTTAAAGGGATTCTTCTAATAGCTGCTAAAAATCTGATGTCAACACCAGTTTCTTTTTTAGCAAGGGGCAAAATGTGATGAATCTGTTTAAGTAAATCGATAGCTGATTGCTCTTTTTTAACCAAAGTAGTATCACTTATTTCTACATAATCAATTTGCTGAGCCTGATAACTTCTGGCTATCCATAACATTTTGTCTTCAAAGAAGGTTAATTCACGATAGTTTTTGTTATTATAATCTTTGAGCATTCTGACTAAATAGCGATAAACATCAACATCCTGAAGTTTTTCAAAATTAGTCAAAGGAATTTTATAGGCACTTAATTTAGGTTTGGTGAATACATAACGATATAAGTAAAGCTTTTCCAGGTTAGTAAAAACTGCCTGTGAATCTTTTAAAATAGCCAGAGAATTTCTTATCTTGGAAATATTTTCTACAGCATTTTCCAAGTTTAAAAGAATTAAATCAGCAAAGTTGATAAAAGTATTATCGTCAATTTTTCTATCTAGGTGTTTATCTGATAAAGAAGGATCAATGATTGTTGAAGATACCTGCTCTCTTTGTTTTTCCAACATATGGTATTGTCCATCTGATAGTTTCAGATTCAATTTTTTTACATAATAATAAGGATAATCGATCTGATGCTTAATTCCTAAAGCAATTAAGGCATCAGGAGTCAGGTTGGCATTGGCATGGGTATGCAAATCTGTTCTTAGTTTGATGTCTTCTAAGATATAGGACTTTATCAAAGTGTCTCTAATATCAAAATTGTATTCTTTGGTTTGCGACATCAGTGTTTTAGAAATAGCCGGAACAAGAGCATTGATTTCTACTTTACCATTAGGATAGATGTTGGCTATCTTGGTTTCATTTAGACTAAAGACATAAACTCTTTGCCCATCACCTTTAATGAAACAAGGTATAGTTCCTTTTATTACCAAACGGTTATTATGATGAACAGTTTTCTGGTTTAAAACTTTGGCTAAATTAACAATCAGATTATCGGTTTTATGATTTGGAGTAAAAAGGCAATAAGAAAGGATATGTTTGGACATATCTAAATTTATTACTATATCTTTCTCTTTATCTAAATAAAACTTACCAAAGTGACTCATCTTTAAAATTGATTATTTAAAGTATAGTATAAAGAAAAACTGATAACAACCAGTTTTTCCTTATTTTAAAATTTATTGTGAACTTTTTCAGCAAATCCTATTTGACCAGTCAGGGTAATGATGGTTCCATCATCTAATATACAGTCTCCATAAAATCTTCCAAAGACCTGATGCTGGTCAGATTTAAGTATTATGATATCCGTGCAGTTGGCTCTATCAATAATAGGCTCAAAGCGTAAAGTCAAACGATTATCATTGCTGGTAAAATTCCAGGTTCCATAGTAATCATCTTTGCCATCTTTAATCGGTAAACCAAAATCAACCTTATCCAGCTTATGGGCTTTTCCTTGATAGAACAGCATGTTTTCAGTAGCTGCTGAATTGTTTCCAAATCCATATCCCAGGTTGAAACCAAAAGGCTGGCCATCAACATAGGTGCTTAGTGAAGCCCAAAACCAGGTGTTATCATAAGTCCATATCCCTCTTCCCCAGTCCAAGACAGCTGTAGAATCTTTCTTGTTAAAGACATATTCATCATCTCCGATAGAAACAATACCGTTGGCAGCCATACAATTCAATTTCTGGTTGAAATAGAAGTGTCCAGGTTTATCAAAAGGCGTCGCAATAACCATGCTTTCTTTTGGTATATCTGTTAATTCAACACTGAAATTTATAGTCTTCTTGTCTTTAAAATTATTCATATAACCAGACAGGATTCTTTTATTGCCTTCATTTCTAAAGGAGATATTATATTTCTTATTACCATAACTGATATCACCGGTAACTGAAGTTCTGGGGAAATTTTTCTTACCCAGGGTTAAAAACTGCATTGGTGATTTGGTTACTTCCCATTTTTCATTGAAATCAATAAAAGATACAGAATCAAGTCCCATATAACCATTATCAGCCAAAGTAAGACAGAGGGCAAAATTATCATTCAAGATACAATAGTAATCCCATTCTTTAGTTTTAAAACGAGTCTTGAGATCGGTTTTCTTATTGTAGAATGGTAACATCTTTTTAGCATAACCAGGTTCTATTAAATTATTATTTTCATCCAACAGATTACCTGTGGTAGTAATTTCATGTTGCATATTATAGCTCTCCTCTCTATATAAAAATAATACCATATAATCAGATTGAAAAAATGTTGAAAATAAAATAAAAAATGTAAATGATTTCATACAAATTTCATAATTATATAGTTTAATATAATTGTAACAGAGGAATTTCTCTCGTTTCCCCCTTCTTGAGTAATAAATATTTCAAAAATAATGGTGTCTATTGACACCTTTATTTTGTGGTAATATGATTAAATCGGGTGATGAAAATGATTTTGGTTAAAAGACTGCACTATGGGAGCGATTTAAAAAGAGAAATAGAAAATCTATGTTATGAAAACAATATCACCAGTGCAGTTGTAATCTCTTCAGTTGGCTGTGTCTATAAGGCAACTATTAGGCTCGCTGATGGTGAAACGATTAGAGAATACAATGATAACTATGAAATTTTGTCAGTCAATGGAACGATAAGTAAGGACGGCAGTCATTTACATATCAGTTTCAGTGATATAAATGGTGACACATTTGGTGGCCATTTATGTTATAATACCTTAGTTAATACGACCTGCGAACTAGTGCTGGCCGTTATTGACAAATATTCTTTTAAAAGAGAATTTGATGAAAAGACAGGATATGATGAACTTGTCATCAATAAAAAGGAGGATTTTTAAATGGATTTAACAAAATATTTCCCAGGATCAGCAGAAGCTAAAAAAAGCGTTTTACATTTAGTAGTAGTTTTAGTATTTTATGCTGTAGCAGTGTGGGCGACACAATTCTTGGCTGCTATCTTATCAATTATTCCATTAATTGGAGGTTTAGCTGGGCTAATTATTGGTATAGTTAGACTCTATATTGGTGTAGCAGCTATCGTAGCAATTCTAGCATTCTTTAAAGTTGTTAAGTAACTTAAAAAGCTCAAAATTTCAATTGAGCTTTTTTTAAGATTGAATGATCATATTAATCTGAGAAATCATCAAAGTAGCCTTTAACCAATACTACAGGAGTTCCTTTATCTCCTGATCCGCTGGTCAAATCACATAGTGAGCCAATCAAATCAGTCAATTGCCTTGGAGTTGTTCCCATGGTAGTTGGACTTTTTGAAGGTTCACTTTCTTTTTTCTTGATGGCAGTTGAAATGGCTTCTTTTAATTTTTCACCAGAGAGATTTTTGAAATCATTATCAGCCAGGTATTTCAGTTTTACTTCATTTGGTGTTCCTTGCAATCCAGCTGTATAGGCTGGTGAAACAACAGGATCTGCCAGTTCCCAGATTTTCCCCTTTGGATCTTTGAAGGCTCCATCGCCATAAACCATGACTTCGACACATTTGCCTGTTTTAGCTAAAATTATATTTTGTATATCTAAAACAAGATCCTGACACTGATAAGGGAATAGTTTAATAGTATTCTCTGTGGCAGCATTAGAACCTAATAAACCATATAGACCATTATAGCCAGAACTATTATGAGAAACAGTCAATATATCATCTAAGCCATAAATAGTTTCAGCTCCATTTTCCTTAAGAGTTCTTTTAGTTCTAAAACGACTGTGAACATCACAGACTAAGACATCCTTAGTGTAGTTTAAAATAGCTTTCGGATTGTTGGCAAAAATGATTTCAGCTTCACAGCCTTCATTTTCAATAACATTCTTATAATGAGTAATATAGTCTACACCGGTAAAAGGATGAATACTTTTTCCAAATAGTTTTTGATATTCTTCTAAGGTAAGGACATCACAGTAAGGATTAACATCTGAGGCTTCCAGCTTATCACAGGATAATAGTTCATTTCCTACCTCATCAGCAGGATAAGAAAGCATCAGAGTAATTTTTTTGGCGCCTTTAGCAATGCCTTTTAAATTTATCGCAAACCTATTTCTACTTAAAATAGGGAATATTACACCAATATGTCCTTTAGGAAATTTCTCTTTAATATCAGCAGCAATATCATCGATGCTGGCATAATTGCCTTGCGCTCTGGCAACAATAGATTCAGTAATAGCGATAATATCTCTATTATCTATGTTAAACCCGATGCTTTCACAAGCTTCTAAGACACTATCGACGACGATTTTTGCTAAATCATCATTTTCTCTAATTATTGGGCATCTTACTCCAATTGAAATTGTTCCTGTTTTTCTTTCCATATTGGTAACCTCCCTGCTTAAATAATATACCTCATTTTGCCTGAAACGACAACAACACACTTTTTAACCAGTTGTTATTTTATCAGCAAAAGGTATAAATCATTAACATTTGTACCTGTTGGGCCAATGATAATCAGCTGGTCTAGTTTTTTAAGACATCTATAACTGTCATTGTTATTTAAATATTCATTAATATCCAATCCTAAAGATAGGGATTTATTGAAGGTGGTATTATCTACATAGCCACCAGCAGCATCAGTAGGGCCATCGCTTCCATCTGAGCCAACACATACGATAGTCGTATTTTTAAAATCTTTTATTTTCTCTGCACATGATAAAGCCAGATGCTGACATCGTCCTCCTAAACCACGTCCTTTTACTTCGATAGTTATTTCTCCAGTGAAGATGAAAGCTAGCTTGGCATTTTGATGTTGATTTTTAGAAGCTAAATCAATAAGTTTATCTTTAAGAAGTTGGAAGTTGTAATTTACATTGTCTTCAATAACTGTTGACTGATAACCCAGTTGGTTGCAGATCTCCTTAGCGTTGGTAGCCAGCATTTTCACTGAACCGATAAGTGTAGTTTTTATGTTATCTAAATCTTTGATAGTATCATTGTTAATGACTGATTCAGGAAGCTGCAGGTTGTATTTTTGATTTATAACAATTGCCTGCTCTTTAACAGTTGAATCATTGACTGTTGGTCCTGAACCTATTGAATCGATATCATTAGAAATGACATCGCTTAAAATAAAGCTATGTACAGTAGCAGGATAGCAGTGTCTGGCAAACTTTCCAGCTTTAACATTGGAAAGTCTTTTTCTGATGACATTGATTTCCTGAATATTGGCATTTGAATAGATCAGTCTTTCATTAATTTTTTGAAGATAGTTTAAATCAAAATCAGTGTCTTCAAAAAGAGCGCTGGCTCCACCAGAGAGAAGAAAAATGACATCATCAGATTTATGCAAGTTTTCAGTTAATTCTAAAACCCTTTTGCCAGCTTTCAGACTGTTATCATCAACAATAGGATGACCGGCTTCATAGATTTCAAAATTATCTATTTTACCTTTACTATGATTATATTTAGTGATTACTATTCCTTTATCTATTTTTTTATCAATTAATTTAGTTGCTGTTTCAGCCATCAGCCAGCTGGCTTTACCTACCGCTATAACAAACAGTCTGCCATTATTAAAAGCAATGTCTTTTAAATATTTTTTTAAAGCGACGTCAGGTTTACTATGGTTAATTGAATAATCAATTATTTTATAAATATCACTGTTCATACCTTTATTATAGTTCATTAACAGAAAAAATATTAAAACCTTTAAAAAAAGCAATGATAATTATTACTATAAAAAAAGGGTCTGGTATAATAAGGTCAGTTAGATAGGAAATTGGAGATATAAAAATGTTTTATTTTGTTAGACATGGAAAAACTGACTATTCAGAAAAAAATACAAAAATATACCAGGGTTTTGGAGTCAATCTTTCAAAGCTTTCAGAATTGGGTATTTCCCAGGTAAAAAAAACTGCCAAAGATAAAAGACTGAAAAAGGCCGATATCATCATCAGTTCTCCTTATACAAGAGCACTGCAGACAGCCGCAATTCTATCAAAAGAATTGGATATTGATATTATTATAGAAACCGATCTGCATGAATGGCTGGCAAATAAAAATTATATACCTGAAAGTGATGAAATAGAAGAAAAAGCCTATCTTGAATATAAAAGTGAACAAGGTAAATATCCTGATGGTGAAGAGAGATTGTGGGAAAGTGCTGATTGTATAAAAAAACGTGTTTTAAAAGTATTAGATAAATATCGTGATTATAAGCGAGTAATTGTTGTTGGTCATGGAACGATGATTAAAGCGATAACAGGTGTAAAACAAATTAAATGTGCTGAAATCATTGAATTTAATCTAGTAGACTAGTTATATATACTAAAATATGTGGAAGTTATAAATATGAAAAATAAGAAAAACCTATTGACGACCCTATTATCTATTATCATTTTATGCATAGGATATTTTGTAGTCAGATACCCATTGTTTGAAACTCATGGAATGAAAAGCTGGCCACGTTTTCTGTTTGTGATATGTGTTTTTGTAATCGTTATCGCTTATGTTTTTAAAGCAAAGATATTGCCATTGGCGATTTCAATTTCCTATATAGTTGGATTCTTTATTGGCTTGCTATTTCATACAACAGTAATTGATGATGTTGTTGGAAGCACTGATAATTTATGGATTATTTGGACCATTGTGATTATTGTCACAGTAATTATTTCTATAATTGTGGATTTTTTGACAGAAAGAAAGAAAAATTGACTTCATTTCAATCGCTTGTACTATAATTTACAGTTTGTTGAGAAGATAAAATATAGTTACAGGAAAGATAGTGTTCTCAAACTGTTCTCGCAGGCAAATGAAAATTAAAAAACCTCTTGTAAATAAAGAGGTTTTCTTGTCATGGCTGGGGATAAAGGATTTGAACCTTTGAATGACGGAGTCAGAGTCCGTTG
>CAYUXW010000038.1:0-12370 GCA_964449115.1 uncultured Erysipelotrichaceae bacterium | reverse complement strand
TTAGAAAGGAAAAGTGATATTCATGTATAACAAGGTACATGTGTATCATACAAGATTGTTATGAGAATTATTGATTTACATTGTGATACCATTACCAAAATATCTGATAGCCAGCAAAGCTTGTATGATAATGATTGTCATTTATCGCTTAAAAGGATGATTGAAGCTGGATATATGATGCAATGCTTTGCGATTTTTGTTAACTTGAAAAAAACAGAAAAGCCTTATAATACCTGCTTAAAATATATTGATTATTTTAAAAAGGAAATGGATAAAAACAAAAGTCTGATAAAACAGGTGTATTGTTATGAAGATTTGATTAACAATATAGAAAACAATATCATCAGTGCAATGCTGACAATTGAAGAAGGCGCAACTATTGAAAATGATTTGACAAAGTTAAAACATTTTTATGATTTGGGTGTAAGAATGATGACTTTAACCTGGAATTTTAAAAATGAAATAGGTTATCCAAACAATATGTCTGATCCTGAAAACTGGCATGAAGTTACTGATAAGGGTTTGACAGAATTTGGCAAGCTGGTGGTCAGGGAAATGAACAGGCTGGGAATGATTGTTGATGTATCACATGGTTCAGACAAACTATTTTATGATGTAATTGAAATAACTGATAAACCAATAGTTGCTTCTCATTCTAACAGCAGAAAAGTGCATTACTGCCCAAGAAATCTTAGTGATGATATGCTTGTAAAACTTAAGGAAAATGGTGGTGTTGCTGGGATTAATTATTGTCCATCTTTTATAAGCAAAGACACTGAAACAGATCAGATTCCAATGATAGTTGAACACATCAAGCATATTGTTAAAATAGCTGGAATTGAAACAGTTGCCCTAGGGTCTGATTTTGATGGTATCAAAACACCTGTTGGCTTGTCGGATTGTTCGAAAATGCATTTATTAACCCAAGCATTAAAAGAAAATGGCTTCACAGAAGATGATATTGATAAAATCTATTATCAAAACTTTTTAAGAGTATTTGCTGCTAATTGTAAAAAGTAAAAATTTAATATGTTGTAGTAACATTGTTTTTTCAAAAAATAAATATTATGATTTGATATTTTGATAAAAAGATTAGCTTGAAAAAAGTATAAATATGATATTATTGACTGCTTAAAAAAGAAAACTGTAGAAAATTGATTAACTACAGTTTTTTTCAATCAAATAATTAATTGTTTCTTAACGTCTACTACTTCTTCTAGAGTTGACAATTGAAATGTATCTGAATAAGGTCAATAATACTGATAAAAGTGAAACGAAGTAAGTAAGTGCTGCTGCATCTAAGACCTTTTTGCCAGACTTTTTTTCTTCGTGGGTATAGATTCCTAATTCATCCACTAATTTTAAAGCTCTTCTTGAAGCATCTATTTCAATTGGCAGGGTGATAAGATGGAACAGTACAATTACTGAAAATAAAATTATTCCAAATTCTGCCAGGTTTAAAACTTCAAAAGTTAATCCCAAAATTATAGCAATATAAGAGAAATAACTGACAAAATTAGCAACTGGAACCATCTTGGTTCTAATGACTACCGGCATATATCCTTCAGCATGCTGAATCGCATGTCCAGCTTCATGAGCAGCAACAGCAACAGAAGCGATTGAACTGACATTGTAAACCTCTTCAGAAAGCGAAAGAGTTTTGTTAGTCGGATTATAGTTATCGGTTAAATTACCTGGAACTGAAACAACTTTTACATCTGAAATATTCCTACTTCTTAAAATAGTATTAGCGGTAATTGCACCATTATAGTTGCTAGCTACTGAATAAGTAACGTATTTATTAAATCTTGACTTGACAAGAAAAGAAGCTAATAACGATACAATAAATAAAACTAACGCAGCGTAATAATACCACATATAAAATACCTCCTTCCTTATGATAACATTATTTTTAAAAAACTGAAAACATAAGATGTATTAAGCATTTAGGTAAACCGCTTACATATTTTATGATTGAAAAAATTTACATAAAATTGAAAAAGTTATGAAAAATTGTGAAATATATGTGAAGTAAATGTTGAATTTTTTTAATCTAAGCCTTATTATTATATATGTTATCCTAATTTTAATAGGAGGAGGGAAAAGATTATGAAAAAATTTATTACATTGTTATTAGTTTCATTATTGGCTATCTCAAGCTTGACTGGTTGTAACAAACCCGAAAAACCTGAAGCTAAAGCAATCAAAATCGGTTTATCAGGACCGTTAACTGGTGGCGCAGCTATTTATGGTGTTGCAGTTAAAAACGGAGCATTGTTGGCTATTGCTGAAATTAATGCAAAAGGTGGCCTACAGCTTGAACTTAATATGCAGGATGATGAAGCTGATGCAACAAAAGCTGACACAGCATATGACGTTTTATTGGACTGGGGTATGCAGGTAAGTATGTTAACTGTTACTTCAGGAGCAGGATCAGGTGTTGCTCCAAGATATGATGAAGACCATATCTTCGCACTGACACCTTCTGGAAGTGCACCAGCTCTTGTTTACAGTGATACAAAAGTTTATGCAACCACATTCCAGATGTGTTTCTCAGATCCTAACCAGGGTGTTGGTTCTGCTGATAACATCAAAGACCACAATCTTGGCACAAAAGTAGCAATCATCTATAAGAGTGACTGTGTTTATTCAACAGGTATCACTCAGAAATTTGTTGACAGAGCTGCTGCAATTGGTTTAGAAATCGTTTTCCAGGGTGCATTCGATGATTCAAGTGCAACAGATTTTACAACTCAATTACAGGGTGCTAAAGCTGCAGGTGCAGATGTATTATTCTTGCCTATCTACTACACACCAGCTTCTTCAATTTTGAAACAAGCAGCTGATATGAGCTATGCTCCAATCTTCTTTGGTGTTGATGGTATGGATGGAATCTTAACTATGGATGGCTTTGATACTTCATTGGCTGAAGGTGTATACTTACTGACACCATTTGCTGCAGACGCAACAGATGAAGCAACTGTACATTTCGTTACAGAATATCAAAAAGCTTATGGTGAAATCCCTAACCAGTTTGCAGCTGATGCTTATGATGTTGTTTACGCTTTATATCAGGCAATGGTTGCTGGTGGTGTTACATATGATATGGATGCACAGACAATTGCAGATATCATGATTGCTCAATTTACAACCATGACATTTGATGGTGTAACTGGAACATCAGTAACATGGGCAGCTAATGGTGAAGTTAGTAAAGAACCTAAAGCTGTTATCATCAAAGAAGGCGTTTACGTTAACGCTGAATAATTAAAGATTTACTTTAATAAAATTTAAAGGTTGCCTAAAACACGGCAACCTTTAAATCTATTTAAAAATATCAAAAAAAGGAGTTGAGAGTATGGCATTTCTATCATATCTGATTAATGGAATGGGTTTAGGAAGTGTTTATGCAATTATTGCATTAGGTTACACGATGGTATATGGCATTGCAAAGATGTTAAACTTTGCTCATGGTGATGTCATCATGATTGGTGCCTATACAGCATTTTATTGTTTAACATTGTTTAAATTTTCAACTTTTACTAGTATTCTGGTTGCAGTTTTGGTCTGCACAATTTTAGGTATTTTAATTGAAAGATTTGCCTATAAGCCTTTAAGGAAAGCATCATCTTTATCAGTATTGATTACTGCTATTGGTGTTAGTTATTTCCTGCAAAATCTGGCACAGATTTTGTTTGGTACTGATCCAAAAGTATTTCCTGAATTGATGCGGAATTCAACATTTTCATTATTTGACGGACAGTTGACACTTTCATATAAAACTTTACTTACTATTGTTGTCTGTATTTTGATTATGTTATTTTTAATAATTTTCGTTAATAAGACTAAGGCTGGTAAAGCAATGAGAGCCTGCTCGCAGGATAAAGACGCAGCTCAATTAATGGGAATCAATGTTGATAATACTATTTCAGTTACTTTCGCTATAGGTTCTGGCTTAGCAGCTATTGCTGCGGTTTTATTATGTATGACCTATTCAACATTTACTCCAACCTTAGGCTCAATGCCTGGTATTAAAGCTTTTACTGCTGCCGTTTTTGGTGGTATTGGTTCAATCCCAGGAGCTTTTGTTGGAGGATTGCTATTAGGCATTATTGAAACGTTGACTAAAGCATATCTGTCAACTCAATTATCTGATGCGATAGTATTTATGGTATTGATAATCGTTTTACTGATTAGACCAACAGGTTTATTGGGTAAAAAGATTCATGAAAAAGTATAGGAGGTTATTATGGAAAGAACAATTAGAAAAATATTTGATAAAAAACATATCTCTCGTACTGTTTCATATCTGGTGGTTATTGGTGGCTTTATTGTAGTACAGCTTCTGATGAATACAGTGGGTATAAAAAGTTTATTTAGATCACTGCTAGTTCCGACATGTTGCTATATCGTAGCTGCATTATCACTTAACCTGGTAGTTGGTGTTTCAGGGGAATTATCATTAGGTCATTCTGGTTTTATGGCAGTTGGAGCTTTTACAGGTATCATCATCAGTGGATTATTAGAACCTTTTATTGCCATAAGCGGGCTGAGATTATTGCTTGCCATGTTAGTTGGTGGAATAATTGCTGGTGTTGTCGGTTTACTGATATCGATACCGGTACTTAAATTACAGGGGGACTATCTGGCAATTGTTACCTTGGCTTTTTGTCAAATTATTAAGAGTCTACTTAATAATGTTTATTTAGGTGTGGATGCTAATGGTTTGCAGTTCAGTTTTATTGAAAACAGAATTTCTTTAGCACAGGGTGGTAGGATGCTACTGTCTGGGCCTATGGGAGCAACGGCAACCACAAGACTGGCATCATTTACAGCAGGATTTTTATTAATTTTATTATCTTTACTGATTATTTATAATCTTACATATTCACGCTTTGGCAGAACAATTATGGCTGCCAGAGACAATAGAATTGCAGCTGAGTCAGTTGGAATTCACATCAGAAATACCAAAATGCTGGCTTTTGTTATCTCAGCTATTTTGGCAGGAATGTCTGGGGCATTGTTTGGTCTTAACTATTCAACTTTGCAACCAGCTAAATTTGACTTTAATCTTTCTATATTAATACTTGTTTATGTAGTTTTAGGTGGTTTAGGTAACATGACAGGAACAATCATCGCGACAATGATTTTATATGTCTTGCCAGAACTGCTGAGAGGACTTCAAGATTATAGAATGTTAATATATTCAATTATATTAATTCTGATTATGCTGATTACCAATAATCAGAATCTAAAAGAGAAAACAGATGCTTTGATTGAGAAAGTTAAATCCAGGTTTTTAAAGAAGGGAAGTGCTGCACATGACTAAACTAGTACAATATCCAAGTGGTGCTTATGTCTTAGAAAGAGATGCCTATAGCACTCCAGTTTTAGAAACATACCATTTAGGCATTGATTTTGGAGGATTAAGTGCTGTTAACAACTTTAATATCATTGTTGGCCCAACTGAGATTTCCGGTTTGATTGGTCCAAATGGAGCTGGAAAAACAACAGTATTTAACTTGCTTACCAAAGTATATCAGCCATCTAAGGGAACAATATTGGTCAATGGACACGATACCAGTAAAATGTCAACAGTTGATGTTAACAAGGCGGGTGTAGCTAGAACATTTCAGAATATCAGATTGTTTGACAAGATGAGTGTTATAGATAATGTTAAAGTTGCGATGAACAACTCAATGCATTACAATCCTTTAACCGCAATCTTTAGGACTCCAAAATACTATAAAGAGGAAAAAAGAATTCATCAGAAAGCTTTAGAACTGTTAGATATCTTTAATATGTCTGATTTAGCTGAAGCAGAAGCTGGTTCTCTACCTTATGGAGCACAAAGAAGACTGGAAATAATCCGTGCTTTGGCTACTAAACCATTACTTCTTTTGTTGGATGAACCTGCTGCAGGAATGAACCCTAATGAAACTAAAGACTTAATGGAAACAATCCGTGGTATTAGAGATAAGTTTAATATTGCCATTATTTTAATAGAGCATGATATGTCTCTGGTTATGAACATCTGTGAAGGTATTGCGGTACTTAATTATGGCAGAATTATTGCTAAAGGCACACCTAAAGAAATTCAGAATAATCCAGTGGTTATTGAAGCATATTTAGGTAAGCCTGAACAGGAGGATTAGTTATGGCATTATTAGAAGTAAATGATATCAACGTTTATTATGGTTCTATCCATGCAATTAAATCGGTTTCCTTTGAAGTAAATGAAGGTGAAATTATTTCTCTTATAGGTGCCAACGGAGCTGGTAAAACTACTATTCTGCAAACTATTTCTGGTCTGTTAAGAAGCACTACAGGAAGCATTACTTTTGATGGAAAGGATATTTCTCAGGTTCCAGCTCACAAAATTGTCTATCTTGGATTAGCTCAGTGTTGTGAAGGCAGAAGAATATTTCAACAAATGACAGTTTTAGAAAATCTGGAAATGGGAGCGTATTCTCAACCAGATGCAACTATTAAAGATAATCTGGAAATGGTTTTTGAAAGATTTCCGCGCTTAAAAGAAAGAAGCAGACAGATTGCAGGAACCCTCTCTGGTGGCGAACAGCAGATGTTAGCTATGGGTAGAGCAATGATGAGCAATCCTAAAATTTTGCTTTTAGATGAGCCTTCAATGGGCTTGTCGCCTATTTTGGTTGATGAAATCTTTGATATTATCAAAACATTGAATAAGCTTGGTACAACTATTCTTTTAGTTGAACAGAATGCTCAAAAAGCATTAAAAATTACCGATAGAGGTTATGTGCTGGAAACAGGAAGAATTGTTAAAAGTGCCAAAGGAAAAGAACTTCTTGACGATGATGATGTTAAGAAGGCTTATTTAGGTGGATGATTTTATAACTTGAACGATATTTATCATTTGATAATTTATTTGATGAATTGCTATTGCAATTCATTTTTTTAATTTATATAATTAAAATAATAAATGGAGGCAATAATATGCGAAAAATATTAAAGTTAACTTTGGTTATTCTTTTTTTATTTGTTGGCTTATCTGGTTGTGATAAGAGCAGTAAGTTAAAAAAGATGAACCAACAACAATTATGGGAATATCTCAATCAATATCCACGTTATTTTATCGTTTTGGGTACCGATTTGCTTGCGGTCAAATTTGAAAATGAAGGTGATTTAACTATTGATTTTTCACACATCATGGATGAGAAAAATAATCTTTATTTTACTGAAATTATAAGTTTTAGTAATGAAGAGGATTATCTTTATAAGATTGAATATGAAAATCCTTATTCTGATAATTTGGAAGAATCTATTTTTTATATCCAATTAAATCCAGAAGATAGTACTCGTTTAATGCTTGGAACTTATAACTTTGGTGAAATAAAATACTATGATTTATATGCTGATGTAGCTTTAACTAAAGAAGAACTATTTGAAAAACTGAGTAATCATAAAGCTTGGATAGAAGAGAAGCATGATTTAGATGGTTATTATTTCCTTGAAACCTATGATAAAGATCAACTAAGTTTAGGTATCAAGAGCAGTGGCTTTGGAATAACTGGAACGATTTCTGATGTTAAATATAATGGATATATGTCATACACTGTATCAGTTGATTATCCTGGATATGAAGGTGATGAAATTACTGATCCTTATGATGCTTATACAACTGATTATGAAATGTTCTTTAATCCTTATACAGAATATTTAACAATTAATATTACGGGAGTAAAAGTAAATCTTGTTCCTGATAAGGGAGCAACACTTAAAGAATTTTATGATTTCATTGCTGAGTATATTAATTGGTGCGAGGCTCGTGTTACCAGTGGTTACTTTTTTAATGTTCATGATAACAATCAATTTTACCTAGGACACAGAATTCTGGATTTTAAGTGTGATGGAAAAATGTCAAAGTTAGAATATAATGGATATAATTCTTATACTTTAACAGTTGATTATCCTAAAGATGCAAACAAGGATGCTTATTCAATACAATATCCGCTATATTTTAGTTTGAATTCGGAAATTATGTTTTTTACTATTGAAAATATAGCACTTGAATTTGAACCTGATAAAGGTTTAACAATGAAAGAATTCTATGCCGAACTTTCTAAATATCCTTTTTGGAGAGTTGAAAATGAAGACAATTATCTTAAGGTGTATGATGAGGATCAAATCTTTATAGGTCATTATCATGCAGGTGATGAGTATAAAGGTACCTTAGAAATTGAATATCTTGGCAATTATTTTTATACAATAACTATTAAAAATCCTGGCTATGCTGGAGATCAGTCTACTAAACCAAAAGATCCTTATACACTTGAATTATCAGCGAAATTTACTCCTTATAATGAGACTTTAATCCTTGATATTGAAAATGGCTCAAAAGCCTTTACTCCAGATAGGGGATATACCCTTGAAGAGTTCTTAAATTATACAAGTAAATATAAGATTTGGAAAACCAGGGAAGATACTTTCTATGTCAAAGTATTTAGTGATAAAAAGTTCACAATAGGTTATTTATACAGTGAAGGTTCTCCTACTGGAACGATATCTAATTTTAAATATCATGGGTTTGAAGAATATACTTTTGATGTCTATTATCCAGCAGGATTTTATTACGATAATGATCCTTATGATGCCTATACCAGTAGTTATAAGATGTATTTCAACCCTGAATATGATTATTTTGCAATTTGGTATGAGGATACTTTATGTAGTTTTGTACCACATTAATCTGGATAAAGAAAGAGAATTTTAATAATGTAAAAATAAGAAATAAGGCAATGATTATTTTAATGCCTTTTTTCTTTTTTAGAGTATAAAAGAAAATTTAAAAGATATTAAAAAGTTACGAAAAAATTGTAGTTTTATTTTTGAAAATATTAAAAATCCTGGTTTTGATTTCAAACATATTAAAGTAGGGTTTTATTTGATAAATTTATGTTGATATTTAGCATTTTGTTTATGTATAATTAGACATGAGTAATGGAGGTAATAATATGAAGAAAATAATTAAACTATTTTTAGTTGTTTTTTTGCTATTAGTCGGCATATCAGGATGTGGTGATGATACCGTTAATGATACCGGCTTCAGCAAAGAAGAATTTTGGGATTATCTGGATGATTATCCAAGATATTTAACCAATTGGGCATTCTCTGATTTAGCGATTGCTTTTGAAGAAGAAGGAGTATTATCTTTTGATTATCATGGTTCTAATTATGATTTTACTGAATTGATCAGTTTTAGTTATGAAGGAAACAATGTTTATAAACTGGAATACGAGAATCCTTATCCAGAAGATTTTGATGACAGTATCTTTTATATTAATTTGAATTATGAAGATAATACTAGATTCACTTTTGGAGAATATAATGTTGGTGGATTAGAATATGTTGATTATTATGCTGATATAGGATTTACTGCCAAAGAATTACTTGCCAGTCTTGGAAGATATGAAACATGGAGAGAAGACAATAACGAAATGGTTGGGTACTTTTTTGCTAAAGTGCTGGAGAACAGTCAATTTGGCTTTGGTATCATGAACAGTGGTTTTGGTACTATAGGAGATGTTGCCAGCGTTAAGTATCATGGATATATGCGCTATACAATGTCTGTAGATTATGAGGGGTATGAAGGAGATGAAATGTTTGATCCTTACGATCCTTATACAATGGATTATGAAATATACTATAATCATAGAACCGATTATTTGCTTATAAAAGCATATGGTGAAGAAATAAAATTTGTTCCAGAAATTATACTGGAAAAAGATGAATTATTTGCGGCACTTACCAAATATGGTATCTGGATTGAAGTTAGTCCTAGTAAAGATAATCATTTCCTTAAAGTAAATGATGAAGGAGAATTTCTACTGACTCAATATCATACAGGAGGAGGTTTCCAAGGAATTTTAACTGATGCTGAAAACAATGGTAATATGTATTACACATTGTCTGTTTATTATCCGGGATCGGACAGCGGATATTATGGTGAACCTACTGAATCGTTTTCTGATGAATATCTGACCTTCTTTAATCCACATACAGAGGTTTTAATTATTGAATATTATGGAGAATGGATTGAATTTGCTCCGGACAAAGGTTTAAAAGGTGATCAGCTACTTGTAGAACTTGCTAAAAATGAATTATGGGTTGGAGAAGATATGGGTGGAAAAGAAAACTATTTCATCAAAATATATGATGGAGACAAGTTTGATCTACGTATTATCGATAATAATTTTTCACATACGGGAACAATTGTTAGAGCTGATTATATGGGGAAAATGTATTATTACATAAATGTTGATTATCCTGATATTGTGGACTCTGCTGGAAATGTATATGGTGAAACATATACGGTTTTCTATGATCCTGATACCGGAGTTTTAAAAATGACTATTAAAGGATATGAAGTAAATCTAAAAGCTAAAAAGTAAAGATATAAATAATGATCTTGTATTAGAGGTTAATGACCTATCTTTGAAAAGTGCTTTAAAGAGTTACTGATAATAATAAGAAAAAAATAAGGCTGAGATTATTAAAAGCCTTATTTTTTTATGAAATGTTAAAATACTTGAATGACGTTTTAAAATAGATTAAATCAGCTTAAAGTTTGATTAATTGCTATTGTAATTTATCAATTTTTTTAGCTATAATTGAGTAAGAGTATGGAGGAAAAAATATGAAAAATATACTTAAACTACTTTTAGTTGTCTTGCTGCTAGTGGTTGGTTTGTCAGGATGCGATAGCAAGATGGGTGGCGACGATGATGGCATGAGCCAAAAAGAATTGTGGGATTATTTAGATGATTATGATCGCTATCTATCTGAGTGGGGTGCTGAGGACTGTGCACTTGTTTTTGATAATGGTGATGACCTTACTTTTGACTATTCATTTTATATGGGGGATGAATACAATTTCTATTTTACTGAACTTATAAGTTTTACCCACGAAGGTAATAATGTGTATAGACTAGAGTATAATAATCCGTATCCAGATAATTTTGATAGTGCTGTCTTTTATATTGATTTAGGTTCAGATGTTGCTAATGGATTTAAATTTGCTTCTTATAATAATGAACCTTCAGATTATGTTAATGTTTATGCTGATATAGGATTAACAACAAAACAATTATATGATGCACTTGCTAAATATAAAAACTGGATAGAAGTAGATACAGATATTTATGGTGGCTATTTTGTCAATGCACATGATAACGATAAATTTGATTTAGGTCTTATGAACAGTGGTTTCTGGACTCAGGGGACTATCATGAACGTTGAATATCATGGGTATATGCATTATACAATGACTCTGGATTACCCAGGATATGAGGGTGATGAAATTACCGATCCTTATGATGCCTACACAGCTGATTTATATATGTACTATAATCCTTTCTTTGAAATGTTAGTTATTCAACTTTATGAGGAAGCTGTTGAATTCGCTCCTGAAATTGAACTTTCAGCTGATGATTTATTTGCAGAACTGGCAAAATATGATGCCTGGTATGAAGTTGATAGTGAAAATTACATGGGATTTTTCGCTAAGTTTTCTGGTAAGGATACATTTGATCTAGGCTTGCAGCAATCTGATTTCTGGCTCCAAGGAACAGTTACAAAGGTTGAATATTTTGGCAATATGTATTATGTAATGACTGTTTACCACCCAGAATTTGAAGGTAATGAATTGAGTGATCCTCACGATGCCTACACAGCTGAGTATCATATTTATTATTATCCAAATCATGAAGTTTTATTAATAGGTCTCTATGATACAATGGTAGAGTTTACTCCTGATGTAGAGCAGGGCTTAGAACAATAGTAAAGTACTTTAAGTATAATAAGTTTTTAAATTAAAAGTTTTCTAAAGTTTTGCAGAAAAGTAGAAAAAGATGGAATAATTAAAAAATCCGTCTTTTTTATATTTTCGGTACTTAATATTTTTAGTAATATATTTAAAAAACTTGTGAATAAATCAACTATTTTAATAATTTAATAAAAAAATATTGAAAGGCATATTTTTAAAATATATACTATAGTTGTCAAGAGGATTAAAAACTAATAGATAATAAAAATAATTAATTTTAGTTTTTTGTTTATTATTAATCTGAAAAATTATTTGTTTGGAGAAAATGATAAAAAAGATTGATGATAAATTGTTGTTGTGCAGGAAATATTATTTAGATAATAAGATGATAATATTTGTTTTATAGTGTTTAGATTGGATAATTTTAATCTAAATAGTTAAAATTCTTTTCTTGGTAAATAGCTTTATAAAAAGATAGCTATATTAAAATATTGAAATATTAAATATTATTCAAAAAAGGAGATTAACTATTATAAATCAAGTGGAAAATAAAATTTATTAAATATCCAT
>CAYUXW010000037.1:0-12589 GCA_964449115.1 uncultured Erysipelotrichaceae bacterium | reverse complement strand
TTGTCAACAGTCTGAAAGGACTGCGGTCCTTTATTTTTATGATTTATTTCTTTGTTTTTCTAGTAATAAATTCTTTAAATCTTTCTTTTGTGGCATTAACTATCAACTCTTCATCAAAGCCTACTTCTTCAAGCATTTTAAGAGCCAAATCAATTCTACCGACATGTTGAGGGTCGTGAGCATCAGAATTAACTACAATATTTGTTCGATGTTCCATACACAATTTAAGCATTGTACGATAGTTATCAAAACAGTTAATTCTACGATAATATTCAACCAGTGAGCTGTTATTTAATTCTAAAGCAACGTCATATTCTTTTGCGGCTTTTACCAATCTTTCATAATTTACAGGAGCATCATCACTATCAGGATGAGAAATGAAGTTTACTTTTGGATGCTTCATACATTCAATTAAATTGTCAGTATTTTTTTCTGCTCCCACATCTTCATAGCACATCAGATGAATGCCCACAATTCCATAATCCAAAAAATAGAGATAATTATCGGGCAAAGATAAAGTGCCGTCGTTTAAGACATTTAATTCACAACCATGGAATATTTCTACCCCATACAATTCTCTTGGAACAGCCTTAGTAAGTCCCCAGAAATATACTGGTGAACAGGTTCCTGTAATTCCTGGAGCATGTTCTGATATTCCTAATAGTTCCAGCCCTTTTTCAGAACCAGCTTGAGCCATTTCTCTTATCGTACCATAAGCATGTCCACTGGCAATAGAATGAGTGTGTATATCGCATGCAATCTTATACTTCATAATTCCTCTTTCCTTCTTTAACTTTAAATCTATAAATTTTCATCAACTTAAAATCATATCAATTAATGCGTTTATATCTGAAAAGTATTTAATCTAAAATTCTTTTCCTTTATTTTATTATTTTTATAGTAGCACTTTGTTCCTTCAAAGTAAACAAACCATCACATTTCTAATGGTTTATACATTAAAGTCGCTATCACAAAAGGTAACTGTTTTTCCCAGGTTGCTTCATTATGCAGTCCCTTCTCAACAATTCTACTTGTTACCTTGACACCTTTTTCAATTAAAATATTATTGATTTCACAAAAAGTTGGAATACATTCTTCAGGTGTTAAATCCTCTGTTCCATAATCAGTATAAAGAACTGTATTTTCATCAATCTCACTTTCTCTGATAATATCAATTATAACCTCAGGAGTAAACATATACGCTGGTGATAAGGCCGCTGCCTTGGAAAACACATGATTGTATTTTACAATTCCATAAATAGCCATTAAGCCTCCCATTGAAGAACCCATTATAAAAGTATTTTCTCTATCTCTTAAAGTTAAATATCTTCTATCAATTTTTGGTTTCAATTTTTTGATAAACCAGTTGAAAGTATCATCACCATAACCTGGACTTACTTCTGTTTGCCCTGTACAGACATGTGGAAAAGGACAGTATTCCTGCTCTCTTTCCTCATTTTCTCCAAAATGGCAACTGACAGCACAGACTATCAATTCCACTCTATTTCTATCGAGATATTCTTTCAATCCCCAACTTTTACCATAAGTTGCATCACTATCATAAAAGACATTTTGTCCATCAAACACATACAAAACAGGATATCTTTTTCTAGTTATACCATATCCTTTTGGTAAATATAAATATACTTTTCTTTTTTCTCTTCCAGTAAAGGCTGGAAAATCAACATACCACTTTTTAATCATCTTAAAAACTCCCCCATTATTCTATCATAAAAAGTGTCCATATTAATGGAGACTTTTTTTATTCTGTTCTTAAAGCATCAACCGGATTTTTATTACTTGCACTTCTTGAAGGAATTAAACCGGCAATATAGGTCAAAATGACACTGATAATAATTAATACTCCTCCACTATTAAGCGGTAATACAGCCTTTAAGGAACTGATTTTTGTCAGTTTGTATAAAATCTGATTTATTGGAATTAACAGCAGATTACTTCCAACAACTCCAATAATACCAGATAAAAGTCCAACAATAACTGTCTCAGCATTAAATACTCTGGCAATATCCTTTTTGCTGGCTCCAACAGCTCTTAGAATTCCAATTTCCTTTGTTCTTTCCATAACAGAAATCAAGGTAATTACTCCAATCATTATTGAAGATACGATTAAAGAAATTGAAACAAAGGCAATCAGCACATAAGTAACAGCATCAATAATTGTCTTGACTGATCCCATTAAGATTCCAGTAACATCAACATATGAAATCTCTTTTTCAGCATCTTTTACTGCATTATTGTAATCATCGATAAATTGTAAAAAGGCTTCCTTACCGGCAAAATTTTTAAAATAGATGGAAATAGAAGTAGGCTCATCCTCATTCTGATAACCTAAGGTCAATAGATTAGTTCTATAGGTTTTTGAATCTGTTGGAGCTAAAATTGTATCCATAAGCCTTGATATTTCTTCCTGACTGGCATTGAAAACAAAAGCCTGGGCAAATTTTGCTGTATCGACTACCATAATGTTGCCATCAAACATATTCATCACTGGTTTCAGAATTGCCTGCGTTAAGCTGGCAGCATTGGTAACAATTGCCTCAGCCATCAGAGTCTTGACCATCCCTGAAGCAATCTCATCAAAAATTAAATTCATATCAGTTGAAGGATCATAATCCGGTGCAAGGGGATCTGAATAGAAAAGTGTCTGAATATATAACTGCACCAGCATTGAGGCCTGGCTTTTAATTATCTCACTAGGAACTGTATTACCAGAAGTAAAAACAGACGCCGTATTTAACAGTCCTGATAATAGCTGTTGATATAGAGGAGTTAATATATCCTGACTCATTCCATAGGTATTATTAATATTATCAATGGTTGAGGTAAACTTTTCTGTTAGAAAATATTGCTGGGTAAAACTATCAATATTGGCTTCATCAAAAATTATATTTCCCTCTATCGCATAAGTATCGATATAGCTGATCAACAAATCAGTTGACAATTCTATCAAAGCAGCATCCAGCATTTCTCTAGCCACTGAAGTGTCAGTTGTTAATGAAGCAATCATATTCATCGTATAGTTAGCAACAGTTGCCTGAATTTTTTCAGCACTTAAAGCATTTTTGTCGATATTTAATTTAAAAGCACTTTTTAAGATATTTTCATCAATGGTAATCATATCATTAAAGTCAATTGATGGCTTTTTATCATCCTGCTGATCAAATCTTTTGCCAGAAAAAATATCTATATCCTCATTAGCCAATTGAGCTCTGACAATTTCGCTTTCCTGAGCTTTTTTAATTACATGTAAGGTTAAGTCTTTGGTATAGTTGACTCCTGGCTGCAAAGCCATAGAACTATTACCTTGTTTAATGCATACTATTCCTACTACTTGCAGTTTTTCACTATTTTCATAGACATTTTGCATATAATCCACATCTTTAGACATATCTTCATAAATATCATATTTTTCATTATATCTAAAGACATCACAATTGCTCACCAATCTTAAATCCAGATTCAATAAATCATCATAGGTGATAGTCAAAGGATCATTTTTAATTGAGATCTCTTTACCACTCATAGCATCATTGATGATTGTTTTTAATTCGGAATAGTCTCTTAATCCTAAAGAATAGATTAATAAATCAGCAATATTATTCGGCTCTGATAAAACAATAATCAGTTCATTGTAGTTTTCAGGCCATCTACCCTTTAAAACATCATAATTAGTTTTCAACATTTCAACATCATCAATCATTTCATTAAATATTCCTCTTGTCTGGGACATCGCTGAAAACATTGAGGTTGATGATTTGGATGTCATCGTATGCATCATATTGCTGGGATTAATCTTGATAATGTTGCTGGCAGCATCCACAGTATAAATATTAGGAACAACAGAATAGTTATAAGCAATTAATGATGTATTTTGTTCTACTTTTTGCTTGTTGGCTTCTAAATACTTTTTAAAAGAGGTCAAATCATTTGTTTCAATAGTAGCAAACATCGTTGTAATATACTGCTTCTCTTTTATCGTTTCACTTCCATCAGCTTCATAATCATCTGACACCAAACTTAATATTGCACCTGTGGCATCAGCTGTTTCTGAAGCAATTGTTAAAGGATAAGAAGATAAGGTATCTTCTTCAACCTTATCAATATATAGTTGAAAGCCTGTTGAAACAGATAGTATCAAGGCAATACCCATAATACCGATTGAACCAGCAAAAGATGTCATAAAAGTTCTTAGCTTTTTAGTCAAAAGATTTTTAAAACTTAAAGCTGTCGCGGTAAAAAATGACATCGATTTGTTTTTCAGTTTAACTGGTTTTTCTACTGGTAAAGTTTGGGAAATATGAACTTTGGAATCAGAAGTTATCCTGCCATCAGCTAACCTTACAATCCTGTTGGCGTATTTATTAGCCAAATCTGGATTATGGGTTACCATGATAACCAATTTGTCTTTAGATATTTCTTTTAATATTTCCATTATCTGAACACTTGTTTCACTATCTAAAGCTCCTGTTGGTTCATCAGCTAATAAAATTGAAGGATTGTTAACCAGCGCTCTAGCTATCGCTACCCTTTGCATCTGTCCGCCAGATAACTGATTGGGTTTTTTATTAATGTGATCAGATAAATCGACCTGTTTCAAAGCCTGGGCAGCCAAAAGTTTTCTTTCTTTTTTACTGACACCTGATAATGTTAAAGCCAGTTCAACATTTTCTAATACCGTTTGATGGGGAATTAAGTTATAACTTTGAAACACAAAACCGATGGCATGATTTCTATACACATCCCAATCGCGATCCTTATATTTTTTTGTACTGACACCTTTTATGATTAAGTCTCCACTGGTATACTGGTCTAATCCACCAACAATATTCAACATTGTTGTCTTTCCACTTCCTGAATGACCTAATATAGCGACAAACTCGCTCTCTCTAAAAGAAATACTGACTTCATCCAAGGCATTTTGAATCAGTTCACCAGTCTTATATGTTTTAGTTATGTTTTTAAGTTCCAGCATCTCTTCTCCTTTTATCAATGTTCTATTTCACAAAACAAGAATGTTACTTTAATAGTCAATTACCTTAATCATTTTATCAACCAATCAATTAACAGTCAATCAAACTGATGTAAAATCAGTGTGTGCTGTTTTATATAAAGTTTTATCTTTATCTCAATTTAAAAGAAGGTTTTATAACCTTCTTTTATACTACACTGTTGGCTTTACTTTCTTTCATTTCCTTTTCCACATCCATTTTAGTTAATACAAGCATCATTAAAATGGCTATAATAGCTGGAATCCAGCCTAAAAATGAATTTATGGTCATAATAGTTTCAGGTGTCTGGTTGATTTTTAAGGCTTCATTAAAACCAGCCAGCTTTAAACTGAAAGCAATAAGTTGAATTGCTCCTGCTTCAGCCAGTTTAGAAGCCAGGTTATCCCCACTTGATACCAGTGAATCTATTCTTCTACCATTTTTCCATTCAATAATGTCAGAAATATTATTTCTATTAGTATTAAACATGATAAAGGTTATTGGTCCACCAAATCCTAAAGTCATAGCATTGATATAAACAGTAATTGGAATATAAGGTTTTAGGATAAACGGTATCTTACCAATTAATAAAACAAAAGCTGCCAGAAACATTGTTTTCTTTCTACCCAGTTTTTCATCAATCATTGGTGTAACAATTGAAAAGAAGACAGTAAATATCAGATAAACAGCCAATATTGGCATTGCTGCACTGCTTTCGCCTAAAACATAGGCAGCATAATAGTTAATAGAATTCATAATGATAGTATTATTAACCCCATAGCAGATGATATAAAGCATATTTAAAACCCAAGATTTACAGCCAAATAGCATCTTATAGCCTTTTGCTAAAGAGATCTTTTCATCATCATCTGAAATCTGACGGACTCTTTCCTTAGTAGTAAAATAGTGAGTCAGTGAACCTACAATACAGATAAGGCCCATAGTACACGCTGTTAGAAACAGGGCTCTGGCATCTTGAACGCCAATTATTGCACCCTTACCCTGCAAGCCACCAAATAATTTGACTAGTGGAGTAACTGCTACTGAGCCAATACCACTGCCCAAAACTCCACCTAATGATCTGAAGGAATTAATCGAACGTCTATCACTATCATGTGGTGAAGCTAATGCCCCCATTGAGTTATATGGCATTCCCATAAAGGTATGGAATGTTTCAAAAACAAAATATACTGCCAAAGCTAAAATAATTGTTAATGTTTGAGTTGTTTTAAAATCACTGAATAATAAGACTATTGTTATTGCCCATGGTACACAGAATAGTAAATTATAAGGGCGAACCTTTTCTCCATTTTTAAATGTATGGTTGGCACTCCAGATACCAATCAGCGGATCGTTAATCGCATCCCAGATTGTCCCTAATGTTAACATTGTACCAGCCATTAAAACATCAATTTTAAGTACATTTGTCAAGAAAATAAGATAATATAAATTCTTAAATGTATATACAATGTTTAATCCGGCAGAGAAAGTCATGAAACCGAGTTTCTCTTTTAATTTAATTATGCCCTTGCTACTCATAAATTTTCCTCCTTGGCAATTTTTAGAAGTTTATCTTTTAATAAAGCCTTAAACTCTTTTTCTTCATCCATCATTGGATTATGACCTGAATTTTCAAACCAATGCAATTCTTTTACTGGTGCTTCAATCATATCAAACCAATCTTCTACCAGTACTGCTGGGGTATTCATATCCAATCTTCCATTGAAGATAAAAATTGGAGCCTTAAATTCAGTACATGTTTTGGTAAAATCAGTTTTACCTACCTGTGACCACATATTGTTCAAGACAAACTTATACCCTTTAGCATAACCATAAATCTCTTTTAATGTGTACTCTCCACTTTTTAAAACTGGCTTTACAAAGGCATCCATATATGAACGTTTCCCTTCATTTTTAGAATAACCACCATATTTCATCATAATGTCTCTTTGTATCTTCATCCCCGCAAAGCCACCTTTATAAATCCCCATTTCAGGTGGGCCAACCTTTTTTAGTGCCTCAAGAGCCTTCAGGTCATTGGCTTTGGTTACCTCATCAAGGCAATATTGCCAACTGATCAGTTCATTTAGATGACCATTGACAAACTGGCCAAAGCCGACAAAGGCAGCAATTTTTTCAGGATATTTATGAAGCAGACGTGTTCCAAGAAGCGAACCCCAAGAACCTCCAATGACAAAGATTTTCTTCTTATTGAACTTAGTGCAAAGATATTCCACTAATTCCTTGGCATCTTCAACAAACTGTTCAATTGTCAAATCTTCAGCTTTAGCTCCAAAATATGAACCAGCTGTTCCCCTTTGATCCCAGGCAACAATAGTAAAATCATTTAAAAGATCATCATTACTCTGCATTACCGTATGCCTGTTGCTGATACCTGGACCACCATGGACAAACAACATTACTGGATTTTTTTCATCGTTTCCTTTGATATGAATGGTCTGCATTAGATTACCTAGCAGAACTTTTTCTTTGATATCAATCATATTTTCACCGCCTATTCTCACTATTATACACTAGTTTAAAGATAAAAAAAGATTTTATTAGTCAATGTTTTTAACATTAAAACACGCTTTGATATTATAATAGTTTTATAGACAATTGTTTCTATAATTATGTGTTTAATAAAATCGGAGGTTTTATGAGATATTTAATTGAAAAACTGATTTTTGGTCCAATTGGTTTAATTGTTCTTATAATCTTGGGATTAGTTGTTTTCTTATTTTTATCTAAAAAGAAACAGGAAGATATACCAATGACAGGACAGCATCACTACAGCAATGATCCAAATGCCCCTAAAGATATTGAATCTTTGGATTTAACTTATTTCTCTCTTTATTCGATAGGTACCAGTTTTCAGGAGAATGATTTTGTCTATGGTGCCAGTTTACTGGAAATTACTTTAAGCATTTACGATGAAAATGATGAATATATATTAAAAAAAGCTAAAGACAAATTAAAAGAATTTCAAGAATCCGGTTATATGCTCTGGTTAACTGTTTCCAATAAAACATCCGAAGATTATGTCAGTTTTAATATACCTGTTGACAAAAAATTTGTTGAAGAATTTGCCTTTTTAGTAAGGCAATCAACCATAATGACTCTTAATGGAAAAGTTGACTGGACTGATGGCATACCAGTAGATGCCGGTCAGTTTATCTTAGCAGCCAGATATCAGACAAAGGAAAAACTAAGTATTTCAATAAATGGAAAAGCTCCTTCTAATCAAGAAAAGAACTTATTTAAAAAATTGAAACCTCTTTTTATCAAAATAATGTTGGAAAACAACGCTGACTATATACCGCTATTAAACTACGATAGAACAATCATTAATCCCCAAGAGCTTATCAGTTCAATCAATATCAGCCAAGAGCATGTAACACTTTTAAATACCTTCAATTTCACTTTAGAAATAAATGATAAAATAGCTTTTTTATCAGGTAAGTTTACTGATTATGATGGTACTTTCAGCTGTGAAACAGCTGAAATTGAACAATCTGATTTAGAAATACTCTTAAATGGATTAATCAGCAATAAATATGTTCTTGTGACAGATAGTTTTGAACATAAAAATAATGTTGACATACTTGAAGACGGTATTTTTTCCTTCTACATACATTTTAACGGTATAGATGAAAGTCTTAAGCCCTACTATGGCAGTTTCGATGAAAATACCCCTGATGTAATTTATATTTTCAAGCAGCTGGTTAAAAAATATCGTGGCAAATAATTAATCACAATAGTAACCTATCTTTTTTAAAAATAAGGATAGGTTTTTAATATCGTTATATTATGCTTTTTGATTTCAATTTTGGCTTTTATAACATATAATAAAATAAATTGAAGGAGAATACTTGTATGGAATTTATCTTAATTATTTTACTTATTATTACTGCATTGTTGACAATAGCTTTAATTAGAACCCTGTTGCTTGGAAACAAAGAAACATTTTACGCTTATTCAACTGATCAAGAAAGGATTGATTTATACTCTGAAAAACTTTCAAAGTTGATTCAATATGAAACAATTTCCTATCGTGATAAACCTGATGTAGAAAAATTTAGAGGTTTCCATAAAGTTATTGAAGAATTATATCCCAATGTCTTTAAACATCTGGAAAAAATTGAAATTGATGGCAATCTGATGATGAAGTGGAAAGGAACTGATCCAAATCTAGACCCAATTATTATGATTTCCCATCAGGATGTCGTTGAAGCTACCGGTGAGTGGATTTATCCACCTTTCTCTGGAACTATTGCCGATGGTAAAGTCTGGGGCAGAGGGGCTGGAGATATAAAAGTTGGAATTATGAGCTTCTATCAGGCAGTGGAAGAACTGTTAAAAGAAGGTTATACGCCTAAATGCGATGTTTACCTGGGTTCAAGCTGCACCGAGGAAATTGGTGGTGATGGTGCTCCTAAAATGGCTAACTGGTTTAAAGAAAGAGGAATTAAATTATACCTGTTATCTGATGAAGGCGGAAGCATTGTTTCTGATCCAATTGTCGGAATTAAGGGCAATTTTGCGGCTATAGGTATTTTTGAAAAAGGTTATGGAGATTTAAAGATTATCGCAAAAAGTCATGGGGGACACTCTTCTACTCCACCAAAAAATAGCCCTATTGCTCGTTTGGCCAAGTTTATTACTGATGTTGAAAACAATAACCCATTCAAGGTCAGATTTTCAGAAGCTGTTGATGCCATGCTAACTAATCTGGCACCATACAGTTCCAGTTTTATGTTGAAATTTATTATGAGTAACCTGTGGCTTTTCAAACCTGTTCTGAAAGTTATTCTGCCAGCTATTTCTCCTCACGCAGCGGCGATGCTGCAAACAACTATCTGCTTTACCATGGCTAAGGGTTCAGATGGCTATAATGTCATTCCACAAGAGGCTTATGTAACAGCTAACTTAAGATATATTCCTCATCAGTCTACTGATGAAGCTAATAAAATAGTTACGGAAATTGCTAAAAAATACGATTTAGAAGTTGAAACAGTCATTGCTGGCTATCCTTCAAAACCATTGGACTTGAAAGGTCCACAATACAATATGGTAGTAGATACCATTAATAAAGTATTCCCTGGTGTTGGCATTATGCCATATGTTGTAACCGGGGGAACTGATTCTAGGTTTTTTGCGGAAGTCTGTGATAACTGTGTCAGATTTGCTCCAGTTAACTATACTGCTGAACAATTAAAAGGTATGCATGGCTTAAATGAAAATATTGATCAGGGATGCTTGCCAATGGCAATTGACTGGTATAAAGAATTAATCAAAGCTCAGGAAAAAAGATAAAAGGTTGGAAAATTCCAACCTTTCATTTACATAAATACACCTTTAATCCAGATTCTTATTCCAATAAAGATTAATATCAATCCACCAACCAGTGAGGCTCTATTTGATAATTTTGTCCCAAATTTCTGGCCAATTTTTACTCCAATATAGCTTATAAAATAGGTTACAGCTGCAATAATAGACGCTTCATAAAAAGCAAATCTAAAATTATAGTTAGAAACTGTAAAACCAACACTTAAGGCATCAATAGATGTGGCAATCCCTTGAAGCAGCAAACCAACAATTGAGAGCTCTTCCAGCTTACAATCTTCTTCTTTACATTGAAAGCATTCAATTATCATTTTTCCTCCAATGTATAAAAGTAAGATTAAAGCAATCCAGGGAATAAACTTTTGAAAGCCAACAAAGGCTATTGTAACGGCATGAATACAAAACCAGCCAATTAAAGGCATCAAACCTTGAAACAAGCCAAAAGTTATCGCTACCAGGTTGATTTTTGATTTCTTCATTTTTGGTTCCTTTAAGCCATTGGCTAAAGAAACAGAAAAAGCATCCATTGCCAGACCAAGGCCAAATAATAATGCATTACTGAAAAACAAGAAATCAAACTTCATAATCATCTTTTTTAAATAAAACTCAGCATCCATATGCTGAGTGAATTTGTCTTTTGAGACATTCATAGCCATTAACTATATATGCGTCTCGTTATATAAAACAAGCTGGACATTTTAGGTGATCCATAGCCTGATAAGCCAACATATCAACTGCTTCTTTAACAAGCTTTACCATTATCACATATAAGAAATAATAATTCAAGTCTTTTATAAAAAATCTGACTAAGATCTTTTATAAAAAATCTGACTAAGATCAACTCAGTCAGAAATATTATTTTTTACTAGATAGCCATCATACCATTATCAACAATCAACTCTGTGCCTGTGATAGCTTTAGCTTGTGGACTTGCTAAGAATAGAATTGCTGCTGCTACATCTTCCGGTTCAGCATAATGTGGTGGAAGTGGTGATGTTAGCGCTAAGCTTTCTCTTAATTCTGGATATAATTCTAGATATTTTTTCATCATATCAGTGTTGATTCCTCCTGGATGAACTGAATTGACGCGAATTGAATCTTTTGCGAAGACATATGATGCATGTTTTGTAATATTTCTTACACCTGCTTTGGTTGCATTATATCCTGCATCATTTCCTGAATCTGGACCAGCTTTAATACCACCTATCGATGATACATTGACAATAGCACTTGTTGAGTTTTTTACTAAAACTTCATAAGAATATTTCATTCCCAAAAATACACTATCCAGGTTGATGCGTTCATTTTCTTTAAACTCATCGTAGGTCATTGTCAGAATATCTTTTGACATGATGATTCCTGCATTATTGATTAATACATCTAATTTTCCATATTTCTCTTTGATGAATTCAACTAATTTTTTCCAATCCTCTTCAATACCTACATCCATTGCATAGGCTACAGCATTTTCTGCTCCAATAATATTAACCGTATTTTCAAGTTTGCTTAAAGTACGTCCAATTACAATTACTTTTGCGCCTTCTTCTACAAATTGTTTAGCCACTTCAAAACCGACGCCTTGTCCTGCACCAGTTACTGCTACTACTTTATCTTTAAATCTATTCATAATTATCTAATACTCCTTTCTTTTACCTTGCGGTAATTAGTAACTGTAGTATAGAGTAAAAAATAATCCTATTCTGTGATGAAGTTACAATTATATTTTTCTATCTATCTGTATAATTTTCAATAAAAAATGGCACAAACATTTATGTTTTATGCCATTTAAACTATAAACTTTATTTAAGTAGGAAGATTTATTCTTCTGCCTCCAATACGAATTCCATGAATTCGATTATTCCCTCTTCTACTTCCCATTTCAAATCATCATAATTATGAATTTCATGACGATACCCTGGATATAAAACAGTTTCAACATAGTGACCTGTATCAATCAGCCAGTTACTGACCTGATATACTCCTTCACCATACTGACCAACAGGGTCCTGATCACCTGCAATATTATAGATTGGTAAATCTACTGGTACCTTTTTAGCCCATTCTTTAGAACCTACAGCTTCCAGCATTAAGACGAAATCATAAGCTGATTTTAATAATGTTGGTTTAGTGAATGCATCAAATGGATCATGAGCATGGTCGTATTGAACATATTCATCATGACAGATCCACTCATTACCAAATCTGATGTTTTCTTCACATCTTTCAATCATCCA
>CAYUXW010000036.1:0-13985 GCA_964449115.1 uncultured Erysipelotrichaceae bacterium | reverse complement strand
CCCAAAGTTTGCCCCCAAACTTCACGAGCTATCCCCTAATCTTTTTTAATTACCCCTTTTTTATTGTACTGTTCGATCAGGATTTTTAGTGCTTCACAGGCAACTTCAACTGATTTTTCCATTTCAGTAAAAGCCATAATGGCTGAAGCACGACACTTTCTGATTGAACTTATAATAAATAACGCCGCACATTCCATTTCACTGGAAACAACATGTCCTCTTTTCCAGGCTTCCCATCTTTCTTTCAGACGATATTCACTAGGCATGGTTTCTGGCTCATGCTGGCCATAAAAGGAATCTTTTGACTGGGTAATTCCTTCTAAAAAGTTATACCCCAGTTTTTGAGCCGCTTTTACTAATGCTTCAACCACATGTCTATCAGCCACAGCTGGATACTCAATGGGAATATAGTGAATCGTTGTTCCTTCATCTCTGACGGCAGCATTATTGATAACTCCATCTAAAGTTGGATCAAATGATTCCTCAGATACCCTGCCAGCTGTCCCAACTCTGATAAAAGTATCAGCACCAGCAGCAATCAATTCTTCCACACAGATAGCTGTCGAAGGACAGCCCATACCAGTAGAAGTAACAGAAACCTTAACACCATTAAGTGTTCCAGTATAGGTTTTATGTTCTCTATTATGAGCTACCAGTTTCGCATCATCAAAATATGAAGCAATCAGATCAGTTCTGAAAGGATCACCAGGTAATAGGACATATCTTCCTACATCACCTTTTTTTAAATGCACATGATATAAAAGATCTGGATCTTTTTTACTGTAAAATGCCATAACATATCCTCCTATTCAATAATCGCTAAAATATCTGTTTCTGGTACTATCAGATACTTTTCATTTAAATACTCAACTTCTGTTGCCGCATAATTATCAAAAATTACTTTATCATTTACCTTTACTAGTAGTAATTCTTGTTTTCCATCAACAACTTTACCTTCTGTAACCGCTACGACAATTGCGATATTTTCCTCTTCTTTAGCATCAGCACTCAGGATAATGCCACTGGCAGTTTTAGTTTCTACAATGGTTCTTTTCAGTAACACATTGCCATTTAATGGTCTTATCATATACCCTGTCTCCTTATTTTTAATTCTAATTAAATTATAAGGCTTAAAACCATTTTTTCAAAATTTTTAATTAATATGTCTATCTGATACCATACTTTTCAATGATATAGTCCATATCTTTATCACCCCTGCCTGATAAATTGACCAAGATTGAACCCTTTTTCATTTTCTTAGCCAACTTAATCGCATAGGCAACAGCATGAGCACTTTCGATAGCTGGAATAATGCCTTCCAGTCTAGAAAGTTCATAAAAGGCATCTAAACTTTCTTCATCAGTCACAACATCATATTTTACTCGGCCTATATCTTTTAAAAAGGCATGTTCTGGACCACTTGAAGGATAATCCAGACCACTGGCAATTGAATAGACAGGTGCTGCTTCTCCTTTTTCATCCTTTAACATAATGCTGTTAAAACCATGCATTATTCCCTCTTCACCATAAGTCAAACTGGCTGCATGATCACCAATCTTTTCGCCTCTGCCTAAAGGCTCAACACCATAGATTTCAACTGGATCAGCCAAAAAACCAGAAAAAATACCCATCGAGTTAGAACCACCACCAACACAGGCAACTACCGCATCTGGCAGCTCACCTGTCATTTCCAAAAATTGCTCTCGCGCTTCTACTCCAACAATCGCCTGAAAATCTCTAACCATCATTGGGAAAGGATGAGGACCTACTACTGAACCGATACAATAGATACAGTTTTTATAATCATCAATATAGGCTCTAAAAGCCGCATCTACTGCTTCTTTTAAAGAAGCTAAACCTTCAGTTACTTCAATAACGTTGGCCCCTAAAAGTTTCATCCTGGAAACATTTGGCGCCTGTTTAGCTATATCTGTTTTACCCATATAGATATCACATTCCAAACCAAAATAAGCCGCTGCTGTAGCTAGAGCTACTCCATGCTGACCAGCACCTGTTTCGGCAATAACCTTCTTTTTACCCATATACTTGGCCAAAAGAGCTTCTCCCATACAGTGATTAAGTTTGTGAGCACCAGTATGGTTCAGATCTTCCCTTTTAACATAAATCTGCACATTACCATACTTGTTGGATAATCTTTCTAAATGGGAAATAGGGGTTGGTCTACCCTGAAAATCTTTTCTAATTCTTCTTAACTCAGCAATAAACCTGGTTGATTTACAGATAGTGAAATATGCATCACTGATTTCCTGCATTGCTTCTTTTAGCTCATCTGAAACATAACATCCACCATACCTGCCATAAAATCCATTTAAATCTGGATACCTTTTGAAATAGTTGTCAAAATCAAATTCGTGTCTTTTCATCTTTTTTCTCCTCTTCTACTGCTGAGAAATAAAAAATCCTCAACAGAAATAACTTTCTATCAAGGACGAATAATAATCCGTGGTGCCACCTTGCTTCATGAAAAATTCATGCACTTATAAGATACTAACATATCTTTGACAATTAACGTCTGTCTTCACGTTGTAGAATACTCTGCCTTGGCATTTGACTACACCCTCAATGGTCCATTTAACAAACCGTTTCCTGCTGAACTTCCACCACCATCAGCTCTCTTTAAAGTCGTATTTTGTTTTTATCTCCATCTCATCGGTTTCTTTTTTGTATTATAACTCCAATAAAAATATCTTGTCAACAGAAAATAAAAATATCGATTAATTTACCCCTTTAATACGATCATTAGCAATTTTCCAATATTCCTGGTTGATTTCTATACCTATGAACTGTCTGTTTGATTCTTTAGCTGCTACACAGGTCATACCACTGCCACAATAACAGTCTAATATGATATCACCCTCATTTGTGCTGTGCAGCAGGTTATTCTTTACAAAGGGCAATGGCTTGATAGTAGGTGTTTGTAACTCTTCTTATCTTCAATGTTTATGGGTGATACATAAAATTTAGATTTAATCATTTAATCTTATTTAGAATCATCTTCTGTTTTATCCTCAACTTCTTCAATGAGTTTAGAAAAATCAAAGGCCTTCTTTTGGGTGATAACCGATTTACCTGTTCTTGCTTCAATATCTTTTCTGGCATTTCCGGCAACTGTTCCTCCCTCTTTGGCAACCTCTTTATTTTCTTCTAATCCAAAAGGATTGAGGGTTTGAGTTAATTCAGTGGTTGTTGCTTCCGCAAGCATATTTAAAACAAGTTCTAAAATAGACATATTATCTATAAGATTTTCTTTCTTAAGATTCTTAAAATCTTTATATTGCCTTGTCGTCATACCGCTCCATGCTTTAGTAATCTCATTGGTAAGAATTGCATATTCAGCGCCCACTTTAATTCCATGATCTTGCCAGGCATCCACTAACTCTTTTCTAACCTGTATCGCTTGAAGTCTCTGATTAATCCACTCTCTGGAATAGCCTTTTTGAAGATATGTTCGCAAAGCTCTGTCAATAGTAAGTTCAGGATCAATAATCTCATCGATTCTTTCTTTTCCAACTTCTGCTAACCACATTTTAAATGGTTCAGCTTTTGGCGATGGAATAGATTGAATAATACGGAAAATACCTTGCATATCTGCAACATCAGTCATTCTCATTTTTCCATCTGTTGCTTTCATTTTCAACTGCTTACAAACTGTAAGCAGTTCATTTCCTTCTTCTTTCAATCTCTTCTTTAAGACAGCCCAATATGTACTGGCACCTCGTGGTGTTTCTTGCTCAGTTAAAACACCAACCACATCTACAACAGAAAAGTACCATTCTTCTTTTTTATTATCCCAAACAGATCTTATTTCCTTGTTTTCATAAATTTTTATCTCGCTCATTACTTTCCTCCTTCACTGCATAAATTATAGTATTATCTAAACTAATTATATGGTGAATATCGAACATTTCCTTCTAAGGAGCACATAATTATAATAAAATTTACTTAATTTTATCATATTTTTTTTAAAAAAATGTTGACATAGAAAATAGAATTGTCGATTAATTAAATTACCAGATCAGGATTATTCTTTTTCTGATAGGCATACCAGCTGCTGTTTTCGTTTAAAAATTCTCTGGCTAAAGATACCAGAAGTTGTTCAGTTTCTCCGTTTAGTTCAATTTCCTGTTCACTTTTCTGATACAGAGAAATCATTCTTTTATGATCATCTATTTTATTATCCAATGACATCTTGCCATAATAACTGCTGGTAAACAAAGTTATGGCTGACATTGTTCCCAAAATTACCTTTAAAATCATGCGAGCAAGATTTACATCTATTGAATGAGAATTGTTTTCATAAATGAAAAGCTCAAAAATAACCGCCAAAAGATAAGTCAAAACAGTTATAATCATTACTGCTTTACCAATTGCTTTATCTTTTTTATTCTTTTTTTCTGCTTTTATCAAGGCTTTCTGATGATAGGATTTCTGGTCTTTTATCCAACATTCAAGAACCGATTGTTTTTGCTCTGTTTCTGTCGGAATACTTGTCAGTACCTCCTCAATCCAGCTGATTCCCTTTCTAATCGACCAGGGAATAATATCAACCACTCTGGTCTTTATTGAAGCCATAGATAGATAAAACTGTAATCGCAGAGCTTCAGCTAACACTCTATACTGTAAATATTTTCGATGACAATCAAACCTTGTAGAAAAATAGTTAACCGCAAACAAACATACCAGCATTGCACCACAGGCCAAAATTAGTCCGTATATTTCTATTTCATCATAAATAAGAAATGTAAAGGTAAGCAATGTTCCAATAATAGACAACACTAAAAGAATCAAACGATGTTTTTTCCCATGTTTTATACTTAAAGCATCTGCCAACCCAAAAAGTCTGTTAATTTCAACAAGTACAGGATTACTTATCTTCTGGACAATATTCACCATAGGACCAAAATAATTACTTGTTTCCTGATAAAAAATTTCTCTATAATTCATCTTTTTTTCCATTCAATGCTATTTCACCCTGATAAATCTTTTTTTCATCACACTTCTGATTGCTTTATGTAATGGATCAAAATTTTTGTCTTTTGTTTCTTCAATCAGCTTTTCAATAATAGCTAAAGCTTCCCTTAAATATGAAGCTGACTCCCTATTATCGACTGCTACCAAGCCACAATGATAAAGAGCTATTGCCAACCCTTCACGATTATTGATAGTTGGAGCTTCCTGGACTAGCTGTCTATCAATTTCCAAGGCTTTTTGAAAACTTTCCTGAGCCGGAATCATAAATTCAACACTCCTTGTAAAATCGCTTTTAGATTTATAAATGGCTTCCTCACGAAGCAGTATGCCAAGTTCTCCCAGGACACCTGAATATTCTTTTCTATATTGATGCAATGGATTTCTATCAACCAATTTCTTATAAATTTTCTCTGCCATTTTCAGATAATCTTTTCCTAAAATTTTACCCTGTTGCAAAAGAATATTAGCCATGTTATGCGTTGTGTAGCCATTTAAGCGATCCTTTTCATCCAGGTTTGCTCCTTTATAGTCAAACAACAAGTCTATCGCCTTGATAGCATAAGAATGCGCTTCATCAAGCCTATCTTCTGATGGTTCTGCATCAAAATGAATATCAGCGATTTGAGCAAGTGCCCTGACTTTCCAAAGTATTCTTTCTTCTTTTTCTTCTTCAGAAAAATCATTATCTTCCAACAGCTGTAGAAACTCCTTGCCTAATAAGGTAGCTTTTGGCACATCATCTTCTGCCATATAAAGCAATAGTAAACCATCTTCCCCATATAATAAATCAAAGATTGATTTAAGATCTTTCTGCTGTTTATAAAGCTGGTAAGCTTTCTGGTACCAGTATATTGTCTTTTTAAAATCACGTGGAAGTCCTCTGCCCGATAAATACAAAAATCCCAAATGACGGCAGGCATGAACCTCCTGGTTTTCAGCAGCACTTCTTAACAGCTTTAATCCACGCTCCATATCTTTTTCTACGCGATAGCCGGTAAGAAAAGCCATGGCTAGAAGATATGTTGTAAATGGGGTATTTTCTTTTTCTTTATTTGATACCTCAACACTTTGAAGACTTTCATTCAGCTTTTCCTTGTTGCTGATATGAATTATATCTCCAATATCTGGAAAATCAGTTTCCAGCTGCTGACGATTGGTAGAAACTGATTCTACCGGGATAATATGCTTATTTAAATTTTCTCTGGCATCAGGATATTCTATCTTTTTAACATAGTTGTCTTTTTCCAATAGATTTGGAGTAACTGAAAGTATCATCGCATCGGCCTGTTTCAGCATTTCACGGATCTGCTGACCAAAGTCCTCGCCTGGCATCAAAAAATCATCAAACCAGATAGCTGCATCTTTACCATATTCAGTATTATGAATCTGTTTCATAACTTCAATAGCTTCCTGGCGGTCTTTTTTACGATAACTCAAGAACAGATCTTTGGAGAAAGCCTGTTTATTTATCAAATTATTTAATTTATCACTTCCCAAAACATTTTCAAGAAGAGACTGCAGTGGTTGCTGAAGGTCTTTATTTCCGATAAAGATACCATGCAAATCTCCAAACAATTCATTGAATTTACTTTCAATTCCGCCTTCCAGAAATACCGGAACAACTACAGCTACTTCCTGATTGAATTTTTGAAGTGAGAATTTGCACAACCCATTTTCATCTAACCCATAGTTTTTAGCCATGCTTAAATAGCTTTCTGTAATCAGAGGAATAAACACTGCCATCTGACTTAATTCAATTTTATTTTCTTCAAGAAAAACGGCCATTGGATTATCTGCCATCCAGATGGCATATTTATCACCGTTTTCATAATCCAGAATATTCTCGGCTAACTTTTCAGCCTCATTTTTATTGACCGCAGCATAATGCAGAAAGATATATTTTTTATCTAAAAGTGGAAGATTAGCCCTTGTCTGATACTTCAGGCTAAGCTTTTTACTATCAATACTTTTATCTACAAACATTTCAGGTTTACATCGAAAAACAACATCCTTTGGTAAACCAATCCTCTCCCATTGTCTCCAGAATTTTTTAGGAATTATAACTTCGCTTAAAGCATTGCAGCCTGCAAAAACGTTATCACCTATTTCTGAGCATTCATCATAGATAATCAGACTTCTTAACGACTCACAGCCCTCAAAAGCTCTATCTTTATTTCTCTTACACTGTCAGGAATCAGAATCTGATTTAAATTTCTGCAATTTTTAAAACATTCTTCACCGATATATTCTAAATTTTTTGATAGAAAAATTCTTTCGGCTGGAACATCCTCAAAGGCATTGGCTTCAATATGCGTAACGGAATCTTCCACAACAATACGATTAGCTAATGTAGTATAGGCAAAAGCATGACTTCCAATAGTCTTTACTCTTTTTGGTATAACAATCAGTTTTTCGTTGGCTTTATACCTGACAAGCTTATCTCCCTCTATTTCAAAAAATAGAAAATCCAACAATCCCATATTTTCCCTTTCCGAACCTTTTATAAAAGGTTCTCTTTTAAATAACTTTTAATTATGCCCACATTAAACAAATTTAATTGTTTTTATCAATATAGTTTATAGATTCGAAGTCCATCGAATTTCTTTATCAATTTCAGCATACTGTTAAATGGCTCAAAGTCCTTTTCTTTTTCTTTTTCATCTAACGAATTATAGTGCTCAATTATCTCTTCCTTGGTCGGTTTTCCTTCCATCACCAGTCTATGCATGCGAAGCTGCTCACGTAAAGCCTTGCGCGCCTTGTTCTCATCTTCAAATTTATTAATAAATTCTGCTGGGAGGTTGGCTGTTTCATATAGATTACCACTGATCCAGCCCATTGAAATATGCTCATTTATCCAGCGTTGATGTTCCATTGGAGCGAAAACCATCATCTGCTCTTCACTGAAGGAAGTAATCATTTCATAATCAACTGGTCTATCAGTATAGAAACAACCTATCGCATGTAGATATCTGGAAAAATTCTTGGCCTGATTAATGTTAGAAAGCTGATATTCCAAAGATAGCTGTTCAAACTTTTTTTCTAAATCCTTATCATCAATTTCTTTTTCCTTACCCTGATATGAATATCTGGCATTTAAAGCCACCGCAAAATCATACAAATGAAGGAAATTACTGCTGGAAAGATAAGTGTGTTTGCTTTTATAATCTACTTCTCTGGTATCGGCAATTATCCTCAGAAGTATATCGGAAGTATCAACGATGCTTTCAATATCGGTAGTAAAGCGCTGCTCCTTTTCTGCCATATCACTGTAAGCTTTAAGCCTAGGTGCTGAACCCTGCTCTCCACTTTCTTCCCATTTGTGATATTCAATTTCAAATTCATCAATTTTTTCCTGCTCATGGCTATCATAATAATAAACAGCATGAATGGCATTATCGCTAAAATCAAACTCTACCGACATCGGATGAAGTTCTGTTCTGGAGTTTCGACCATAAGCTGTGCGATCCCAGCATTGAAGTTCATCACATAACATCAGTAAATAAGCCAAAGGATGAGTTTGCATTTTTAAAGGTTTTTTAGGATTTTCACTCTTATAAAAAGCAATCGCAAATTTATACAGGCTATTATGAAGCATAATGGCCGTTAAAGCATCGATATGCTTTTCATTTATTTTTTCAATACCAACTGAATTTTCAATCTCATGATACAGTCTTGAGGCACTGAAATAGGCGTGATCCATAAAATAACCAAATCTGTTAGGAAAACGTGGCTTATCATAAATCTTTTCTAAAATATATTCTTGAGTGAAAGCATATTTTTCAGCCAGTTTTTCCGCAATGCCATAAGCAAACAATTGCTCTGTTGTATCAAAAGACTGACCATATAAGTTTTCAAAATGCTTTTTAGCCTCTTGAGAAAGTTTGGTTATTAAATCAACATCATGATAGGCAAGATACATACTACCCTTGCCACGCTTATTGCCAGCCACTTCATAATATGAAAGCACCTGTTCAAAAGGCAACTCAAAAGGATAGCCGATATCATGGAAAAGTGAAGTCAAACCCCAATACTGCAAAAAGCAGTTAGCCGCAGCATAATCCGCTGTTTTATTTGCTTCATCAATATCAAAACCATAAAACTTCTTAAAAGCCTGACGATAGTTTTCATTTGACTGATAAATAGCCAGACCCAGGGCAAAGACATAAACCGAATGAGAATAATGATCACGATGTTTCATTAAAAGAGAGCTGGCATTAGATTCAAACTCAGAAAGTAGTTCCACCATCTTTTTTGATTTACCGTAGTGTCCAAAAAACATTTCCAGATAACAGTAATAAATATTGTAGGCATCCTCGGTAATACCTGAACTGATAAATTTTTCCAGTTCACGTTCCAGACACAGTCGATTAATGTCCATCTGCATATTATAAGGAATCTGATTTGGCAATAGACTGGTTCCATAATATTTATCTTCTAACTTTTCCTTTAATGCCATTTCATTATTAAAACAAAGTCCCTGGCATCTTTCGTGAAGAAAACGCAATGCTAATGATTTTAATCCATAATCATCTTCACCATAATGTTTTTTTGGTTCTAGCGGACCGATATTTTCACCAAAAAGGCACTTGTTTCTTTCTCTTTTTTCTTTAAGTGCAGTATATGCCATTTCACAAACTCCTTCTTAAACAAATTATAATCTGGGATTTTTTTTGCCATCGTTACTTAATTTTGATAAACAAAAATTATCTTTAAGTTAATTATAACAAACTCCAATCCAATTTTATATGCTAAAAAAGTTAATTTATGAAAATATTTTCATAAACTTTTGAAATATTTTAATTTTTTTTGCAAATATTTATTGACACTTTCAAAAAAATACCTTACACTATGGGCGATAGGAGATTATAGATGAAAACTGTTTTAGCTTACAACGTTAACTATTATTACTACTATTACTTTAAAAAGTAATATTTTCGTTACGTTGGCAAGGCATTTTTTATTTATAAAGAGAAATATTTACGGCTGCCAATTGGGCAGTTTTTATTTGGAGGGAAACTTATGAAAAAACTATTTACTCTATTATTATCATTATTGTTAATCTTGTCTTTTAGCGGATGCGATAAAAAGCAGGAAGAAAAATTCGTTATCGGCATCTGTCAGATTGAAGCTCATGCAGCTCTGGATGCTGCTACTCAAGGATTCAAAGATGCTCTTATTGAAGCCTTAGGAGAAGACAAAGTAGTATTTATCGATGGAAATGCGGCTGGAGATCCAGCTACCTGTGCTACTATCTGTAATGGCTTTGTAGCCGATGGTGTGGACATGATTTTAGCCAATGCTACTCCTTCTTTACAGGCAGCAGCGGCAGCTACTACTACTATTCCTGTTTTAGGAACTTCAGTTACTGAATATGGTGTGGCTTTAAACATTGAAAACTTCAGTGGACTGGTTGGCACAAATATTTCAGGTACCAGTGATCTGGCACCGCTAGATGAACAGGCTCAGATGATTCTAGACATTTTACCAGATGTAAAAACTGTCGGTATTCTATATTCATCAAGTGAAGCTAATTCAATTTACCAGGTTAAAGTTGTTAAAGAATACCTGGAAAGCAAAGGTGTTACAGTTAATGAATTTGCTTTCTCAGATTCAAATGACATTTATCTAGTAACCACTCAAGCTGTTGAACAAAGTGATGCAATCTATGTACCAACTGACAATAAGGCTGCCAGCTGTGCAGAAATTATCGACAGTGTCTGTCGTCCAGCTGGTGTTCCAGTATTCTGTGGGGAAGAAAATCCATGCGCTGTCTGTGGTGTAGCTACTCTTTCAATCAACTACTATGATTTAGGCTTTACTACCGGTAAGATGGCAGCTAAGATTCTAACAGGCGAAGCAAAAATTGAAGATATGCCAATTCAATACTTTGAAAACCCTGTTAAAAAATATAATAAAGAAATTTGTGATTTGCTGGGAATTGTAGTTCCAGAAGATTACATTGCAATAGAATAATTAAACATAAGATGCTTTCTCCCGGCATCTTATGTTTATGAAAACATTTTCATAAACTTTTGAAATTCTTTACAAAACTTTATAGAAATCGTTGACATTACTATTTTTAGGTAGTAAACTAATGAACATAAGGAGATTTACTATGAAAACAGCTTTATACAACAACGCATACTTTAGCTTCTTCTTCTTTTACTTTAAAAAGTAAGATGTTTTAGTGTACGTTGGCAAGTGTATTTCTGTTAATAGTGAAAGATTAATTTGACTGCCAATATGGCAGTTTTTATTTGGAGGGAAAAATTATGAAAAAACTACTTACCGTTATCTTAACCTTATTGCTGGCTATCTCTATGACAGCCTGTAAACCTGAAGAAAAAAAGGAGGAAGAGAAATTCGTTATCGGCATCTGTCAGATTGAAGCTCATGCAGCTCTGGATGCTGCTACTCAAGGATTCAAGGATGCTCTTATTGAAGCATTCGGCGAAGACAAGCTGGTGTTCATCGATGGCAATGCGGCTGGAGATCTAGCTACCTGTGCTACTATCTGTAACGGCTTTGTAGCCGATGGCGTCGATATGATTTTAGCCAACTCTACTCCTGCTTTACAGGCAGCAGCGGCAGCTACTACCACTATTCCTATTTTAGGAACTTCTGTTACTGAATATGGTGTCGCTTTAAACATTGAAGGTTTTAATGGACTGACCGGTTTCAATGTTTCAGGAACAAGTGATCTGGCACCATTAGATGAACAGGCTCAGATGATCCTGGATATTATGCCTGATGTAAAAACCGTTGGTATCCTTTATAGCTCAAGTGAAGCTAATTCAATTTACCAGGTTAAAGTTGTTAAAGAATACCTGGAAAGCAAAGGTGTCACTGTTAAAACATTTTCTTTCGCTGACTCAAACGACATCTATCTGGTAACAACTCAAGCTATTGAAGAATGTGAAGTTTTATATGTACCAACTGACAATAAGGCTGCAAGCTGTGCAGAAATTATCGACAGCGTCTGTCGTCCAGCTGGTGTTCCAGTATTCTGTGGAGAAGAAAATACCTGCTTAAAATGTGGTGTAGCATCACTGGCAATCAACTACTATGATTTAGGAGTTACTACTGGTAAGATGGCGGCTAAACTTTTAAAAGGTGAAGTAAATATTGAAGATATGCCAATTGAATACTTCGTAAATCCTATTAAAAAATACAATAAAGAAATTTGCGAAGACTTAGGTATGACAATGCCTGAAGACTTTATTCCAATTGGAGAATAATCTATCATGATTACTCTATCCAATCTGATCTATCGACTCCCTGGCGGTGTTGCTCAAGGTTTAATCTGGGGCATCATGGCCTTGGGTATCTATATTACTTTTAGAGTATTAAATGTATCTGACTTGACGGTTGACGGTTCCTTCACAACAGGAGGAGCCATCACTATCATGTGTATACTAGCCGGTGTTAATCCCATACTCGCTTTGTTTATTTCCTTCATCATTGGGATTTTGACCGGTATAGCTACAGGATTAATTCATACCAAGCTCAAGATACCAGCTATTTTAGCCGGTATCTTGGTACAGTTTGGTCTTTATTCGATTAATCTGCACATCATGAATATGAGTGCCAATGTTAGTGCCAATCCAGATAGATTTAACCTTTTAATCTCTATGAGAGATGTACCAAACGCTATTTTGGTCGGAATAATCATTTCTGTTGTCCATATTGTTGTTCTATACTGGTACTTTGGCACAGAACAAGGTTCAGCAATCAGAGCCACTGGCAATAACAACAACATGGCCTTAGCTCAGGGTATCAATATCAACAATATGAAGGTAATTGGTTTTGGAATAGGAAATGGTATTGTTGCCTTAGCTGGAGGCTTAATGGCTCAATATCAGGGTTTCGCTGATATCAATATGGGAAGAGGGGCAATTGTTATTGGACTGGCAGCCATTATAATTGGTGAAGTTGTCATCAACTTTATCTTCAAAAAAGGTTGTTCATTCTACACTCGTCTGACTTCAGTTATAATTGGCGGAATTCTCTACTACATTGCAATGGTCATTATTTTATGGTTAAGAATTGATTCAAATGACTTAAAACTATTTACCGCTATTATCGTTACCATCTTCCTGGCAATTCCAAATTTAGATTTAAAGAAAGGGGGAAAACAAAATGTTAAAGATTGAAAATATTTCTAAAACATTCAACCCTGGTACTATACACCAGAAAGTTGCCCTTTCAGATTTATCTCTGCAGCTGGAAGAAGGCGATTTTGTCACCGTTATCGGCTCTAATGGGGCTGGTAAAAGCACCATGCTCAATGCTATAAGTGGCAGCTGGTTTGTTGATGAAGGCAAAATATATGTCGACAATGTTGATGTAACTCTGATGAGCGAGCATCAAAGAGCTAAATATATTGGCAGAGTCTTCCAAAACCCACTGATGGGAACAGCTGCTGATATGTGGATTGAAGAAAATCTGGCTTTAGCTAATCGTCGAGGAAAATTTAGAGGACTAAGAGTCGGTATTACCAAGAAAGAACGTGAATACTACTATGAAAAACTTAAAGCTTTAAACTTAGGCTTAGAAGAAAGACTCACTACCAAGGTAGGGCTTCTGTCAGGTGGTCAAAGACAGGCTTTAACCTTACTGATGGCAACTCTTCAAAAACCAAAATTACTATTGCTGGATGAACATACTGCTGCTTTAGATCCCTCAACAGCTAAAAAGGTTCTAGACTTAACTGATCAGCTGGTAAGTGAAAATAAATTGACTACCCTTATGATTACTCATAATATGCAGGATGCCATAGATCACGGTAATAGACTGATTATGATGAATGATGGTATCATCATCCTGGATGTCAGAGGTGAAGAAAAATATTCTTTAACAAAAGAATACCTGATTAAAAAATTCAACGAATTATCCAACGGTACTTTAGATAATGACGCCCTGCTATTATCAAAATAAATGCACATAGTGTGCATTTCAGATTGTTGACAAACAGACTTTTTTAAAAAAGG
>CAYUXW010000035.1:0-14400 GCA_964449115.1 uncultured Erysipelotrichaceae bacterium | reverse complement strand
TAGAAAGGAAAAGTGATATTCATGTATAACAAGGTACATGTGTATCATACAAGAACAAAATGAAAATTATTAGTGAAGAAGTAAGAAGATATTTTACAGAGTTAGATAATAATAAAAAAGCTTACTTAACTGGTGTAACTTTAAAAATAGATGATAAAGGACAGACGGTTTATTTAGAAGGTCTATTTGATAGTATGAAAAATAGCGTGCTTTTTACACCTATAAGAGTGAGAAAAGAAGATTTAGAGAATGAAGAAAATCTGGCAAATGAGTTTGTTAAAGAAGACGAAGAACATGATCCTAGTGTTGATTTTAAAAATAGATATTCAGAAATGTTTGATTATATTATTGAAAAAATTGGTGTAGAAACTAAAAAAGAAAATCAAGTATGTAATTTAGATGATGTTAGAAGAGAAGTTTTTGGTTTTTTTAATATCGATGCTGAAGAAGAAAAAAATGCTATGACATTAATAGAAATGTTGAGAGGAATGGCGATAGAAGAAAATGAGAATAAGAATTTTGAACTTACCGAAATTTTAAAAGAATCTATTAAAGGTAAATTTTCTTTACTTAGTAATTTTTCTACTAATGAGAATATGGTTAGATTAACTCTTGGACTTATTACAGAGTTTGATAATTCAATTCAAGAAGCTGAAGTTAACTTTAAGTTAGAGAGCAGTAAATTACTGAAGGGGATATTTTTAACTCTTCCTTATTGTTATAAAGAAAATGATACTTTGTATTTTGTCTATACTTTTCATGGTTTTAATGATGATGGTGAGTATTATGTCTGTCAAAAAATGCCAAAGGGAATGTATGTATTAAGAAGAAATGGGAAAGAAATTATCAATATGTTTATCACAAAACCTTCAATTGATAATGTATGGAAAATTATTACAGAACAATACGAAGTAGATGAAAGAGAAAATATTATTTATAGTGCCATGCATGATTTTCATGGATTGCATTATACTAGTTTTGATATTGATGATACCTACAAGATAGAAGAATGGTTTGGATATACAGTTTATAAAACTAAAATTAAATATGAAGGTTCATATTACTGGATTACGTATAATTTAGAAAATGAAGGATTTATCATCCATAGAGATAATAAAGGAAAAGCATCTCATTTAATAGAAGAGGATTTAGAAATAATTCCAAAGTTTTTAGAGTATCTTCAAGAGAATATCGATGAGATTAGAAAACTAGATTCAATATTAATTTATAACAGTGAAAAAGAAGTTGATGAGTTATTTGTTGCTTAGAATTTAAAAAATATAATATAGAGTGATTTTAGAAAGGAGAAGTTATGAAGACATTTGTATTATATGCACCTACAAATGGTGATTTATTTGAAAAGTGTTCAGAGATGAATTATCCGATACTTGAACGTATTTATGATTTAACTGATTTAGATTTTATAGTTGATCTTAGGTTTTGTTGGATTAATGAAAAAGGGTATTTTAAGACTAGATCAACTGAAGAGTTTAACAGGATGTTTAATCAATTCATAAAGGATATGAAAAATGGCTATTTAAATGTTTTATATTATGGATATCTTGATTATGTAAATAAAGAGATAGCTGAAAAGTATTTAGGAGCTAATGAAATTTTTAAAGGTAGCTATTATGAACAAAGGGAATATTGGATAAGAACAGTAGAGAAGTTTATTAATGAATTATATAACTCTAAAGAAAAGAAAGATGATTCATATTTATGGATAGAAGCATACACAAGAGATGGTACTGGTTTCTATTTTAGATTTTATGTTCCTGTTAGCGAAATTGATAATATAGTGAGCGATGAAGTTATTTCTCTAATAAAAGAGATAAGAAATCCAGATAGTTCAATGTCTATGCTTCCTATGGATTATTTTACATTACTTGATTTAGGAAGCTGGATAGTTTTTGAATATGCGTTACATTCATACTATTACTATTTATGTAGAACTATTAAAAATTATGATGAAAGTAAATTCTTAGAAAAAAGGACAAAATTAGAATATATGTATTTTAATCGTCCTTAAGTAATATTAATGGAAATTTTATAAAGACATGTATAAAAAATGAAAGGAGAAAACTATGTTTATTAAAATTAAAAAAGAAGACATTATTAAAAATAAACTCATTTACCAAGAGTTTAGCAAAATATCACAGCCTATACCTGTTCGTATAGCTCGAGTAGATATAATAGATGAACTTAACGATTGTGAAGATGGTTATATCAATTTTAATGCTGAAGAACTTCAGATAATTGATGAGGAAAGTGAAAAACTTCAAATGAAACTTGAACCACTTGTGATTACAACTGAAGAAAAAGAATATCCAGATGGTTGGACACTTGGAGATATGGTTGAGCGTAGTGATGAAGCTCCAGTTGTTCCATTTGATTGGACGCTTATGAAGTTTGTTGGTAAAGTTATTGATGTCGAAGCTAAAAGAGGAATTAATCATTATACCAAAGATTTGATGATTGGCTATTACATCAGCATAAAAACTGAAGATTTTTCATTTGTGATAAATGCTAATCCTAATCATAGTTCTATGTTTGAAGAATTTAAAAATGCAAAAATAAAAATACCTAAAGTAGGCGATCTTGTATCTGGTACTGCAAATACTACACTAGTTGTTTTAAGAAAGCCTAGTGATAAAAAAATAGAAAGCACTTTTTCTTTAAATGAGAAAATGAGAAATTTATAAAGCAACATTTTTAATAATCATAATAAAACAATTAAATTTCAAAAATTAAATTTTTAATAGTGTGTGAAAAAAAGTGTGTTTTAAAATCATCAACTTACAAAAAATCCGAAAATATAATTCTTCGGATTTTTAATATTATTTAAATAAATCAAGATAGCGTCGTATAGTATCTTGGATATATTTTATATTTTTATCATCACTACCTACACTCAAACGAATCTTTTCTCCAAAAATTTCTATACTATATGATGGAGCATCTAATATAGAAGTAAGTAAACTATCATTTGGAACTTTAAGTATTAAACTAAAATCATTATAAAGCTTTTCTAGTTGATCTTTATTAATTGAACCACTATTAGTAATATTTCCGCTTACTATTTTCACCCATGTTAAATTATTAGTATTAATACTTAAAAGTTCATTATTTTCCATATTCCATGTTCCACCTGAGTAAGAAAGATTAACTATTTCATCCCCTTGCAAATCAACTAATTCATTTGACGCTATATTCCTTATTATGTTCTTATTTGTTAACATTTTTATTAAACGCGGATCTCTATAGCCTGGTAAAAAAGGAATTTGAACTATACCATAGTTTGTAGCTAGTAACATTACTGTCCAGATGTTATTTTTAAATGCAGCATTTAAAAGGTCTACTTCATATTTTTCGAACTTAGTTTGATTCCATTTGTCGAAAATTAGCAAGATAGTTTTATCAGAATTTTCTTCTCCTATTTTTTTCATACGTTCAATTTGAGGCAACACTATTTCTTCAAAAAAACGTTCAAAACATTCTTCTCCTCTGCATATCCCAATGAATTTTGAATAAGTTATATTTGTTTTTTCACCAAAAGGATATGTATTAATAGGTTCATATGAATCTTTTAATTTGTTAAACTTATCTGGATTTTTTATTATATCATCAATACAATCAATAGGATTAGATGTACATTCATTATAAAAAATATCGCGATAAAATTCTGCCAGAACTTTGTCGATTTTTATCAAATATCTATAAATTACGTCATTTTCTGGATGGTTATGATTTTTATCATACGTATATTCACCATCTTTTTCATTTAAACATAGGTGAGGATTATTTAAAATTTTTCTTACAGTCTTTACATCGATGTCCTCATTTTTATCTTTATAAAGCTCTTCGATAATAGTATTTCGGTCGGGTATATCTATACCCAGATTATCAAACCAAGAAATTACTAGCTCATGATGTTCTTTGTTCAAGTTTTTAAAAACTTCTGAAAGAGTATCCCCATATTTTTCAACTATAGGAAGTACCTCGGATTCTAAAATTAATATTTCTTCTTTAGTAAATTCTCTTTTTTCTTTTTCATCAACCATTTTTATTCTCCTTTTTTTGTATTATTTATTTTTGATTTCCTTTAAATGAAAAAATAAAACGAAAAAACATTCTATTCTTTTGTATTTTTAGGAAATATATCAACTAAATTTATTTTATCACTAATTAATTTTTTTTCAATATTATTAATATGTAAAGGTAAAGAAAACAGAAATATTTTTTTGAGCAGTAGTAATTATTTTATGTAAAAGCATTTTATCTTTCTATAGAAAAAAGTATATGAATTTTCAAAATTAGTTTGAGAATATTGCAAAATATTAACTTTATGTGTTTCAAATTATGGTAGTAAAAGGAATTGATTTAATAAAATTATAAAAGTGTTAATTGTTAGAAAAAATAAATCATAGTCAATCATATAAATAAAAGCTTAAAATCTTTTAAAAGTATTTTGATTTTTAGTTAATTGATTTAATATTTTTTCATCTGCTGGGCAAAAAGTATAGTTTTCTAGTTCATCTGTAGTAATCCATTTAAAATCTTTATGTTCTATATCTTTTGGAATTCCTTTTAATATTGTAGCATTAAAAAATGTTATTTTAATCGCTATTTCTGGATACTCATGTATAACTTCAGCAAAAACATTTCCAACATCGAGAGTTATGGAAAGTTCTTCTTGACATTCACGAACTAAAGCTTGTTTTTTCGTTTCTCCAGGCTCAACTTTCCCACCAACAAATTCCCACTTCAAAGGACGGGCTTTGTGAGCGGGTCTTTGGCATATTAAGAATTTATTATCTTGCCAAATTATGGCAGCTACTACTTCCATCATACTTTATTATTTTATCAGGCCAAAATCATATTGCAAATAATCTGGAAGTTCATTGCTAATATTAATATCGAATAAATATGTAATTCCTTTTTTAGTTTGGTTTTCAAAAGGCTCTTGCTTTCGTGGATTTGTTAAAGTTCCACTTCCTACATAAGTAAAAGGTAAAGATATTCCATATTCTGCAGAAACCTTTCGAATGAAGAGAAGTGCTTTTTTACTTTTTTTCAGTTTTTCTAAATCTGAATCTGGAATGTTGTTCATGCTTTCCCATTGGAACAAAGAAGGACTTAGGAATTTATCCTTATAATTTAATCTGGCTTCTACTGAAGCATCTTTATTCAAGGATGCGAAGATTACTACAATATCATCATAGTAGTAGGTGCCTTTTTGATTGCTTCCTGGATTTTTGAGAAACTTTAACTGTACTTGGTCCATGCGATAGCTGTGCCACAGTTTAAATCCTGTTTCAGAACCAAAATCAATATCATATCGAGATAAGCCGTATTCGAATAGATCATGCAAATATTCTTCTAATTGTTCATCAAGTTCAATATTAACAAGTGTGCAAATATCTTTATCGCATTTAAAAAATCCTTTTTTCTCCATAAAGGTCATTGCATGTTCTAATTGTTCATCTGAATAGTCTATAATTTCTTCCTTAAGGTGTTCTTTGATTACTGATAACTTAGTCTTGCCTTCAATGATATTTTTAAAAATAATGTACTCATGTTGTCTAACAAGAGGCAGCATTTCAGACAGATAATCAATAAAATTTATCTGTCTTTTCGAAAAGTTTGGAAGAAGTCGAGCATCTTCATTATCCTTTAAAATTCTATGAAGGAAATTATAATAAGAACGACATTTGCTTCCAATTGAAACATTTAAAAATCTAATCAGATCAGGAGCATAGTCATTATTTAAATAGTCTATATGTTTTGGGAAGGTTTCTGTATCGATGTATTTACGGAAGTTAAATAAATCCTGTTTTAAATAGCTTATGCTATTGAAATTTTCACTTTCAATTGAGTCTATTATTTCTTCTTTACTAAGGTCATCTATGTGTATTTCGACTCCATAGTTACTAAGACCTATTGCTTTAAAATCATCCCTTACAAGACCAATCATTAATCTTTTTTCTAATACAAAGTTTTCAGCCAGTGAAGATAAAGCAAATGCAATTTGAACACTTCTCTTATAGCTGTTTCCGATGAAGTCCAGCACAGTAACATATTCTTTATTTTCATATTTACGAAGTCCTCTTCCAAGTTGCTGAATAAAAATAGTTTTTGATTCCGTTGGCCTTAAAAATAAAACCATATTCACACCAGGAATATCGACACCTTCATTTAAAATATCAACAGTAAACAGGATTTCCAAATCTCTATCATCTCTTTGCAAATCATTATAAGCACGAATTCTTTCCCCTATATCATTGCTTCCTGTAAGATAAGCAGTGTTGTAGTAATTTCCCATTTCTTCGCACATTAAACGTGCGTGAGTGATATTGCGACAAAAAGCTAAAGCTTTTAGTTTTCCTTCAGGATGATGTTTTTCAATTTGATCAGAAATAAATTCACAATTTTCTACACTTGCCAGCTGCGCAATCATTTTTCTTTCTTCACTTTTGTTTAGCCCATAATCAACCAGTTTATCGCGAATACCATAATATTTGAAAGGAACAATAAGGTCATTTATAATAGCGTCTCTTAAACGAAGTTCATAAGGTACGTTTTTGTCAAACAATTCAAAAACATCTTCATTATCCATACGTTCAGGAGTAGCTGTTAAACCCAATAAGAATTCTGGTTCAAAATAGTCTATTATCTTACGATAAGTGTTTGCTGCAGCGTGATGACATTCATCAATAATTATGTAGTCAAAGTGATTCTTTTTGTAAAATGTAAGAGAATTAGCCATTGTTATATTAGTAGCAAAAACAAAGTCTTCATACATTTCTTTGCTAGAACCGGTAAATACACCGTAACTTACTTCGCTTCCAAAAATAGTCTGAAAAGTTTTTAGTGATTTCATTAGGATAGAACCTTCATGAACGATATATAACAATGTTTTTGGAGAAAAATTTAATGCATCAAAAGCAGCTAAATATGTTTTACCTGAACCAGCTGCAGCTACAACAAGAGCTCGAGAGGTACCCATTGCACGATACCTGTTTAATTCTTTTAAAGCTCTTACCTGCATAAAGTTTGGTCTTATTTTTGATATGCTTAAATCATAATCCATATCCCAACGCTCTATTGCATAATTAAGTTTAGTTGCATATATATCTATAATTTTTTGGCTTAATGGTAAAGTTTGTTGCCATTTATCATTAAATTCATTTAAAACATCTTTATATAATTGTGAATTTCTTTCTATTGAAATAGCTAAGTCCCACTCTATATTTTTTAGAAGTGCAAACCTAGTGATATTAGATGAACCTATTATTATTTCACATTTATCATCATATTCAAACAAATATCCTTTTGAATGATATCCAACAGTCATATAACCTTTGTCTTTAAAACATTCATTATCTAAATGGCAAGAGAAGTTTTTGAAACGTGTTTGAAGTGATAGGAAGCTCCTCAACGATTCAATATCTGTGAAATTCTGATATGTTGAGGTAATTATTTTACCTTTTGCCCCTCTTTCAATTGCGGCTTCTATATCTGGGTAAAGCAAAATTAAACCAGCTTTTTTTATAAAGCTAACTGAAAAGTTAAACGATTTACAACGGCGTAAACTATCTTTTATTTTCTCTAAGAAAGTAATCTCTGTATAGTTGGTCAAAAATTGTTTTGTCATATAATTCCTACTTTCCAAACACTATTTAATATTTTTAATACCGTAATTTAATGTTTCCTTGAAAAAATTATATCGTTTTATTTAAGCTAGATCAAACGTAAAGAAAAAATAAAAGAACATATTTATTTTAAAATTTATGCTCTTTGTTATAAGGTCTTATTTAAAATCTACTTCATACTCAAAATATCTTCTTGATTCATTCCTTACTTCGCTTGCAAATGTAGTGGTTCCGCTTATTTTAAGAGCTTTTAAAGCTGCATCGATTTTAATGGCATCTTTTTCTTTAATGCCTGAAGAATTGCTAAGCTTTAACACATATTTTTGATTCAATATAGGAGAGGACTTATCCATTCTTAGCGAAATCAACGATTGAATACCAGGTTCATTTCTTAAGAATTTTACACTAGGTTCAAATGGCTCATGCCCAGGAAAATTCATTTCTGCAGCAACTTCAATATTGGAAATTTCTTTTGAAGATAGGTCACGTTCTGCTTCGACAGTTCCAGCAGTTCCTGCAATTTTTTCATTAGCTTTCGCTTTTACTTTGTTACTTTTATAAGAAGCCTTATATTCCTTATATGTCACTTTGAAATATTTTGCTCCTAAGTCTTGAGCAATTTTTTGTAGTTCGTTAATTCTGGCTATTTTTAAGTAATAAAAATAGTCTTCTAATGCTATGTAGTTGTTTCGGTCACTTGGGTCTACATAATATACTTCACTATTTGTGTCAGGGTAAAAGGTTAGTCCAAATTCATTGATTTCATTTTTAAAGATATTTATAACTTCTATATCTTTTTGTGGTGACATAAATCCTATTGCCCCTTTACATACTTCACTTTCAGCATAAATTTTAGGCATATCTGTAATTAATAATAGTTTAGGAATATTGAAATTTGATTCACTTAAACTAGAAACAAATACAGGTTTAAGACGCTTTATTTCGGATGTCCTTATTCTTTCCTCAACAGTAGTAACAACGGAACTTGTTGTGTTTTTGATTAAATCTCCAAATTTCTCTTTTATGGTATTTACATCATCTTTATCAAAACTACCATCGTCATTTTGATCAATTACCTTAACAACGTTTTCTATTGTTTTATCATAAGTAGATTTAATACCTTTTCCGGTCTTTTTAGCAAGTTCGTTAATTTTTTCAATTTTCTTTTTCATTGTTGTCTCCTTTTTTATTCTTAAGTAATAGAATTGCAATAAAACGTTGTTTGACTTATTTATGGCAAACTATTTAGATAAATTAATGAGTTAAAAAACATATATCTTATGACATTATTTTAGCATTGTTTTATAGTAAATGCATTACGATAATTAATGAGTATACATGTTCATTTCTGTAGGAAATATTTTTTAAAAAAATTATGAGAAAATGTAGATGAATTATTGTTATTTTCTCTTAATTCAATAATTTATCTACATTTTCTTATTACCCTATTATTTTATTACAGACAACAATAGATATGATTTACCTGAGAATATATTTAAAATATATTAATTTTCTCTTTTTTTAACAAGTATACATATGCAAGCAAAGACACCACACTATCGAAAGCATTGCCAAAGCCAAACATTAATGCGATGCCTATTAGGGTTGGAGTCCAGAGATTATTGATATAAAGGATAAATGCTATGCCATAGTAGATGGTGTTGGTTACTACTGATTCAAATAGCATGTAGTGAGTTTTACCAAGTCCATAAAATGTGGCATCGAAGACATTTTGAAAAGCAAATAATATATAAAAGCCTATTAATACTAGTACAAGGTTAAACAGTTTTTCAACATCATTAAAACCAAGGATATTACTCATAAATGGTTTCCATAAAGGAATACTTATAATCCATAAAATAGAAATAATAGCTGTTAACACAAAATAACCCAGTGAGTTTTTTCTAATGTTATCTTGATCGGTTGCGACTTCTTGTTTAATTAATTCACCAAGTTGAAGGATAGGAAGTAGTAGCCAACCCCAAATGAAACTGTTAGCTACCCAATAGGTTCCTTGTTCCCCGACAACATTGACCATTCTGGCAATCATTACCATATAGGCAAGATTACGGACAAATGATTCTAATCCAGAAATAGCTCCAATTTTGACAAATTGTTTTGTCCATCTAAAGTTGAGTTTTTCTTTTGTGAATGCTTTAATACCTTCTTTTGAAAGTAAGATAATCATAACGATAAATAGTAGTAAGTTTACGATAATATTTGAATATCCAATTCCATTAACACCAAGGTTTAATGATATTGGTAATGTTGAAACTAGAAAGGTATCACATATAATATTAAGAATTAGTTTTGCTGCTGTAAGAATATAAAGGTATCTGCTTTTATCAATGGTGACAAGAGCAACAAGTGCAAATTGGGTTAATATTGAGAAAATGTTAGCAATACTTTCAATACGAATATATGAAGCTGAGGCTTCTATAATTTCTGTGTTTGCAGCCATTAAAGTTAGAATAGGTTCAATAAATATTATTAGGATTATTGAAAGAAAAGAGTAGAGAGTTAAAGATATTAATAATCCTGTACGAATACGATTAGCAAAGTCTTCTTTTTCATCGACAACTTTACCAACAAAAAAGAATAGAGGTAGTATTATAGCTTCGTTTAATATCTCATAAAGAAGATTAACCCAGGAAAGTTGTCCAGCAATTGAATAAGACCAATCACCAGGCAATTGACCTAAGAAAAAGACTCTTACTGTGGTATAGATTGCAGGTGATAAACCTAAGATAATGAGTGCAAAGTATAGTTTATAGTTGATATTTTTAAGCGATGCTTTTATTTTAGATAGCATAGTAAACACCTTCCTTTTACAATTATTATAAAAGCATTTCAATGCTAAAGAAACACAATAATAAAAAAAGTTCTTGAAAAGTTGTTTCAACAATTCAAGAACTTTTGCTATTTCATTCCTTACTTTCAAAAAGCCAGAAATGGTTGTTGCTATCGATACTTTCTTCTACGGTACATTCAAGAGCTCCTTTACTCTGCATACCTGTTATCAGCTGGTTAATCATTGTAGCCGCAAAAGCACTGCTTATTTTCTCTGGAACAACCTCCAGGTATAGTACATAATTATTTCCTTCTTTAAGTTCTGGAATTTCAGAGATGAAATCTTTTACATTTACCCAACTATGATTTTCGTATAGTGTCTTGTATAGGGGATTTTCCAGGAAGGATTCTCTAGAAGTTTTTTCTCGTTTGGCTATGGTAATAGATTCATCTTCTTTATCCATGATATCATCAAAGAAACCATGAACTCTTTCAATAATGCTTTGATATTTGTTTTCACTAATACCGAATTCTTCAGATGGATCATAATTTTCCATTTCATCGATTAGTTGTTCTTTTAACTGTTCAATTTTGTTTTTCATTTCTTTTAGTTCACTGCTATATGATTTTTGAATTGACTTGATACGTTCTAGCTTATCTTGTTGTTCTTTAATTTTTTCTTCAAAGGCTTCATAAATTGAATCGTCATCCTTTTTAAGAAGTTCTTTGATTTCTTCTAAGGAAAAACCAGCTTCTTGAAGATTTTTAATCTTTACATACTCTAGTGCCTGTTTTTCATCGTAGTAGCGATATCCGGAATAGCGATCTACTTTTTTAGGCTTAAGAAGACCTATAGCATCATAGTATCTAAGAGTCTGACTGTTGCATCCACATATCTTGGCAAATTCTTTTATGGTCATAAGCAATCTCCTTTCCAATTGAAATGTATCATTATAGTAAACTATAAGGTCAATAGAATTTTTAAATTATTTTTAAAATCATTGAATAAGTTAAAATTGGGGAACTTTTTGTGGTAAAAACAGTTAAAAAGTTCCCCAATTTAAAAGGTTTTGATACATTTGACTTTCATGAAATTAATAATTTCACCATTATCTCTGTTTTCGTAGTAAGCTATTAGAAGTTTTTTAAATTCAGAAACTTCTTCTTCAGGAATTATAATTATTCCAGCAGCTTGTGAAATGAGATAATGATTAGCGAAAATAATGGCTGCTCTTTTATTTCCATCGTTAAAAATTTGCGTTTTCATGCAATAAAGACATAGTTTAATGGCTTTTTCATTTGCGGGAATATTTTCATCAACAATTGATGAGATATTTTCTTTGACCACATTTTCAATTGGAAGAGGTGGAATATAACTAGTTCCTCCAATTGTAACTGGAACACTACGAATTTTTCCTCCATCTTGATAGAAACCTTCATTAATTAACTTGGCAATATGACAGAGAATTGATAAATTTGTTGGATAACTGATAACATCTTTATCCAGTATAAATTCCCAGGCATGTTTCAGGTTTAATATTTTTTGAACATCTTGAGCAGACATTCCAACAATTTTGCCATTATCAATTATTTCTTCAGTTTGAGGAAAAGTAGTTGCAACTCCTTCAAGGATAGCCTGATCATAAATACAAGCTTTCATATTGGCTCTAGCAAACTCCAAGTTTAATTGGACCTTAGGTGATAGGTCAATATCAGAATATTCGAGCAAGGCTAATTCTTTATTAATTTTTCGAATTTGTTTTCTTATTTCTCTTGCTTCACGAGCGTTTTTTAAAAGTAACTGATAGAGTTCGTCTGAATAGATACCTACATAAGTTGATGTCAACTTGCTGGCAATTCTTTTTCGAACATAAAGATATTTGTTTCCATCACGATCTTTTATTTCTGGATTGCCATCGTAAGGCATTAAATTAAGTCTGGCTTGTAAGTCAGCTCTTTGATGCAATAAATTTTGTATTTTAGTGAAATTTTGGTTCATACAATCCTCCTTTTGGGGAACTTTATATGGTTAAATAGTATCATAAAGTTCCCCAATTTTGAATAAAAATAAAAAAATTATAACAATATAAAGATAAGTAACCAAATTAATAGTATTACAAATAATAGTGAAAATAGAATAAAAAGTTTCAATCCTAAAGAATTTTCAGGCGGATTGTATTCAAGGCTGACTTGTTTGGATCTGGAACACCACGGTCATCATTTAAAAGAACACCACACAATTGTTCTATGTGTTTATAATTAGACATAAAACTCATAGGATTTTATTTCTTGTTATATTAATTATAATTATTCTAATTTAGTTTTTAAAACACAAAAAATGAGGGAATGTTAAAGACATTTGAAAAAGTTCTCCTTTTTTAGGAGAACTTCAATTTAAATTTAATCCAATGGTTTCATGGTTGGAAATAGGATGACTTCTCTAATAGATTCAGCTTCCGCAAAGAGCATGATCATTCTATCAATACCATAACCGATGCCTCCAGCTGGTGGCATACCATATTCTAAAGCTTCGATAAAGTCCATATCAATATCATTGGCTTCATCATTACCTAATTGTCTTTCTTTAATCTGATTTTCAAATCTTTCTAACTGGTCAATAGGATCATTTAATTCAGTATAGGCATTAGCGAATTCTTTACCACCAATAAACAGTTCAAAGCGATCAACAAATCGAGGATCATTTTCATTTGCTCTGGTCAGTGGAGAGATTTCTACTGGATGACCATAAAGGAAGGTTGGCTGAATCAGCTTATCTTCAACATATTTTTCAAAGAAAGCGTTGATAATATGACCAACAGAGAAGTGTGGCTCTAATTCAATACCTGCTTCTTTGGCATAAGTTACAGCCTTTTGGAAAGTGATTTCTTTAGTAAAGTCAATTCCTGTTTCTTCTTTGATAGCTTCTACCATGGAAACTTTTTTAAAAGGAGCTTTGATAGTTATTTCTTGTCCATTGAAGTTGAAAGTATCTTTTCCAACAACCTGGGCAATTTTAGTAAACATTCCTTCAGTCAATTCCATCATCCCTTCTAAATCGGAGTAGGCTAAATAAGCTTCCATCAAGGTGAATTCAGGATTGTGCATTGGACTCATTCCTTCGTTTCTGAAGGTTCTGCCAATTTCATAGACTGCTTCCATACCACCGACAAGAAGCCTTTTTAAAGGCAACTCTAAAGCGATTCTCAGATACATGTCTAAATCTTGAGTATTGTGATGGGTGACAAATGGTCTAGCTGAAGCTCCAGTTAAAAGGGTAGTCAAAACAGGAGTTTCCACTTCCGTAAAACCAAGTGAATCCATATAATTTCTAATGGTCTTGATAATTGTTGGACGTAAAAAGGCAATTCTTTTTGAGTCTTCATTCATAAACAGGTCAACATATCTTCTTCTGTATCTTTCTTCAACATTGGTAAGACCGTGGAATTTTTCTGGCAGAGGAGTTAAAGATTTACTTAGATGAGTATAAACAGCAGTTCTTACTGACAGTTCACCAGAATCAGTTTTCATTACTGTTCCTTCAATACCGACAAAATCACCAACATCATTGATTTTGAAAACTTCATAAATCTCATCGCCAACAACACCTCTGTTGACAACGATTTGAATCATACCGCTTCTGTCTTGTATCTGCATAAAACCCAGTTTACCCATGCGACGCTTGAACATGATTCTACCTGCTACTTTAACGGTAACATTTTCCTGTTCCAGCTGTTCTTTATCTAAATGCTGATAGCTGTCTTTTATCTGCTGGGTAAGGTGAGTTCTTTTAAAAGCATTGCCAAAAGGATGAATTCCCATCTCCATCAGCTTATTCATTTTATCTCTTCTTGCCAATTGTTGATCATTTAGTTGTCTATTCATAGTTGCTCCTTTCGTAAATCAAAAATAAAACGCCCATATCTAAGGACGTTAATACGCGGTACCACCTTAGTTCATA
>CAYUXW010000034.1:0-15485 GCA_964449115.1 uncultured Erysipelotrichaceae bacterium | reverse complement strand
AGACTCGCAAAATTAAAAGAATATATACCGCAGGATGAATAGGAGGGAAGAACAATGGCAGTTCAACAAAGAAGAGTATCAAAAACAAGAAAAAATAAACGTAGAACACACTACAAGTTAGTTGCTCCTACATTGGTTAAGTGTCCAAATTGTGGAGAATACAAAAGACCACATTACCAATGTGAATGCGGACAGAAATAGTGATTTTCAGATTTAGGCAGTAGAGTAATCTACTGCTTTTTTTAATCTTTATAAGATTGAATTGTTCAATATTTTTAAATCAGTAAAACTAATAAATCAATTGCAAAAATGACAAATAAATAAAATTTGTCTTTTTTTTATTTTTTCTATTGCAAAAGTAAAACGTAACATCTATAATTAGGGTGAAATAACCCCATATTTTGGGGAATTAGGGGGAATTTATCGATGTTTTCAGGTCAATATCTGCATAACTTAGATGGAAAAGGAAGAATCGCTGTTCCAGCGAAGTTTCGTAATGAGTTAGGCGATGTTGCAGTAGTTACCAGACATGCTGATGACTGTTTGGCTATATATTCTGAAAAAACATGGGACATCGAAGAAAAAAGACTCTATGCGATGGATAGAAATAAAAAGAATGTCAGAAAATATATTGACTTCAGATTATCTGTCTTATATAAGCTGAATTTTGATTCTCAAGGCAGAATTTATCTTCCTCAAGATTTGATTGAAGCTGGCAAACTGGAAAAAGAATGTGTATTTACCGGTGCTTTAGATGAAATCAAATTATGGAGTAAGGATGCTTGGGATAAGAGAGTAAAAGATATGGAAGATATTGATATGGCTGATTTGCTTGAGGAATTGTAATGGAACATAAAAGTGTGTTGCTGAAAGAATCTATCGAAAATCTAAACATTAAAGAAGATGGTATTTATGTTGATGGAACCTTGGGCAGAGCGGGTCATAGCAGTGAAATCCTGAAAAAACTAACCAATGGTCATTTGTACTGTTTCGATATTGACCAAAAAGCTATTGAAAAATCAGATGAAATATTAAAAAAGATATCTGATAACTACACAATTATTAAAGCTAATTTTGTTTCTATAAAAGAAGAATTAAACAAACTTGGTGTTGACAGGGTAGATGGAATTTTATTGGATATTGGCGTTTCATCACCTCAATTTGATGACCCGGAAAGAGGCTTTTCATATCACTATGATGCAAGACTGGATATGAGAATGGATCAAAGTCAAAGTCTGGACGCTTATAAAATTGTGAATGAATATGAATTCAGTGATCTGGTAAGAATCTTAAGAAGTTATGGTGAAGAGAAGTTTGCCAAAGAAATTGCCAGAGCAATTGAAAAACAAAGATCAGTATCACCAATTGAAACTACCGGTCAACTGGTTGAAGTGATTAAATCAGTGCTACCGGCAAAAGTATTAAGCAAAAAGGGCCATCCAGCAAAACAGAGCTTTCAGGCCTTAAGAATAGAAGTTAACAATGAATTGGAAAATTTAGAAGTTGCGACTAGAAAAGCTCTTGAACTATTAAAGCCGAAAGGAAGATGTGCCATTATTACATTTCATTCTTTAGAGGATGAAATAGTAAAAAAGATATTCAAGCAAGCTTCAATGTCGCCGGTTATTGATAAAAGAATTCCTTTAAAAGCCCTTGAAATACCTGAAAGTGAGTATCAGTTAGTAAACAGAAAAGTAATCACTGCTTCAAAAGAAGAGTTAGATGAAAATAGACGAGCACAAAGTGCCAAATTAAGAGTAATAGAAAGAAGGTAAGTGAAATGAAAAAAAGAAAAAGAATTAAATTAAAGAGTCTTGGAATAGTATTCTGTGTTTTTACAGTTGTTTTGTATTTGGCTGTTTCAATCATCTTACACTCTTTTAACGTCAATTTGGCAAGTCAATTAGCATTAAATGAAACTAGAATTGAAGAATTAAAAGCAGAAGTTGATGCTATAACTATTCAAGTTAAGGAACTAACAGACTATAATAGAGTTATGGACACTGTTGGTAGTGAAATGAACTCTAATTCTTCAATAGTTGTTTCAATAGAAGACGGTGCCAACTAATTAATGCTATGAATAAGATAAGATTAAAACAAAGTGTAAAGATTTCCTTTTTTTCCATACTTATATTTTTAGCTGGGGCATTACTATTATGGAATGTCCTTTTGCTGAATTTAACTGGGAAAAACTTAATGTCCAATAAAGACTTTTCCAAGTTGGAAGGGGTTATTATAAAAAATAAAACAATCTATCCAAAAAGAGGAACCATCTATGACAGTGATGGCAACATTTTAGCTGGTGATGTGACAGTTTATAAAATAGCATTTATCTTAAGCAAAGATGTTAAAAGATATGAATTTGATGAAAATGGTGATGCGGTTGAAGTAGATGATTACATCAAAGATCCCAAACTGACTGCTGATTTGATTGCCCCTATATTGAATGATACTCCTGAGTTCTATGATTATCTTTTAGAAAGATTGTCTTTAGGTGATGAAGGATATTATCAGGTAGAAGTTGGTTTTTATGGCAGCAATATTTCCTATAGCAAAAAAGAACAGATTGAGGCTTTGAATCTGCCAGGAATCAGGTTTACAGGTTCAACATCAAGGCATTATCCTTATGAAAGATTTGCTTCACATCTTTTGGGATATGTAGAAAATCAAAAAAAGGAAGATGGCTTTCAAATCGTAGGTATCTCAGGAATTGAAGGAATATTTAATAAGGAGCTTTCTGGGATAGAAGGTTCAACTTCTTATTATGTCAATAATGAAAATGGTTCACCGGTTGCTGGTGGACTTATCAGCAATGAAAAAGCTTATGACGGCTATGATATTACTTTGACGCTTAACAACATTATCCAACAGGCCGTTGAAGAGGCTTTAGGTAAAACGATGCAGGTTAATGAGCATGTTGAAAAAGCCTGGGCAGTGGTTATGAATGCCAAAACAGGAGAGATTCTAGGTTATGGTTCTCATCCTACTTTCAGCGCCAATGAGATGGATATAGTTGACTACAACGATTATTGTGCCATGCTGCCATATGAGCCAGGTTCAACAATTAAAGCCTTTGTATATGCTGCTGCAATCAATGAAGGAGTATTTGATAGAAATGATACCTTTGACTGCAGGATATTCTATGTTAGAACTGATGAAAATGGTAAAATTGCCCGCAGTCCATACAAAATAATGGAAAATCAGGAAATTCACAACTATATGGGAGTGCAGCCATATTACCCAACATTCTATGAAGCTTTTTGTCTTTCTTATAATGTTGGCTGTGCTGTCCTGCTGGAAAAATACATTGATCAGGAAGTGTACATGGATTATATGGATAAATTTTTGTTCTATCAGCCTGTTGAAACATATGGCATTGATGAAGGGCTGTTTTATGGTTCTGCTGATTATGGAAGTTCTTTCAGTATTATTACGACTTCCTTTGGTCAGGGGATGTCAGCAACTGCTTTACAGATAATACGTGCCTATTCTGCTTTCTGCAATGGTGGAACAATGGTAAAGCCTTATATAATTAAATCAATTGTTGATCCAGAAACTGATACCATAATCTATCAGGGACAGAAAGAAGAGGTTGGAACACCGATAAGTGAAGAAACAGCCAAAGAAATGCTGGACTTGTTATCAGGAGTAGTAAATTCGGGCTATTCATATAACAGTTCCAGATATCAGATACCTGGAGTTAAGGTTGGAGGTAAATCAGGAACAGCTGAAGTAGCTCTGCCAGAAGGAGGCTATGGTAACCTGACTATTCACTCTATGGTTATCGCCATGCCGATTGATAATCCAGAAGTATTGATTTACTTTGCCTATCAGGACTGGAATCCATTTGCTTCTGAAAATATCTCTTATATAAATGAACTGGAAAGAACTGTAGCCTCAGTTTTAGGTTTAAGTGGTAATAGAGTTATTGATGAAAATATTGTAAATAGAGTAGTTTACAGAGAGGGGCTGGATAATTTTGTCAATCACTCTTTGGAATATGTGTTGGATAAAACCTCTAAATTAAATCTTGATGTTTTGATTGTTGGAGATGGTGATACAGTAATCAGCCAATATCCTGCAGCAGGATCAACTGTTATTTCTAATCAGAGAATAATGATTTTAACAAATTCTGATACCATTCTGATGCCCAATATGAAAGGTTGGAGCAGAAAAGAAGTTATTGGATTCTGGGATATGACCGGTATAGCTGTTTCAATTGAAGGCTATGGTTATGTAAAAACCCAAAACTTTGCAGAAGGTACTCAGATAGATAAAACTATGACAATAGAAGTTCAATTACAGTAGAGAAGTAAAAAGCTTCTCTATTGTTTTTAAGAGTTATTTAGTGATATAATTATTCAGCGTATGGAGGTTTTTTTATGTTAATCAAGATGACATTGGCATTTGGAATCGGACTTGGATTAGCTTTGCTTGCTTATCCTGTTGCTATTCCATTTTTACATAAAATAAAATTTGGCCAATCCATTAGAGAACTAGGTCCTAAATCTCATATGGTCAAGGCTGGAACTCCTACAATGGGTGGTGTCGTGTTTATTTTAACCAGCCTGATTGCTACCTTGATTGTTTCACCTTCATCGTTTACCAGTATTGACTTTTTAGTAGTTGTTTTAGCTTTTGTGGGCTATGCAATTATTGGATTTATAGATGACTATCTGATAGTAGTTAAAAAGAAAAATGATGGTCTTAAAGCTAAGCATAAGTTTTTAATGCAGTCAATTCTGGCTATAGTCTTCTATATCGCCTATCGAAAATTGACAAACAGCTTAATAATAATTCCGTTTACCCATATTAAAATTGACATAGGATGGCTATACATTATATTAGTATTTTTTATGTTTACTGGTACTACAAATGGCGTAAACCTGGCCGATGGCTTGGATGGCTTATGTGCTGGGCTTTCAATTTTTGCCTTGATACCATATGTATATTTCTGTGGTCGTATCGAAATGAATTCTGTTGCTATTTTACTTTGTGCGGTAATAGGCTCTCTGTTTGGATATTTAAAATTTAACATGCATCCTGCCAAAATCTTTATGGGTGATGCCGGTGCTCTAGGACTGGGTGGACTGTTGGCGGCAGCAGCAATGGTTACCAAAGAAGAAGTTGCCTTAATATTAATTGGTGGTGTCTTTGTTGTTGAGGTATTAAGTGTCATCATTCAAATTGTTTCTTTTAAAACCAGAAAAAAGAGAGTGTTTAAAATGGCTCCGCTTCATCATCATTTTGAATTAAGTGGCTGGCCTGAAACAAAGGTAGTCAAGGTATTCTGGGCGGCCGGAGCCTTGTGCAGCATAATAGGCTTGATAATGGGTGCTTTAATGTAAGGAGTAATAGTGATGGAAAAGTATATTAATTGTTTGATTAACCTGAAACTTTCTTCAATTAGAAGAAATTCATTGGATAGCTTGACGTTTAAGCAACTTCAGAAAGTTCTATATCATATTAGATGGAGATTATATGTTCCAGACAGCATAAGCGAAATCGCCAGTGATATAGAAAGTCTGACTATCGAAGAAATTGTTGATTTTTTAACCAGTTCAGATGAACTGCTTGAAAAAAGTATAGAGGAAATGAGAAAAGAATTAGAGGTGTTAGGGTATGAAGAAGAATAATAAAAAAATATTATCAGCTATAATTGGCATTTTGTTGATTGCTGTTTTATCTGTAGTCTTTGGAAGTAAACTAGAATCTATTACAAATAAAAACTTTGAATTATCTAGTGGCTATCAACTGGTTTATCAGGTTGATTCGACAGAATCATTACTGGTTGATCAGGTAGCTGCTGTTTTAGAAAAAAGATTGTACAACTTTGGAGCTACTGAAGTTAAAACATCTGTTGAAGGTTCAACAGTTACTTTAAATTATTCAGGTATTGAAGATAGTGAGACTGTCAGAAAATATCTTACGATGACCGGACTGGTTTCATTTAGAAACTTTGCGGATGAAGAGTTGATGGATATCTCAGCCCTGAATGCAGAAACGCCTTTTATGGCAGCTCCTTCACCAGCGGCTACTGAGGAAAATCCAGATTTATCGTTGCTTTACATATTAGTTAGTGACACTGAAAAATTCAGAGCAGTAACTACTCAGCTGATGTTTGAAACTAGCAAATATCTGGTGGTCTGGGTTGACTATGATGAGTCATATAGATTTGAGCAGGAAATGGAAAACACAACTCCTAAATTTTTAGCAGCGGCAGCTGTAAACAGTGTTATTGATTCTGATGCCTATATTACTTCAGCTCATAGTTTTGAAGAAACTAAAAATATTGTCGCAACAGTAAATGGTGGGGCTTTGCCAGCACCAATAACAGAAACAGCATTTAATGCTGTCAATGCAACTTTGGGAATTGATGCAGATAAGAAAGTATTGACAGGTATTTTTTCCAGTGTAGCAGTATGCTCTGTGTTTTTCATCTTAAGATATAAGCTATCGGGATTTGTCAGCGCTTTGATGCTTCTAGGTTATACAGTCAGCAGTCTGGTTGCTATTTCATATCTGGGTGTAATTTTTAACACCAATACGATAACTCTGTTTATTATCAGTATATTTGCAGGGTTAGCATATCTTTTACATGTCAATGATACCTTTATGAAAATCATAAATACTGGTAGACTGCCATCAACAGCTTTAGAGACAACCTATAAAAATACACTGGTTAATGCTTTGGCTGCCTTGGCAATGCAGTTTGTGGCTGGTTTAGCAGGTTATCTGATATTTAAACAATATTATTCAGGTTATTCAATCGCAATCATGACCTTTGCGATCTGCTCAGGAATATTCTTTGTCGGCTGGCAGAGAGTTATGCTGGCAGATTTAATAAACTCAAATTATTTTGAAGCTAAAGCTTTTGGCTATCAGGAAAATGTTGAAGTTAAAACAGTTGATTTTACTGGATTATTGCGTACCAAGTTTCTTTATGTAGTTGTTGCCTTGATTTTAATGGGGGCGCTTTTATATGTTACAAATATTATTGACTATTTGAAATCTCTGCTGGCAGCATTGTCTATACTGGCTCTCACAGTACTTATTGGAGGTTTATATTTAAAGAATCGTAATAAGAGCAACGATTTGATAATCCTGGCTTCTGCTACTATAACAATAATACTTGGGACTATGGCCTGTGGTATGCTGTTTGAAAAAACTGCCAAGATGACAGTAGGGTTGGTATATGGTTCTGCAGCAATAGGAATTGCATTAGTAGGCTTTGTCTTAGCGCAATTAAAAGATGATTTTAATGAAAATGCCAGAGGAAAACTTACTGATGTCAAGATAAGTAGTACTTTTGAAGAAGTATTCAACAATCTTTTCAATGAACTGGCAGCGGGCTTTGTCTTAACAGTAATTTTTGTAGGACTAGTTTATGGAAGTATTTTCTCGCTTACAAATATCGGTTATACGATTTTAGTGAGTGTAGTACTAATTTATGCGGTACTGGTAGCTTGTAATTTGTGGTTGGATTATACTTTAAAAACCAGTAACAGGCCAAAACAAAAAAAGAAAAGAAGAACTAAGGAAGTAAAAGAAAGAACAATATTCGGCATTAACAATCCAAATTAATAAATAAAGGGGAAGCATATGATTTATATAAAAACTGATACAAGTGACTATCAAAAACTGATGGAAACCTATTCAATCAATTCTTTGCTAGCGAAAGTTTTATCAGCTATGAAATATGAACCGCAAGATATTGCTTCCTTTTTTCATCCTCTAGAGCAGTTTGATATAGATGAAAAGGTATTTGAACCAATTAAAAAATGTTTAGAAACAGTAAAAATGGAAAATAAAAAAGTTTTTATTTTTGGTGATTATGACTGTGATGGAATCTGTGGTACTACCATTGTTAAAAAGATATTAGATAAGATGGGAATAGAAAATGGCTTCTATATACCTAATCGTCTGGAAGAAGGCTATGGCCTTTCTTTAGAAAAACTGCAGATGGCTTATGAAAAAGGCTATGAAGTTTTAATTACGGTAGATAATGGCGTCAGCAGTCCGGAAGCATTAAAATTTGCTAAAGAAAAAGAAATGATTTCGATTGTGACCGATCATCATGTCATTATTCAGGAAGTTGACTGTGATTATTTATTGCATCCGACACTTTTAAGTGCTGATTATAAATACCTTTGTGGCAGTGGCATCGTATACCTGTTAGCCTGCTATTTAGCACTGGCAGACTACAGTACTGCTGTTTTGGCTATGATTGCCACAATTGCTGATGTGATGGAGCTAAAGGGTGCCAATGTCAAAATAGTAAAAGATGGTCTAACTTATCTTAATCAGGGTCAATATAAAAATGTTTTACTATTAGATAAATTTTATCTTCCAATCAATGAAGATAATGTAGCTTTTAAAATTGTTCCTAAAATAAATGCAGTTGGAAGGATGGCTGATATTGCCAATGTCAATAATGTGGTAAGGTTTCTGTTATCTGAGGATAACAGGGAGATTAATTCATTGGCTGCTCAGATTATAAAAGTCAATAATGCCAGATTACAGCTTACCAGACAACAGAATGAGCTGGTCAAAAAGGAAATAGATGCTAATGAAAATTTCAATCTGATCTATCTGCCAGAACTGCATGAAGGATTATTGGGCTTGATAGCGACCAGAATTGCTGATAAAACTAAAAAGGTGACATTTATAATGACAGATTCTCTAAGTCAAATTAAAGGCTCAGGAAGGTCAAATGGTGAAGTTGATATATTAGGTATGCTGGAAGACTTTCGAGACAGTACTATTGCCCTAGGGGGTCACAAACAGGCCTGTGGTATTACTATTGAAAAAGATATGCTATATTCATTTAAAGAGTATCTGAAGGAAAAACTTGATCATCATAAGAATGAAGTTGTTGAAGAATATATTGTAGTTGATACAAAAGATCTGACTGCTCAAAATATTGAAGAATTGTTTTATTACCGTCCATTTGGACAGGGTAGAAGATTACCACTTTTAAAGGTAACAATTGACAATATTGCTGATTATATATCTTTAAGAAATGAATATCAGTTGAAATGGAAATGCAGAGATCTGGAATTTATCAGTTTTGATAACAAGGGTTATGAACATTATAAAAACAGGGATAGACTAAAAGTATATGGCTATCTTCAGGAAAACTCTTTTAATGGGAGAGTTTCTTATCAGATTATGATAAAAGATATATTGGATTAGAATAACAGACTACTAGAATAAAACAGATATTAATATTGGTAAAAGTTTGTTATAATTGAAATGTTTTAAAAAGGAGAATTGAAAATGAATTTATATGATTATATTGCAAGCATTCCTGATTATCCGATTAAAGGGATTTTATTTAGAGATGTTACACCAGCTATTCAGGATGGTGCAGCATTTAGAGAAATAACCAGATTATTAGTTGAATATGCCAAAAAAGTTGGGGCTGAGGTAATTGTAGGGCCAGAATCAAGAGGTTTTATCTTTGGCTGTCCGGTTGCATATGAACTAGGCATCGGTTTTGTTCCTGCTAGAAAGCCTAACAAACTACCTAGAGAAGTTATCTCTGCTCAATACGATTTAGAATATGGTACAAGTACCTTGGAAATTCATAAGGATTCGATTATGCCAGGACAAAAAGTTTTGGTTATAGATGATCTTTTGGCAACCGGGGGAACAATTAAAGCCGCTAACCAGTTAGTTGAACAGCTGGGTGGTGAAGTTGTTGGCAATGCCTTTTTGATAGAACTTATTGATTTAAAGGGCAGAGAAGTATTAAAAGGATATGATGTCTATTCAATTCTTGAATTTGAAGGAGAATAGATTATATGGACAGTGAAAACTGTCTTTTCTTTTTATATTTAAAGGTTTATGATAAAATAATAATACTTATAAAAGGGTGAATGAAATGAGTGCGCAGGTTACTGTTACAAAGGAAATATTGTTTGAAAGAGTCAGAACTTATATCAATGAGAAAGACTCTTTAGACATGATTGAAAAGGCTTATAACTTTGCCAGCGAAATGCATAAGGGACAGTTTAGAAAAAGTGGTGAGCCTTATTTTTATCATGCCTTGAATGTAGGTTATATCCTGGCTACCTTACAGGCTGGACCTCAGACAATCTGTGGTGGCCTTTTGCATGATACAATGGAAGACTGTGGAGTCAGTTTTGAAGTTATTAAAAACGAATTTGATGAAGAGGTTGCCAAACTTGTTGAAGGGGTTTCTAAAATTGGTTCTTTGAAGTTTCAGGATGAAAAAGAATATTTAGCAGCCAATCACCGCAAGATTTTTATTGCCATGGCTAAAGATGTTCGTGTAATAATCATCAAATTATCAGACAGATTGCACAATATGAGAACGCTGATGTATCACACTGAAGAAAAACAAAAGAAAATAGCTTCAGAAACCTTAAATGTCTATGCTCCTATTGCCCACCGTCTAGGTTTGGCGGAAATGAAAAATGAATTGGAAGATTTATCGTTCATGTATTTGGAAAATGAGAAATATCATGAAATAGCCGATCTTCTGGAAGCCAAGAAAAGTGAAAGACAGGAAGTTGTCAAAAAGATGATTATTGATATCGATGAACTGTTGTCTGATAAAAATTTGATATTTAGAATCTTTGGAAGAAGTAAACACATCTATTCAATCCATAAAAAGATGGAGAAAAAGAATAGAAGTTTTGAAGAAATATATGATTTATATGCCATCAGGGTTATTACTGAAACGGAATTGAACTGTTATGAAATCTTGGGTCATATTCATAATAAGTACAGGCCGGTTCCCAATAGATTAAAGGACTATATTGCTGTACCTAAACCTAATATGTATCAGTCTTTACATACATCAGTTTTAGATAATAATGGCAATCTTTTTGAAGTTCAGATTAGAACTGAGGAGATGGATAGGATTGCTGAAATGGGTATTGCTGCTCACTGGGCTTATAAAGAAGGTAAATACAACAGTAAAACTGAACAGAAAGAGATTGAAAATAAACTTGGCTGGTTCCATGATATGATTGGCCTGCTTGATGATTTAGAACAGGACCATCCGACAGATCTGGTAGACAAGATACAAAAAGATATCTTTGAAGCCAATGTTTATGCCATGACTCCAAAAGGTAGGGTTATTGAACTACCAAACGGTTCTACACCTTTAGATTTCGCCTACCGTGTTCATACTGAAGTAGGGCATACTGCTGTGGGTGCGATAGTAAATGGCGCTCATGTGCCTTTAAATACGGTTTTGAACACGGGAGATGTTGTAAATATCAGAACTAATAAAAATACCGGTCCTTCAGAAGACTGGCTCAAGATTGTAAAGTCAGCCACTGCCAGAAATAAGATTAAATCTTATTTAATGAAAAAAGAAACCGAAGCCAGAGCTGAAACCATCGAAAAAGGTGAAAAGATGTTTGTGGATGAGCTGAAAAAGAGAAATCTTGATGAAAAGACCTATTTTGATAAAAACAAGTTAGAATCAATTTACAGGGAATTTTCCAGCAATAACTACAATGAGTTTATGTATGCTGTGGGAAATAAATCAATATCTCTGCAGCAGGCCATTGATAAACTGGCTAATACCAAAGGTCAGGCACTGGATAATGAAGCATTGACAAAGATGGTTCAGGAAAGAGCTAAGAAAAGAACCCGTACTGTATCTGAAGCTGGAGTAATTGTTGAAGGTATCGATTCGATGATGGTCAATGTTTCTGGTTGCTGTATGCCGGTTAATGGTGATGAAATTGTTGGTTTTATTACCCGAGGTTCAGGAATTAAAGTTCATCGAGTAGAATGTCCAAATATTGCCAATGAAACTAACCGTCTGATAGAGGTAAAATGGGATAATACAGGTGACTATCAGTATGACAGTTGGCTTAGAATTGATGCAACAGATCGAAACTATCTGATAAGTGATATCATAACTTTGATTTCGCAGTTCAAGTTGAGCCTGAATGGTATTAACTCTGAAGTTATGCCAGATAAGGTCAATGTTCACGTTGATATTAAGATTAAAGTTAAAAATCAGGAACAGTTAAAAAATGTTATGGCTAATCTGAAAAAAATCAACTCTGTAGTAGATGTTGCCAGAATAATAAGATAAAGATTTAATTGTGATATTAGATCTTTATTTTTATTTGAATATCTATTTTCAATATGATAAAATGATTACATATTTGATGATAAAGAAAAGTCTTTAAGTTGAATCTGTAGAGAAGAAACGGATGGTGCAAGTTTCTGATAAGACTTATAGAATAGACACTTTGGAGAATTTCTTTTGAACTGACAGTAGGAAGAAACGTTAGGGGCGTTAACCCATCAAGAAGCAATTAAGGTGGCACCACGCAATGTCAGCGTCCTTATCGAAGGGCGTTTTTTATTTAAAGGAGAGGAATTATTTATGGCAGAAATGAAATTTCAACTTCCCAGAGGAACTCAGGATATATATGGAGAAGATATTTCCCTGTGGCAGAGGATGGAAGAAATTATTTACAGACAATGTGAATTATATGGATATAAAGAAATAAGAACCCCAATATTTGAACATACAGAAGTTTTTGTTGGTGAAAATGATTCTTCTGATATGGTTAACAAAGAAATGTATACCTTTAAAGATAAAGGTCAAAGAGATCTGTCGCTAAGACCTGAAGGTACCAAAGGAGCAATCAGAGCTTTTGTAGAACATAAGATGTATGGTTATGCTGATATGCCGGTAAAACTGTTCTATATGGGTCCGATGTTTAGATATGATAGACCTGGAAAAGGAAGATATCGTCAGTTTAATCAGTTTGGAATTGAAGCTATAGGTGCTAAATCTCCGCTATTGGATATTGAAACAATTGCCTTGGGTTATGCAATTGTCAAAGCAATGGGCATTGATAATGTCGTTATTCTGATTAACTCTCTTGGTGATGATGAATCTAGAAATAACTATACCAAGGCATTAAAGAACCATTTTGCCCCATATCTAAAAGAGTTCTGTTCTGATTGTCAAAGAAGATATCAGCAGAATCCATTAAGAATGCTGGATTGTAAAATCGATAAAGGACATCCAGGCTTTACCAGTGCTCCAAAATGTCGTGATTATCTAAATGAGGAAAGTAAAGCTTATTTTGCGACAGTATTAAAAGGTCTGGATGATTTGAATATTCCTTATAAGGTTGATGATAGTCTGGTAAGAGGTCTGGATTACTATACCAACACGGTATATGAGGCAGTTCCAAAAGATGATGATGGACAGCAGGCAACAGTTTTTGCCGGTGGACAGTATGATGGGTTAGTTGATACTTTCGGTGGTGGTCAACTGTCTGGTGTTGGATTTGGAATGGGAATGGAAAGAATGATTGCCCTGGCAAAAGAGCAAAAAGGTCTGGTTGTGGAAGAGGAAAAGATTGATGTTTATCTGATTTCACTGGGAAACATTTCAACATATGGAACTAAAATTGTTGAGCTTTTAAGAAGTAATGGAATTAAGGCTGAAATGGACTATCAGCAAAGAAGTCTGAAAGCTCAATTTAAATCAGCTGATAGATATAAAGCTAAAGTTATTATTGTCGCTGGAGAAAATGAATATGACAATAATACTGTTCAAATAAAAGATACAACTAATAAAACTCAAGAAGATGTTAAGTTTGAAGAGATAGTTGATAAAGTTAAAAGCATTATTTGCTAGAGAGGAAAGTTATGGAAAGAACACACGTTAATGGTCAGTTAAGAATTGCTGATGTAGGCAAAACAGTCACTCTTATTGGCTGGGTTGCTAAAAGAAGAAATCTAGGTAGTCTAGTTTTTATAGATTTAAGAGATAGAACTGGTATAACTCAAATTCTATTTGATGAAACATTGACTGAAGCGGTAAGAAATGTCAGAAACGAATATATTCTGCAGGTTACAGGAACAGTTTTAGAAAGACAGAGTAAAAATCCAAACATGGATACTGGTGACATTGAAATAAAGGCCAAAGAAGTAAAAATAATCAACAGTGCCAGCCAGACACCTTTTATTATTGCGGATGAAACTGATGCCTTAGAGGAAACAAGGCTGAAATATCGTTATCTGGATCTGAGAAGACCGGTTTTGCAGCAGAAACTATTTACCAGAGCTAAAATTGTCAAAGCGATGCATGAATATCTGGATGCCAATGGATTTATTGAAGTAGAAACACCTATTTTAGCTAAATCAACTCCTGAAGGCGCTAGAGATTATCTGGTTCCTAGTAGAATTCATCCAGGTTCATTTTATGCCTTGCCACAGTCTCCACAGCAGTTCAAGCAGCTTTTAATGGTGGCTGGATTTGAAAGATATTATCAGATTGCCAGATGTTTCAGAGATGAAGATTTAAGAGCTGACAGACAGTTAGACTTTACACAGTTGGATATTGAAACCAGCTTCATGTCACAGGATGATATTCTGACAATGACTGAAGGTATGTTAGCCAAGGTTATGAAAGATGTTAAAGGTATTGATATAAAATTGCCATTTAGAAGATTTAAATATACTGAGGCAATGAACAGATTTGGTTCAGATAAACCTGATACCAGATTTGGTTTGGAATTAAGGGATGTTACTGAAGTATTTAAAAATTCGGAATTTAGAGCTTTTGAAACAGGATTATCTGAAAAAGGAAGTATTAAAGCCCTGGTGGTTGATGGCGCAGCTGATTATTCAAGAAAAGACATTGACAGTCTTACTGATTTAGCTAAGAAAAATGGAGCTAAAGGTTTAGTGACTATTAAATACCTGAATGAACAGCTAGAAGGAAGTGCAGTAAAATTCTTTAACGAAATAGAAAAAGAAGATTTGATTAAAACACTGGATTTAAAAGAAAATCAATTAGTTCTGATTGTTTCTGATGTCTGGGAAAAAGCCTGTTCAGTATTAGGAGCTTTAAGAAGTCATTTGGGCAGAAGTCTAGGTCTATATGATAAAAACACCTATGACTTTTTATGGGTTGTTGAATTTCCTCTTGTGGAGTATTCAAGTGAAGATGAAAGATACTATTCAGTACATCATCCTTTTACCAGACCATACGATGAAGACTTGCATTTGTTGGACAGTGATCCTTCAAAAGTAAGAAGTTATGCGTATGATGTTGTATTGAATGGTTATGAACTGGGTGGTGGAAGCCTGAGGATTTATGATTGTGACATGCAACAGAAGATGTTTGAATTATTAAGTTTAACCAAAGAAGAAATCGAAACCAGATTTGGATTTTTCATTGATGCCTTGAAATATGGAACTCCTCCTCATGGTGGTCTGGCTTTGGGACTGGATAGAGTAGCAATGATTCTGACTGGTTCTGAATCATTGAGAGATGTTATTGCTTTTCCAAAGAATGCCAATGCCAAATGTCCAATGAGTGATGCTCCAACTCCGGTTGATGAAAAACAATTGAGGGAATTGCATATAAAAATTGTAACTGATTAAATTTAGGGCCTACCATGGTTCCCTGTCAATATTTTTCGAAATTGTCCTGAAATAGATTAAACATTAGCGGAAGAATA
>CAYUXW010000033.1:0-16440 GCA_964449115.1 uncultured Erysipelotrichaceae bacterium | reverse complement strand
GAATACGAATTCATCAACTGAATAATTGATTTCAAACGATAATTTTTCAAAGAACTTTTTTATTAAAATTTATGACAGCTATAAATTGTTTTCATCATGCTTCATTTCATTTTGACCATTGGGTCAAAATTTGCTTGACTTTTCATAGCTGGTCTCCTTTCATTTAAATAACGTTTTAACAGGACATTTTATTGCAAAGAAGTAAAAAGATTTCTTTTTTTAGAAACCTTCACTTTACTACTTTAATAAAATAAATTTAACCAAAATAATTAACTTATATCTTTTCCAAAGAGTGATACTTTTTAATCTTGCTGTGAATAATAAAGATACTGTCTACCATAAATACAGCTGTGGCAATGGCTCCAGAAATCAAAATTGACTGCAAAGCATAAAATTTAAAAGTATCTAAGTCATTGCCAATAAGAGAATACACTGCTCTATAAACCGAAGTTCCAGGAACAAAAGGATAAAGTGCTGAAATCAGAAAAACCGTTGTCGGAGCCTTGGAAATTCTTGAGAAGATATGAACCAGCATGGCAATTGCACAGGCAGCAATAAAAGTTGAATATACCACACTACCCTGTGAACCGACACTCAAATAGATAAACCAGCCTGACGCTCCAGTTAAGGCAGCATATGGCAAGGTTTTTTTAGGAGCATCTAAGACAATAGCGATAAGATATACAACAGCTGTAGCTATCAATGTCTGTTTTAAAATATCCATCCTAAAACCTCCTGAGTCAGTAATAAACCTGAACCAATGCCTAAGGCAATAAACAAGGCAATCATTATCGCTTCAAGAAGCTTGGCAAAACCTGAAGTATAGTCACCTCTAAAGATATCCCTGACACCATTGGTCAAGGCTGTGCCAGGAACCAAAGGCATGATACAGGCAATAATCAATATGTCAGTTGAAATTTTTAAAGGTATCAGAGCATTAATCGCGGCAACAATAACAGCCACCAGAAAACTGCTGATAAAATCAGTCACAAAGGCATTGATATTGTATTTATTACAGATGTTTGAAATTAGTGTTACCGTAATTGCTGCTGGTATATTTGCCAGCGCATCAACAATAGAACCATTAAATAATAGAACAATCATCAATACAAACAAAAAGCTGGCAATATCTTTAGTATAGGGAGCATATTCACTGCTTTTTAAATTGATTAGCTTATCATAAGCTTCTCTAATATCAATATTGCCGGAAACTATTTCCCTGGAAACATCATTAACTCTGGCAATTCTATATAAATTGATTGATCTGTTATTAATCCTTCTAATTATCGTTACAGGTTCATCATCATTATCTTCAACCGTTGTATAAAGACCTGTTGTCAGGGCTACGACATTAGAAGAGTTAAAATTGGCCTTGTTTAAAATATGCCTGACAGTATCTTCTACTCGATACGCTTCGGCATTGCTTTGAATAAGAATTTCACCAGCTAGTGTTGCTGTTTTTAAATAGAAACTTTGCTCTTCTTTCATTTAATAACTCTCTTTACTGTTAGAAATATATTAACACACTTTACAACTATAATCATTGAAAGTTTAAATTTGAAAGAATACAATATTAATAACGGAGGAATAGCTATGATATTAGAATTGCTTAAAAAAATAGATGAATATAAAAACGAAATGATTCAGATAAGAAGACATTTACATCAATATCCTGAACTTTCTTTTGAAGAACATGAAACTAAAAAGTATCTTTTAGATTTCTATCAAGGCAAAGACTGTCAAATAATCCAAAATGAAAAGACAACTGGCTTTTTTGTAAAAATCAAAGGAGAAAAACCTGGTCCTACGGTAGCTTTAAGAGCTGATTTTGATGCTATAGCTGTACATGAAGAGACCGATTTGCCATTTAAATCTAAAAATGCTGGCGTAAGTCATGACTGTGGTCATGATGGCCATACTGCCTATTTAATGATTCTTGCCAAAGCCCTTATTGAACTAAAAGATCAGTTAAATGGAAATATCATAATTATTCACCAACATGAGGAAGAAAAGCCTCCAGGAGGAGCTTTGGAAATGATTGAAGCCGGCTGTCTGGATGGGGTTGACAACTTCTTCAGTCTGCATCTTATCTCTACTATGCCTTATTCAAAAGTTTTCTTCAATGAAAAGGAAACCCAAGCTGCCAGGGCTACTTTCAAGGTTGAACTAACCGGCAAGGGAAGTCATGGTTCAGAACCTCATAATGGCAATGATACTATTCTGGCTGCTTCACATCTGGTAATCGCCATTCAATCTATTGTCTCTAGAAGAGTCAAACCTGGAGAAATGGCTGTTGTTACTATTGGTAACTTTGATGGCAAAGGCTCACCTAATGTCATTAAAGAAAAAGTAATACTGGAAGGTGATGTCAGATGTATGAAAGATGAAGTAGCTTCACTGATAGAAAAACAGTTTAAACAGATTGCCGAAGGTATTGCTGAAACTTTTGGCATTGATCTGCAAATGGAATATACCCAGGATTATCCTGTCCTGTACAATGATCCAGAAATCACCAAACTGGCAATGCAGGGAGTAAAAGACATCCAAAAGTATGCCCCTGAAATAACAGAGGTGACTACTACTTCTCCACTTAGTGCTTCTGAAGATGCTTCACATTATTTAAGAAAAGTTCCTGGAACATATTTCTATGTTGGAGCCAGTCAGGTTGATAAAGAAACCTATCCTCATCACAATCCTAAATTCGATTTAAATGAAGACTCACTGATTATTGCTGCCAAGGCCATGGTTGGAGTTTTGGCCAAATACTTTAACTGGAAATAAAACAAGAGCCAGATCGGCTCTTTTATTTTGACTGTTGTTAAAGTTTTAAACAAATAAATTAATCAGCAAAAATAACTTCTTTATCATATCCCAGAGAAATGTTCAAAGTCAGCTCTTTCCACTGCTTTCTGGAACCCTTGAACTGGACAGTCTTAAGTGAGGTACAATCACTAAATATATTTTTACCTATCTTTCTTAGCGAAGCAGGAAGTGTTATTGTTTCTAGAGATGTACAACCACCAAATGCCAGCTCCTCAATACTTGTTAGATGGTTAGGAAGAACAATTTGTTTAAGGGATGAACAGTTATAAAACATTCGCATTTCTATAACTTTAATAACGGAAGGCAGTTTAACATTTTTTAAATTTGAACAATTGTAAAATGCAGCTGCTCCTATAGATGTGACAGCATCAGGGATTACTATTTCTTCAAGAGATTTACAGCCAAAAAATACACTGTCGGCTAAACTTGTTAAAGAAGAAGGAAGCTTAATATTCTTTAGTGAAGCACAATTTCTAAAAGCGTTCTCTTCTATTCTGGTTAAAGAATCAGGAAGATTGATAGTATAAAGAAAGCTACAATTGCTAAAGGCGTAATCATTTATGCTTTTAATAGTTGGTGGAAGATTAACTGTCCTAAGAGAAGTGCAATCACTAAAAACATAGCGCTCTATTTCTGTAACAGCTGAAGGAATTTTAATTCTCTGCAAAGAGGTACAGTCAGCAAAGGCAACCGGTCTTATATTTGTGATAGATTTAGGAAGCATAATTTCACTAAGCGATGTACATTTATAAAATACTGATCTTTCTATACTCTTGATAGAAGCAGGAAGTTTGATGTATTTAAGAGATGTGCAACAGCTGAATGCACCATCTTCGATAAAAGTGACAGAATCAGGTATCTCAATGCTTTCAAGAAAAATACAATCATTGAAAGCATCATCTTTAATACTGACAAGAGTATCAGGAAGTTTGATTTTTTCAGAAGAATAACATTTAGCATAGGCTTTTTCTCCAATACTGATAACCGGTTTGTCATCAATTTTCTGTGGAACAGATAAGGTCTTTTCCCATTTGTTAACTTCAGCAATCTCAATGGTGCCATCATTAAAAAGATGATACTTAAATCCTGCTGGCACTTTTGAAGTAATATTTAATTCTTTATAGTCTTTTTCCAACCTGAGACTCACTTTCTTTATGAACACCCGGTTCTTAACTAAATGTCTTTACTTTTGACATCATTAAGAAAACTTTTTTTTAGACATTATTTTTTATCAGTTCAATGCTATAACCTGTTTCAAAAATTTCACCAGGTTTTAAAGACATCATTCCTTCTCTATCTTTAAAGTCTACATTATTCTCCTGGAAGTCTGCATGACCATACCAAGGCTCTAAACAGATAAATGGTGCCTTATCATCACTGGTCCAGATAGCGAAATATGGATAACCTTCAGCATTAAGCTTAATTGTATAGTCTTTTAAAACCAGTTTGAAATACTTGCTTTTTAAGCCTTTATAGACAATTGTCTGATATTTCATAATTTCTTCATAAGATAATGGCCATTTATCTAAAGTGACATCTTTTTCATACACCACTCCTTCATTGAAGACAATTTGTTTAACCTTTTCTTTCTTTTCATATTCTAGATAACTTCCTTCAAAGTTATCAACATTGAAACCTGGATGCAGTCCAAAAGTAAAAGGCATATCAACTTCACCATTATTTTTAATACGATAGTTAATATTTACTCTATTTTTATCTAAAGAATATTTAATCTGATAAATAAAATTGAATGGATACTTGCTTAAGGTTTCCTCATCAGCTTTTAGCTCCATAATTATTTCATCATCATCACATTTAACACACTTTAAATCATAATATCTGATTAAACCATGATTTTTCATAGCATAGGTTTTACCATCAATTTGATAGTCCTTACTATAAGTGTTGCCGACAAGTGGAAAAAGTGTTGGATTTTTCCCTGTCCAGTGATTTGGATCACCCTGCCACATTACTTCTTTATTATCGAATAATAAACTTTGGATTTCCCCACCTCTTTCAATTATCTCTAATTGAATATAATCATTTTTAATTTTCACAGCTTTTTCCTCCTTTATGGTGCCGCTTGCAGGACTTGAACCTGCGACCTACGCATTACGAATGCGTTGCTCTACCGACTGAGCTAAAACGGCATCCTATTATAATAAATAATATCATGATATCACCATGCCAGCACATTAACGCGCATTAAAGATAAAGAAAAAGCCTTTAAAAAGCTTCTTCTTTTTCAACCATATCTAATAACTGATTACATTATTTCCCAAACAAAAGTCGCGCTATCTTTTACTTCAATATCATCGGGAGTAAATTCTATATTTCTTGCTGGGCTTAGTACCAGAGCCTCTGTTTGTAAATCATAACTGGTATGAGAATAAATATCTATTTCATTCCAGTTATAATTAATCGTAATAAGTTCGCCTAATTTAACCCCTGAGCCATCACAAAGAATTTCAGCTTTCCTTCTAGCATTGCTGGCTGTTAAACGTAACATTTCTTCTTTAATAGCTGTTTCATCCTTGATTGTAAAAGTAATTGATAAATGTGGTTTAGAAGCACATTTTGAAATTGCAGTTAAAACTTTCGCAAGTCTTTTACTATCAAAATCAAAACCCAACTTTAAGTCATGAATTACCAAATATCCACGAAATACCTGCTTATAATTACTATTTTTATCTTTAACACTATCGTATATGGTACGAACATTAAAATTGGTAGTTTTTAAATCATCTTTTTCAAAACCAATGCTAACTAGCAGGCTATTAAGACTATCAATGCGCTCTGCCGCTAAATCCATAGCTTTTTGATATTCTTTATCTTCCGATTCCAAATTCATTTTAATTAGCACATAATCAACCTTAGCAACTACTTTGCCCTCACCTTTTACGGTTATTGTTTTTTGCATAAAAAATCCTCCTTACTCAAATTTTGATTTTTATTTAACACGACATTGATACCAACATTCAATTTATCTGGTCAAATAAGAGCCAATATTATTTTATCATCGGTAGCCATTTTTGACTTTTCAATCATCATTATCAATAATCGTTTATGCCAACTCAATATATTCCTTTAATTTTCTTTGCAACAGTTTTTTATCAATCAACTTTAGATTATATTCAGAAACCATCGTTGGAGACAAACTACGATTAAGGGCAAATTTTACAACCTCACCATCCTTACTTGCACAAAGGATAACACCTACGCTTGGATTTTCGTTATCTTTTTTTATTTTCCTGTCAAGAGCTTCCAAATAAAGATTCATCTTGCCTAAATACTCAGGTTTGAATTCACCTATTTTAAGTTCAAATGCTGCAAGACACGAAAGTTCTCTGTGGTAGAAAAGTAAATCGATATAATAATCGTGCTTCCCCACCTGAACACGATAACCCTCTCCAATAAAAGTGAAGTCTTTTCCGATTTCAAGAATAAAATCTTTCAGATTTCTTATAATAGACTTCTGTAAATCACGTTCTGAAACAGACTCTGGAACATCGAGAAAATCAAGGACATAATTGTCGAGGAACACTTTTCCTGTTGACTTTCTTGATTCTTCGATTGCAGGGGTTATCGGTTTTTGAGATAGCATATATCTTTCATAATACCTACTGTCAATCTGTCTTGCCAATTCTCTAGCACTATATTTATCTTTAATACACATATTCATATAAAATATGCGTTCTTCCATCGTCTTACAGGCAGACATCATCTTTAAATGATTAGACCAAGTCAATTGTGTCAACACTGTTGACACTTTTTCATTATCTTTATAAAGTTCATAAAATTGTTTCATTCTGTAAAGTCCACGACGATTGAAACCTTTCAATTCGGGGTAGTTTTCCGCAAAAAACCAGCAAGATTTTGCATTAATGCATTACCGTATTCAGCCTTTTCTGTCTGTTTGCTAATATTTGCCCATATCTCGATACATTAAAATAAGTTCTTCGTTTACCTTGCGATATGCTCTTTCTTTGGCAGTCTCAATAATATTGATAATTTTTTTAAAATATTCTTCATATTTTATTAAAACATTCATGGTTGTCATCCAATTACAATTATTATTTATCTTTAATTTAATTTTAATACTTTTCTGTACATAATTCATTAATATAGGTACTCCAAAAGTGCTATTGTGTAATTATTTGGACACTAAAAATAAATGACTGTTACATTTAAATAAAAATACAATCATTTTTCATGAATATAAGTTATTAAATTATTATCCAATATTTCCTAGGAAAAATTTAGGGTAGATATAGCCATTGTAACAAACTTTTTTATGAAACTAAAGAAAAAAAGACTAAAATATGTATCTTTCTTCAATTGTTAAAAACAGGTGTAAAATATGTTGTTTTTCCTTGACTTTGGTCATTTTTAAATGCTATAGTCTCTTTTTAAAAGGAGAATATTCATGATTGAAAAATTTTTCAAACTAAAAGAGAATGGTACAACAGTTCTCACAGAGGTAACAGCAGGATTAACTACTTTCGCTGCTATGGCCTACATTATTGCCCTTAACCCTATTATCCTATCTGGGTTAGATGGTGGAAGCGGAGCGGTTTACATCGCGACGATCCTGTCAAGTGCTATCTGTACAATTTTGATGGGTCTTATCGCAAATGTACCTTATGCTACAGCACCTGGTTTGGGTCTAAACTCTTTAGCTGCTGGTCTATTGTCAAGCGCTTTAGGTTTCAGCCCTGCAGCTATCCTGGCAATTGTATTAATTTCAGGCTTAATAAATGTTTTAATTACTGTAACTAATATCAGAAAACATATTATTAAATCTATCCCTGTCTTCTTACAAAACGCTATTGCTGGAGGTATTGGTATTTTTATCATTTATATCGGCGTTGTTAATATCGGACTTGTTTCTTTTGCAGGCATTCCTATGATTAACACCGCAATGGATGTAAAAGTACTGACAGTATTTTTAGCTGGTTTAGCTACAACAATCTTTTTATTAATTAAAAAGGTTCCTGGAGCTATTTTGATTGGTGTTGTTGTTTCTACTCTTGTTGGGATTCCATTAAATATCACCGCCAGTGGTGGTACCTATAATCTTATCGAAGCTTTCGCTGCTTACAAAGGTTGGTTTGGAATTGCCTTAACAAAGGGCTTAGGTGAACTATTTGCCAATCCTTCTGGGTTTGTTGCTGTTTCAGTAATCATCTTATCTTTCTCTATTTCAGATAACTTTGATACTATCGGTACCTTTGTAGGTACAGGTAGAACCACCGGTATCTTTACGGACGAAGATATCGAAAAAATGGACACCGGTCATGGTTTCAGTTCTAAAATGGATAAAGCTTTATTTGCCGATGCTATCGCAACTCCTATTGGTGCTGTTTTAGGAACATCTCCTACCACAACTTATGTTGAATCGGCAGCTGGCATTGGTGCCGGCGGGAAAACTGGTCTGGTATCACTTGTTGTTGGAGCCTGTTTCTTCTTAAGCTTACCATTTGCTTCACTTGTCAGTGCTATTCCAGCAGCAGCAACTGCTCCTGCACTGGTAATTGTCGGTGTTATGATGTTATCTGCTTTCAAAGAAATTGACTGGGCAGATTTAGATGAAGCTTTACCATCAATGGGAGCAGGATGTTTTATGGCTTTAAGCTATGGCATCACCAATGGTGTCATGGTTGGTTTCTTCCTTTATACTTTTGTTCAAATCTGTAAAGGAAACTTTAAAAAACTGCACCCAATCATATTAGTGAGTGACATTTTATTTATTATAAATCTGTGGTTATCTTAGTAAAATAACAGACATAATAAAACCCTTTTATTGAAAAATAAGAGGGTTTTTTCTTGCCTTATCGATAGAAAATTTTTATTCTTTATTTTCAAAGAAGCTGGCTTTTTCTGCTTCCCTGTATTTGTCCATTTTTATTCTAAATAAATCTCCATTTGTCGGCGGAGTATAAGATATAGCATTAGCACCAGCTTCAATTGTAGCTAGAATTGTCTCAGCAGTAGGACCTCCGGTTGCGATTATCGGAATATCAGGATATTTCTCTCTGATTTTTTTGATAATATTTACCGTATTTGCTCCACCACTGATATTGATAATTGAAGCACCTGCTTCTATCTTTTCTTCAATATCTGTATACTCAGAAACAACAGTCGCTACTATCGGACAGATTACAGTTTTAGCTATCCCTTTAAAGGTTTCTACAGGAGCTGGAGCATTCAGCACCACTGCTATACAACCTTGTGATTCCGCCAATAGCGCCATTTCTCTAGCTCTCTCCCCTTTTGTAGTTCCTCCTCCGACACCCGCAAAAACAGGAGCTTGCGCAACACTTGTTATGGCTGAAAAGATAGAAGGATGCGGAGTAAAAGGATAAACCGCAAAAATTGCATCAGCATTATTGTTCATTATTATCGCCACATCCGTTGTAAATATCAGCGATTTGATTCTTTTTCCATTTATTATTATTCCAGAACACTTATATATTTCTTTAGGAACTATTATCAGATCATCGTTTGCCCAGCTGCTGACTGTTGGAGCGATTTTTTCTTCATTTATTTTATTATCTGTCATTATCAATATCTCCTTTTATAAACTATCTATCAAAATTTCTGTTCAGTTACATATATTCTAATACTAAAATGATTTTATGAAAACCAATCATAAAAAAATCAGTTTACTAAAAATGACATAATACACATCTTTTGCCAAATGAAACCAAAGATATAAATACTATTAAAAAATAATTTTTTCAATACAACTTAAACACCGCTATTTATCGTTCTTTTTATCAGACTCTGATTTTTTACCGCTGAAAGCAGCCCCTAAAGCTATTCCCATACACATTCCTACCGGAATCCATAGACCTATATTGTTCAGCAATAAGCCTAGTGCTGCACCAATAGCTAAACCAAAGCCAATAACACTACTGATACCATCAGCAAGCTTGGATTTATTTTTATTATTTTCCTTTTCCATAACAAATCTCCTTTTAAATCTTCTTTTATTATTCTTATCATCCACTAAGCAGAAAAACTTATTTACTTATTGTCCTTTACTTTTTAAAGGTCAACAAGAAAATAGTATAATTTATTTATTTTTTAATATTTATCCTAATTAAATTATATTAGTTGCCTGATGCTAAAAAAAGTAAATTAAAGGTAAAATATAGGCAAACCCATATAAATCAAATAATTTTTTTAAATATATTAATTTTATAAAGTTATATTTTAATTATTTTTAATTTATATATTAATTTTATTAATTTATATGTTGACATTTTTAATATTGTGTCTTATATTGTTGTTGTAGAGGTGAATTATATGAAAAAGAAATTATTAGGCATCTGCCCTGTTTGTGACAATCGACTTGTAATCAGCGAATTGCAATGTAATGATTGTAAAACAAAAATTCAAGGAGAATTTCCGCTAAGCAAGTTTGATTATCTATCAAGTGAAGAACAGGACTTCGCCTTAGTATTTTTGAAAAATGCCGGAAATATTAAACAGATTGAAAAGGAATTGAATATTTCATATCCAACAGTTAGAAAAATGTTAGATTCAGTCATTCAGAATTTAGGTTTTGAACAGACAACAATTTCTAACCCCCTTACTAGAGCAGAAGTTTTAGAATTGTTAAAAAATAATGAACTGAGCTTTGAAGAAGCTGAACAGATTTTAAAGGAGATTAAATAATGTTTGAAAAATTTATTGAAGACTTAACCCAAAGAGCTATTGAAAATGGTGCTGATGTTGACAGCATTGTCAACACTTATAAAGAACGCTATCAGCTAGGACTAGAAGCTGGAATGAGTGAAGAAGAGATTGTTTCGAGATTTGGTAATGTTGAAGACATCATCAGAACAAAACAGGACAAGAAAACTAACCAGCTGAAACTGTTTAGAATTATCACCCCTTTTGGTGGTGATGTAACCTTTAAAACAAGCAGAGATAATACCATCCATATTGATATGGAGGAAAGAGCCCTTAATCTATATAATACTTATATCAGTGAAGATGAACTTATAATCGAACCTTTTAAAAAAGAAAGTAAGATCTTCAGAAGAGCTGATACAGATATAACTATCAGCTTCCCAGAGACAACTACCTTTAGAGCGGTCGATATTAAAGGTATTAATTCAGATATCAATTCTAAAGATTTCGGTTTTGTCTGCGAAGATTTTATATTGAACACTACCAGTGGGGATTGTGATTTTGTCTATATCAAAGCTAACAGCACTGAGATTTCAACTGTAAATGGTGATATAACCATCAGCAATCTTTTCACCAACTTATGTGAAATCAATACTGTCAGTGGTGATATCAAAACAAAAAGAGGCGCCATCAATGATCTTGACGTCTCTACAGTAAATGGTGATATTGATATTAATGGTAAAGTTGAAAAAGTTAACTCTTCATCTATTTCAGGTGATATAACTATCAATAATGTCTATGAAAAAACTTCCCTTAATTACATGATTAAAGAAGGTATCAGAAACATTTTTGATAAATAATCTTTACGGGTTTTATTCATCTCAGATCAAGGTCTTCAGCATTATACCAGCTGAAACCATTATCTGAACAATACTGCTCTATTTCTTTGGCAAGTTTACGGTTTGCTCCATATTCTAACAAGTATACGGACAAGCCGTTTTCTTTGGCTTTTTTAAGATATTTTTTAAAATAAGATGTTTCTTCTTCTGTCTGTAATCCAAAACTGCCATTTTCAAAATCAATGCAGGTAAATACTGTCTCCTGATTTATTCCGTCAAATAATAAAAGAGCTGTATTTTCTTCTATACATCTTGAAACAAATAAATCTCCCCCATTGACAATCAGAGTTACATCATATTTTTTCAAACCTTTTAAAATACTGCAAAGTCCCTGATAGATTTCTTCCTGAGGATAATTATAGTAAACATCAGCATTATCCAAAAATAGTCCATCAAGTCCTAAAGCAACATATTGCCTGGCTAAATCATTAACAATAAAATCCTGCCACAAAGAAGATGAAACATCTATCCATTTTTCATCTGGCCAATCCTGATAAATGTCCAGAAACAGCTCTTCAAACCTTGTATAGTAAAAGCGATACACTTCGATAGACCCGATGTTCAGATAGCCATAGATTATTTTACCATCGCTATGCAGTTGCTCTATTTTTTCTACAGAAAACTCAGATGGTTCAATTACAACAAGCTGATACAATTTTAGTCTGTCAGCTTCATTTTCATTTATACCTAAAAATACTCCGTAATCATACAGGTTTTCCTCTTTACAGCCAGCCACTATTAAAAAGACACAAAAAATTAATAGTATCAAAAGTTTTTTTCTTTTTTCAACCTTTTTATACCTGTCATTTAAATTCACAACATACCTCCGAAAAACACTTGAGTCTGAATTTAAACAAATTATATTATGATATATTGGCAAAATAAAAGAGGACTATACAAAAATAATTTCCAAAAGCGGTTAATACTCTTTAGAAATTACTCTTTAACTATTTTCCTCTATTAAAGACAACATGAAACTTCCGAAATCTTCAGCTACTCTTTCCATTTTCTGGTATCTTTCACCATTATATAAAGCTCTTATTACTGATGGTTCATTTGACTTATTCAAAGAGCTGTAGTCCAAAAAAGCCAGACTGCCGTCATTAAAGTTATAGATAGGTATCCATTGCTTTGGAAGTCCATAGTTGCTGCGTTCATATAAGGTGTAGGCAAGAGAATTTCCTTCTAGAATTGTTGAATCATATTCAAATTCAATTCCAAAAATTTCACTTCCCAGCAAAGATACATGGTTTAACCTTTTATAATATTCGACCATCTGTGGAGAAAATTCTATTCCCAACATTTGTTCCGCTTTATAGATTTCATCAGCTGATAAACCTGAACCACTTGTAAAGAATTCACAATCTGCCGCCAGCCTTATAGCTTGTTTAAAATCTTCATAACTCACAATTATCACCTGTCTTTACAAAATTTCTTATTAATTATTATATACTCCGATCATTCAATATACTTGATTATCAAACAGATTTTACTTAAATTTTATTTATTATTTATTTTGTTAAGACAAAAAGAAAAACCACTCCCGTGGTTATCTAAACAAATGGCGTCCACGAAGGGATTCGAACCCCTGACCGTCCGCTTAGAAGGCGGATGCTCTATCCGGCTGAGCTACGTGGACAACTTGCCTAAATATAATATCATTATCATTTACAAAATGCAACCAGATAGCTTTAGCAAATTCAACATATTTTTGTCTTTATCTATCCTTTATGAACAATTTTTCAGCATTAAAAAAGATTATATTTTTAATCAATCTACGTTTTTTCCAATCCTCAAGAGTTTCAATTATAATCTGTTCAACAATATCATAATTTAACTTTTTGTCAGCTATATATTTTCCAAAAATTAGTAAATATCCAAAAAAGAATATATTAATGTGATTATTATTATGAATATATAATAAACAACATCCCAATTTATCTTTTTTCTTCATTTTTACTTTTCGTTATTAACAAGGCGATATTTTCTCTTTTCATTCTTCAAAATTCACTTAAACAAAATATTAAATTGACTGAACATTATTATTAAAGGTCATCAAATATCAATTTTTATCATTTTGCACTTTTTTAATGACTGAATTTAGTATATAATCAACTCTACAAGGATTTTCAAATGCGTACTGCTAAAAGAATAGAGTAATTAGTACTTTTTCTTTTAAAACAGATTAGAAAAGAGGAAAAAAATGAAATTTTCAGAATTTAAATACGAGAGAATAAACTACCAGGAAGTTGAAAAGAAACTGACAGAACTATTAGATAAACTAAAAAAACAAACTAAGGCCGAAGATTTTATTAAAGTATTCCAGGAAATTGAAAAAATTAATTCACATATTTCTACAATGTCTGCCTTGGCTACTGTCAGACATTCTATCAATACCAAAGATGAATTTTATGATAAAGAAAATGATTTCTGGGATGAAGTAGAACCAAAACTTCAAGTCTTTTCCCATAGAATGGCTGAAATCTGTTTAGCTTTTGAAAATAAAGAAGAATTATATCATTACATTCCAAAAATATTCTTCAAAAAAGCTGAGTTTGATTTAAAATCTTTTGATGAAAAAATCATCCCTCTGCTGATAAAAGAAAACAGACTGGTTTCAGAATACGGCAAATTAAAAGCTTCAGCTCAAATTGATTTTGATGGAAAGGTATACAATTTATCATCGATTTCTGTTTTTCTTCAAGATGATGATCGTCAAACAAGAAAAAGAGCCTATAATGCCAGAATGAAGTTCTATCAGGATAACGAAAAAAAGTTTGATCAGATTTATGACAAATTAGTAAAAGTAAGAACACAGATGGCCAAAGAATTAGGCTATGATACTTTTACTGAACTTGGTTATCTGAGAATGCATCGATTTGACTATGATCGTGATATGGTCGCTAATTTTCGCCAACAGATTTTAAATCATTTAGTTCCGCTAAACAGTGAGTTGTATCAAAGGCAGGCAAAACGTTTAGGACTAAAGAAACTAGATTATTATGATTTCCCATACCATTTTTCTACCGGTAACCCAACCCCTAAAAAAGATCCTGATGGTTTAGTAGAGGCAGCTGTCAATATGTATCATCAGATGCATGAAAAAACAGGAGAATTTATTGACCTAATGAAAAATCAACAGTTATGGGATCTGTTAAGTAAAGATGGCAAGTCAATTGGTGGATACTGTCAATCTTTCAGTGAATATAAAGTTCCATTCATCTTTGCCAACTTTAACGGAACTAGCCATGATGTTGATGTCTTAACTCATGAAGCTGGACATGCTTTTCAATATTATATGAGCAAAGATATTCCTGTTGAAGACTGTAAATGGCCAACAATGGAAGCCTGTGAAATCCATTCTATGAGTATGGAATTTTTCACCTATCCGTGGATGAAAGACTTCTTTGGAGAGGATACTGAAAAATACTACTATTCTCATCTGACCGGCGCTTTAGATTTTCTTCCTTATGGAGTATTGGTTGATCACTTCCAACATGTAATCTATGATAATCCTGATTTATCAGCTGAAGATAGAAAAACCGTCTGGAGAAAACTGGAAAAAATGTACATTCCTGAAAAAGAATACAATGGATGTGATATTTTAGAAAGAGGTGGCTACTGGTTCCAACAGGGACACATTTTCCAGGCTCCTTTCTACTATATCGACTATACCCTGGCTCAGATATGTGCTCTTCAATTCTGGGCTAGAACAACCAAAAAAGATGATAAAGCTTTTGATGACTATTTACATTTATGCACATTGGGTGGAACCCTTACTTTCACAGACATAGTAAAAGATGCTGGATTAATTATTCCTTTTGAAGATGGTTGTGTAGATTTCGTTGTCAGGCAGGCAAGAGAATATCTAAATACCATCGATGATACAAATCTTTAATTTAAATATGAACCCCAAAGTTTTCAATAAATCAATATGGGGTTTTTTTATTTTTAATCTTCTACTGTTAAAAAGAGATAAAACAAGAAACATTATTATATTAATAAGAGAAATTTATTTTTTATTGGTTGACAATATACAAACTAATCACTAAAATAATAGATGTCACTTTACGACAAAAAGTAGCCCCGGAAACTACATTTTGATGAGGAGGACAAAAAATATGCGTCAAACAACAATGTTAAAACCAGCAGACGTTACACGTACATGGTATGTTGTCGATGGAACAGGCTTGACTTTAGGTCGCTTATCAACTAAAGTTGCTGAAGTTTTAAAAGGCAAACACAAACCAGAGTACACACCAAATGTTGATTGTGGAGATTATGTTATTATTATCAATGCTGACAAAATCGTCGTCACAGGTAACAAATTAGACACAAAAAACTATTATAATCATTCTCAGTACCCAGGCGGATTGAGAACTAGATCAATGCGTACTATGAAAGATAAGTACACAGTTGAATGGGTTGAAAGATCTATTCATGGTATGTTACCACACACTAAGTTAGGAAATGTTCAACGTAAACACTTATTTGTTTATAAAGGAAATGAACATCCACATGCAGCTCAAAAACCAGTTGAGCTAAAAATTGAAGAATAGGAGGATCAGTAAAAATGGCAACTAAGAAAAAAGAAACAGTTAGATACCAAGGTACTGGTCGTAGAAAGACTTCAGTAGCTAGAGCATACCTGACACAAGGTGAAGGAAACATAGCAATCAATGGTAAACCTTTAGATGAGTACTTACCACAGGAAACTTTAAAAATGGTTGTTAATGCACCATTTGTAGTTACTGAAACTGTCGGCCAATACGATGTAAACATCAATGTTTACGGCGGTGGTTATACAGGACAGGCAGGAGCAATGAGACATGCTATCTCTAGAGCTTTATTAGAAGTTGTAGATGATTATCGTCCAAAACTTAAGGCTGCTGGATTCTTAACAAGAGATCCAAGAGCTAAAGAAAGAAAGAAATACGGCTTGAAGAAAGCTAGAAAAGCTCCACAATTCTCAAAACGTTAATATTGTTATCGCTAGAGATACTAAAACTCTCATTAGAGAGTTTTCAGATTGTTGACAAACAGACTTTTTTAAAAAAGGTCTGTTTTCATTTGATCT
>CAYUXW010000032.1:0-17843 GCA_964449115.1 uncultured Erysipelotrichaceae bacterium | reverse complement strand
CAATTAAGGTAGAAATAGAAGCTTTCCACTTTTCCATCCTTTCAGCACTTGGATCCGTGCCAACTACTCGCTTTTTTAATTGTCATGCTATAACAAATATTCCTAATATAAGAGATGAGAAAAAGCAAGGCAAAGTACAAGTTTTTGTGTATGCTTATCCATTTAGGCAAGCATTAGTGATTGTACTTGATTATTGCAAAACAAATAGTAAATCCTATGTAAGTTCCGTTATCAAAGTAAGTAGTGTGTGTTGTTATCACATCATTAGGTTTTTTAAAACAAACAGCAAAAACGATTGTTATAGATAATAGTGCAGGTCATAAATAAATTGTATTTATTAATAATTATAGTCTTACGGTCATAGAAAATGATGGTTCAGAAGCCTTTTTATTTAACTGATTATATTCACTATATGATAAAATATATTCAACAGGAGGATACCGGCAATGTTTAGAGTTGATGATAAGGTAATAGTTATAGACACCAATAAAAAAGGAAAAGTTGTTTCCTACGACGAAATTGAAGAAGGCGTTTATGAAGTAGATGTTGAAATTAATGGTAAAGTTGAACGATTCTTATCTTATGATTTAAGAAGAGATGGACCTATTATTTTTTCTGCTGAGGATCTTAAAAACATTTTCCGCTATAGCATTGATTATTCTGATTTGATTTTTACTGGTCACGATTATGAGGATGATGAAGTAGAAAAAATGTTACACAATTACAAATGTCTAGAGTCATATAATCCTGACTTAGATGATATGATTGCTTTATTAATGAATCTCAAAGTAAAAAAGGCGACAGTTGAAGATTATTATCGCTGGAAAGTTGCTGTTAATGCCATATTAGAGAAATATTACAAAAACAATTTAACTGTATCTGACAATTTTATTGATCTTGTATTGTTGAAAAATGCTTACGATGTGGTTGCTTTAGTTTTCCATTATTTAGATGATATTGAAATGGATGAAGATGATTTTAATGATGAACTTATAGATGATTTATTAGATCTGGATGGTTTAATCAGAGAAATACAGTTAGTCAAAGAAAATTCAGGCAAAGAGTTAATCGATAGAGAATATAGTGATCAGACAATGAGGAATTTCCTATTGCATATTTCAAAAGAAAATCTTGTTTCTGATTTAATCTATCCGTATGATGAGCTGTTTAAAAAGTTTATTGACAATCTGGTAGAAAAAGATGACAATGTCGGACTTGATGTTTTAGGATATTCTGTTTATGGAGGAAACAAACTGTTTGACTGTGATTGGAAAAAAGCTCAAGAAATCTTTGAAAAACTATATTCAAGAACAGGAGATCCCAGTTATGCCAATACTTTAGGTTATATTTACTATTTTGGCAGAGCCAATAATGGTATTGCTCAGGATGATTTAGCATTTAAATATTTTTCTATCGGTGCTGCTGCTGGTAATTATGAATCACTATATAAATTGGCTGACATGTTTATTGCGGGAAGAGGAGTTGTAAGAAACAGGGAAATAGCTGAAGAAATTTATTATGATTTATTTAACGAAAATAAAGAAATTTTTGAAGCTGGATTTTATGACTGCAAGTTTGCTGATATTGCTTATCGAGTAGGTTCAACATATTTGGATGGCGAAAACAGTCAGTATATCCCTGCCTACTATTATTTTTTAATGGCAAAGTTTGCGATTGATAAGAGAATGTTACATTATGATTATTATGGTGATGATACAGTAAAGAAAAATATTGAAGAAGCTATTGAAAAATGTAAGGAGCAATTAGAGATACCTTTAAGAAAAAGTGTTTTTGTTCCAGAACCGTTTTTGGCCAGGGATTTATTGTCTAGTGATTATCATGTTGATGTAAAACTTAAACAACTGAAAAATAACAAGGTCAAAATAACTTTTAAACGTGTTGTTAAAGGAAAAAGAGAAGAAACAGAAAAAATACTACTACCATTCTTTGACTTTCATGGCTGTATTTTGACTGATGAATTTACTTTCTATGCTGAAAATGTTGTTGAAGTATCAAATGATGAAAAATTTAGAATTACCCATTATGAAATGAATGAGGATGGAAATATTGATTTCTTCTATTTTGATAAATGTGTAGGTTATGTAATCTGTGATGGATTTAGATTAAAAAACTTTGTTAAGGATTAATTAAAAAAGTATATTTCATAATAAAACTCTCCTGACATAAATCTGGAGAGTTTATTTTATTAGGATTAAATAATTATATGTAATATTTCTTCAATTCATCAATATAGGCCTGTTTATTTTCCTGTGGCATAAAGGAAGCTTCAATGGCGTTGATATTGCAGGTAATAAGATCATTATAGGTAAATCCGGCTTTGTCTAAAGCTCTATCATATTCATCGATAATAGTAAGATTGCCTAAAATCATATTGTCAGTATTTAAAGTGACCTTAGCTCCAGCATCCAATAGTTTTTTGGCTGGATGCTCTTGATATGATGGTTGTGTTTTACACTGAATATTACTACTCAGACAGATTTCTAAAGCGATGTTGTTATCAATTACTTTCTGCAGAACGTCTTTATCGTTGTAGCATTTATGTCCATGTCCAATTCTTGAAGCTCCAAAGTCAATGACCATTGAGCAGTTTTCAGGGCCGCCATTATCTCCAGCATGAATTGTCATTGGTAAACCTTTTTCTTTTGGCGAGACAAATAGCGGAGCGTAGTGAGCCATTGGTACAAAGTCTTCAAAGCCAGCTAAATCTAAAGCGACAATATTTGTTTGGTCACAGTATTCTTCAAATAATCTAACTGTTTCAAAGTTTTCCTCAGTGTTATCATAATCAGCAATCATACAGCATAGAATGATACCTATTTTGATTGAAGGGAAGTCTTGTTCAGCTTTCTGCTTACCCCTGATAATAGCTTCGATAACTTTTCTTTGAGTTAAACCTTTTTTGGTATGCAGCTGAGGGGCAAATCTTATTTCCGCATAACACAGATAATCTTTAACATTTTCAATCGTAGTATAGATAGTTTCTTCAAGCGCCGCTTCATCTTGCAGGATAGCAGTTGGAAGATCAAATCTAGCCAGATATTCTCCTACATCTCCACAGTCAGCAGTATCTGCCAGAAACTGTTTAAACTGTTTTAGGGTTTCGGTTGGTAGTTTTACATTTCTTTCTTTTGCCAGTTTCCAGGTTACTTCTGGAACCATTGAGCCGTCTAAATGAAAGTGTAAATCAACTTTTGGAAATGGATATTTAATCATACATGTTCTCCTTTATTCATATAAATATTATACATAATTTGTCATAATTGTGCTTGTTATTAAAAATAATTGCTGGGAGTTTGTTATAATATGGGTGTTAGGAAGGTTTAAAGATGGAAGTTAAATTTATTGATTTACTTGCTTATACAGTAGCTTTAATTGGCCTTTGTCCATATGTAGTGGTGATGTTTTTGTCAGAAAATACAATCACTGCCAGCCTGTTTATTCTGATGTATTTTATTAATCCGATTTATTGTATTATGGTTGGTATAGTTGCCAGCAGGGATATTAAAAAGAATCTTGTCTATATCTTTTTGCCTGCAATAGTTTTTATCATTGCCTATTCAGTTATTTTTAAAGCAGTAGAAACAGGTTTTATTTTTTATGGATTTGTCTATCTGATTATCAGTTTAATAAGTATGCTGATTGGTTTATATATTAAAAAAAGAAAAGAACAATTATATAGTTAAAAAACAATACCCTCCAATAGTTTTGGAGGGTATATTTTATTTGCTTAGCTCTACAACTTTTTCAATTGCCTGCTGAGTTGTTAATATTTCTTTTTCTTTTTCTGTTCTTAGGATGAATTCAACATTACCATTAGCTGCATCTCTTCCGACAGTTATGCGCATTGGAATGCCAATTAATTCCATATCTTTGAATTTAACACCAGCTCTTTCATCTCTATCGTCCATTATTGGCTCAATACCTAAGTCCATTAATCTATCATAGATTTCATTAGCCAGGTTAAGCTGTGTTTCATCTTTAATATTGATAACAACAATACCAACTTTATATGGAGCAATATTAATTGGCCAGATTAAACCATTTTCATCATGATTCTGTTCAACGATAGCAGCCATAGTTCTACCAACACCGATACCATAACTACCCATCACGACAGGTTTTAATGACATATCTTTATCCTGATAGTATAAATTCATCGCCTCTGAATATTTAACTCCCAACTTGAAGGTATTTCCTACTTCAATGCCTTTTTTAAAGAAGATGTTTCCACCACAGACTGGACATTTATCACCCTGCTGAACATTGACAATATCGCCAACTACATCATAATTGAAGTCCTTAACATTGGTATTGATGTAGTGGTAGCCCTCTTTATTGGCTCCCGTGACAAAGTTTTTCATTGTCAGAACTTCTGAATCAACAACGATTTTAGCTTTTAAACCAACTGGACCAGTGTATCCTGGAACCGCATTGCTTGTGGCAATCAGTTCATCATTGGCAAAGTTTAATTCCTGGCCTTTCAACAGTTTTAAGATTTTAGGCTCATTAAGTTCTCTATTGCCTCTGACTAGACAGATAACCAGATTACCATCAACATTCATCAGTAAAGCCTTAACGGTTTTTTCAATTGGCAGATTTAAGAATCTGGCAACTTCTTCAATACTTTCCTGGTTAGGAGTTTCAACCATCTGAAGTGGCTTTTCTTCTTCTGTTTCCATAGCTGGGTCAATTTTTTTGCTTACTTCCAGATTGCTGGCATAATCACAGCTGTCACATAAAACAACAGTATCTTCACCAATCTCGCTGATAGCCTGGAATTCTTCGGATAGTAACCCACCCATTACACCAGTATCAGCTACAACAACCTTATAGTCCAAACCTAAACGGGTAAAGACATTATGATAGGCATTAAATATCTTGTCATAGGCCACATCTAAACCTTCATAATCACGATCAAAAGTGTAGGCATCCTTCATCAAGAATTCTTTTACTCTGATCAAACCATATCTTGGTCTGGCTTCATCTCTGAATTTTGTCTGTATCTGATATAAAGAAACTGGCAAGTCTTTATAAGAATTGACTTTCATGGCAGCTGCAACAGCAAACAGTTCCTCATGAGTTGGCCCTAGAACCATCTTTTTTCCAGCTCTATCTTCTAAAGAGAACATTGAATTGCCAAAGTTTTCTCTTCTACCACTGGCAATATATACTTCTTCTGGCATCATGCAGGGCATGATCAATTCCTGAGATTCAATTTTATTCATTTCTTCTCTGATGATGTTTTCGATGTTTCTTTTAACCTTTAAACCCAAAGGCAGATACATATAAATACCAGCTGATGTCTTTTTGATATAACCAGCTCTATTTAATAAAATACCACTAATAGATTCTTCATCTTTTGGTGCCTCTCTTAGGGAATAAAAGTAACTATTTTTAAGTTTCATACCCGATACCTCCGACCTTGTAAAATTATAACATAATTAGATAGTTCTTACATAAAAAAAAGCCCCATTTCAGGGCTTATTGTTTAGTTAAATAATAAATTGTACTCTTCCAGGGTCCAATTATATGTTGACATAATAGTTGCTGGTTTTATTCCGACATATCTATAGTGATAACTTATGTAATAATAACCGGTAATGAAAGCTTTTGCTGGTGGATATCTTAAGATGAAGCCATATTCATGGGCGTGTTTATCCATCCAGTCAGAGGATTTGCATTCTCCAAACTCCTGATAGCTGTAACCCTTCTGCAGAACATCAATTGCTAAACCGGTTTGATGTTCGCTGGCTCCGGCTTTAGAAGCGAAACTATCAACGATGACTTTATCCTCATCTTGCTGGTCTTCTTCAGATTCATCAACAGTATTAGCCAGCACAATAGTTTGATATAAAGAATCTTCGGTATCATAAGAACGATAACCACTGTATATTTGCATTCTTCTATTAATCTCAGCAAAGCAGGCATCACTCATCAAGATGAAGGCTTCAGCCGCTTCTTTATAAAGAGGCTGACTATGCTGACGATATTCAGCATCTACTTCAATTAAATCCTCTGGTACAAAATCTGGTTTCAGTTGATGATTTTTATTGACAAGCATAGTAAGTGAAAATTCATTAACCATGGTAATTTCACCTTGATAGAAGCTTTCAAAGTCTGGATTTTCAATAAAGTCAAGGTTTCTGTTGACATCATAGATGGCTTCATCAGCATCACAGCCATATTGTTGCAGATACCAGATATATCTGGCTAAATTATTAATTTTAAAATTTGAATTAGAAATTAAAGCATCTAATTGCTCAAAATAATTGATTCCTGCCAGGTTATTAAAAATGTCAACTGATAAGGTATGCAGTTTATTGATTGTTTCAGAAGCATAGCCTTTTTGAAGGTAACTGATATAATTATCAGCCTTTTGCTGATTAAGCTCAGCAGTAAACAGAGATATTGTCTCATCATCAATTGAATTAATCAGGGTTGCTGATGAAAACAGTGAATAGCCTTGAACAATCATTGTTTTAAAAGCATTAAGATTTTCGATTTTATCATGGTCATCCAGCTCTATGACATCATGGATATCTAAAAACTGAAGCAGAGTCTGACAATCTTCTAAACTGTATTTTAAAGCTAGCTGGTTGATGATAGCGGTGTAGTCCATCTCACTTTCAAACAGCAGATAGTAATCTATATTTTTTTCGTCAAAATCCTTAGAAGTTAAAGCATATAATAAGCTTTGATGATAGTGGTCAACTTTATCCGATAAATCATATTGATGTAATAGCTTTATTTCATCATAAGAATAGCCCATGTCTTTAAGAGCTTTATCTTTGAAAAAATTCAAATAAATTAAACCGACCAGTGAAACGGTTAATATAGCAGCTATAATTGATAAAGTAGTGATTTTGGTTTTGTTTTTCATTTTTTCACCCTTTCTAGTCGAAATATGACCATATCTTAGCACTTGTTGGATAACAAGTGAAGGAAACTGTTTCTTTACTTATGGGATGGGGGAAAGATAACTTATTAGCATAGAGGGCAATCTGCTGTCCTTTTTTGCTGTTGGGGTTATATCTTTGATCTCCCCATAAAGGAAGGTTGGCATTAGACATTTGAACTCTAATCTGATGACTTCTTCCTGTTTGCAAATCTATTTCTACCAAAGATAAATCATCCTTGGTTTTAATCAGAGTATAATCCAGAATGGCCAGTTTTCCATTTTCTTTACTGGTAACTTTTACCATATTGGTTTTAAAATCTTTTATCAGATAGTCTTGAAGATGATCTTTGTTTTTAGCCTGTCCACAGACTATTGCCAGATAGGTCTTCTTAAAAAGATTTCTTCTTAAACTGTCGGATAATCTGAAAGCCGCTTTACTTGTTTTAGCAAACACCATAACTCCTCCAACTGGTCGATCCAAGCGATGAACTAAACCGAGATAGACATTTCCTTGTTTGTCATACTTTTCTTTCAGATAGTCTTTTAAAGCGGTCAGTAAATCCAAATCTTTGGAAGAATCCTGACAGACAGGCATATTGATGGGCTTTTCTACTACTAAAAGGTGATTATCTTCAAAAATTATTTTCATTTCAACTCAAACCTTCCTGAAATGCCACATGGCAAAATCATATCAGAATTTAAAATCGGTAAGCCCAATTGTACAGTGTTGACTTTTCCTTCAGGGAAAGCCTTTAACAGATATTTCTTGATAATATTATCTAAGGCCAGGATGCTGAATCCGGTTGTATAGGCGTTTACCAAAAAAGCAACAGGTTCATCTTCCAATAGAAGAGCAGTTTCTTTAATCAACTCTTCAATTTTGTCTTCCAGCTTCCAGACTTCATTATTTGGCCCACGTCCATATGATGGAGGATCCATTATGATAACATGATATTTACGGCCTCTTTTCTGTTCTCTTTTCACAAATTTTAGGGCATCATCAACTATAAAACGGATTTTGTTATCTTCCAGTTTATTTAATACCATATTTTCTTTTGCCCAACTGACCATACCTTTGGCAGCATCAACATGTACTACTTCCTTAGCTCCGGCCTTAGAGCAGGAGATAGTTGCTCCACCGGTGTAGGCAAAAAGATTTAAAACCCTTACCTGCTGCCCAGAGTTTTCAATCAGGTTTCTTAACCAATCCCAGTTGGCAGCCTGTTCAGGGAATAAACCGGTATGTTTAAAGTTTGTTGGAGAAACCTTGAACACTAAATCCTTATAGTTGACAGTCCAGTACTCTGGCAGTTTCTTGTTGAAACTCCAGCTGCCTCCACCTTTATCAGAGCGATAGTATCTGGCATCGGGTCTATTCCATCTATAATCGTTTCCCTTTTGCCAGATAGCCTGTGGATCAGGGCGCACTAAAACAACATCTTTCCAGATTTCTAATTTGTCTTTATTTCCTGCATCGATTAATTGATAATCCTGCCAATCTTCAGCTATCGCGATCATACATTGTTCCTTTTTTATTAATTGATTCATCTGAAAATAAACCATTTTAATTATATCATAGAATAAAAAAAGAGTATGTGAGTACTCTAAAAGTTGTTTACTTTTTCTTTGATTAGCCTGATGATTCTTTTAATAATGTCGATAGTTTTATTATTGACATCTTTTAAAGGATTATATTCTACCAAATCCATTGAAACGACGGTAAAATTATCAAACAGATAATTCAGCATTTCTTTTACTTCATCAATTGACAAACCGTTTTCTACCGGAGTATTGACTCCAGGGCAGAACTGGGGATCAAAAACATCTAAGTCCAGCGAAATATGGATTGGTTTGTTAATTATTCCTTTAACTTCATCTAAAACTGTTCGGATTGAATGTTTTTTAATATAAATATCATCATATGCATGCATATCATTGATACTAAGATATTCTTTTTCATAGGGATCCATACTACGCGGACCTAAAAATACTATATCTTCGTTTCTTATTGCCTTATCTTCTGTTAGAGCTGAAAGTTCTGGATAGCCATTTTTCATCAAAGTCGCCAGTGGCATACCATGTATTCTTTTGGTAATAGAAGCTTCAGGAGTGTTGATATCAGTATGAGCATCAATCCAGACAATAGAAACATCATGTTTTTGAATAATGGCTGAAACAGAGCCAATAGATACGGCATGATCACCACCAATTATTAAAGGAAATTGTTTCTTTTCCAAACAATCTAATACTGCTTTCTTAGTTTTCCGGCAACAGTTATACACCGTTTTTCTAGCTGTTTCTGCTTTCGCAAAAAAGACATCGGTATCATAAGTGATGTCGTTTCGTTTTAAATATTCAGATAGTTTTGCTGATCCTTCAATCTGACTTCCATCTTCTAAAGGGACCGCAATTATTGTAGTTTTCATTTTCTCACCTTTTCAATCATACCTTAATATTTTGCTTTATTCAATTTAAAGCGCATCAAATGATGCGCAGATGTTAAAGTGATTTTAAAAATCTTTCCAGTCTTTCAATAGCCTGTTTAATTTCTTCCAGTGAATAGGCATAGGAAATTCTAACATAGCCTTCACTATCTTTACCAAAGGCACTGCCTGGAACAAGGGCTAGATTTTCCTTGTCCAAAAGGGCTTCACAAAATTCATTGGAAGTCATGTTGGTAGACTTGATGGAAGGGAAAACATAGAATGCTCCTTCAGGCAGATGAGTCTTAAGTCCAATGCGATTTAATTCTTTGACAATATAGTTTCTTCGCTGTTTGAAAGAAGTATACATTTCTTCAATGTCCTTATCACCATTTTTAGCAGCTGAAATAGCCGCAAACTGACTGGAAGTACAAGCACACATGATAGTGTATTGATGGATTTTGTTAAACATTGAAATTAATGGTTTTTCGGCCAGAATATAGCCAATTCGATAACCAGTCATAGAATAAGCTTTAGAGAACCCATTGATGATAATGGTGTTTTCTTTTAATTCTGGAATGTTGGCAATACTGACATGTTTTTTATCATAGGTCAGTTCAGCATAAATTTCATCAGTAATAACTAGAATATTGTTATCTTTGATAAGATCAACCAAGGCCAAATAGTCATCATATTCCATAATTCCACCAGTAGGATTTGATGGGAAATTGATGACAATAGCTTTAGTTTTTTCAGTTATAGCCTTTTGAAGTTCTTCTCTTTTCAGTTTAAAACCATATTCTTCCTTCATGGTCAGTTCAACAACTTTACCCTTGGCCATTTCAATAATTGGAGCATAGGCAACATAGCTGGGAGTAGGAAGGATAACTTCATCGCCTTCATTTAAAAGAGCTCTTAAAACAATATCAATAGCTTCAGAGCCACCGACAGTAACCAGACATTCATTTTCTGGACTATAGCTTAAGTTAAATCTGCGCAAGTAGTAATTACAGATTTCCTGTCGCAACTCTAAAAGACCTTTATTGGCAGTATAGAAAGTTTTACCATTTTTGATGGCATGCATAGCAGCTTCTCTAATATGATAAGGGGTAATGAAATCAGGTTCACCCACACCTAAAGAGATAACGCCTTTTTTAGTGCTGGCGATATCGAAAAACTTTCTAATGCCACTTGGGGCCATTTCTTTTACCTGTTTGTTAATTAATTCGTCAAATATCATCATAATGTCATCAACAATCTTTCTGGTTTACCATTATCTTTATTTAAAACTGCTCCCATAATTTTATACTGTTTTAAGATAAACATGGTTTCGGTATTGTTTACTCCCTCAATTGGAGCTAGTTTATGAGCTACGAAATCTGCTATTTCACGCATTGTTGAACCATTGATAATTAAAATAAATTCGGTTTTACCACTTACCAGATACAATGAATCAACTTCAGGATAACTGGCAATAATCTCAGCAATATGATCATAACCGGTATCTCTTTCAGGAGTTCCTGAGACAGCTATCATCGCTTTTACAACTTCAGTGTTGGTATTGTCCCAGTTAATGATTGTATGATAGCCGGCAATTACATTATTGTCCTCACATTTTTTAATCTGATCATTTACAGTCTTTTCATCAGTGTTCAGCAAGGCGGCTAAGTCAGTTACCTCAATTCTGGCATTTTTTTCCAAAAGACTTAACATTTCTTTTAACATAATTACATTCTCCTTTTCGTTGTGAATATTATAGCATAGATATACAAATATGGATATTTTTTATGCTGTCCAAATATTTTTCCCAACCATTTATTTTTGCTGACACAACAAGAAGCTGGGAGTTGTTTATGGTATAATTAAGACGGTGATATTTTATGCAGGATTATTTAAAAGGGTTAAATAAGCAACAGTTAAAAGCTACCACTACTACCAGTAAATATGTTCGCGTAGTAGCAGGAGCGGGTAGTGGGAAAACAAGAGTTCTAACTAGTAGAATTGTTTTTCTGATTAAAGAGTTTGGCATTGACCCTAAAAAGATACTGGCGATAACTTTTACCAATAAAGCTGCCAATGAAATGAAACAGCGTATTGAAAGGCAGTTGGATGGGACTTCTTTAGGTGCGCATATTTCTACCATCCATTCCTTTGCGGTCAAATTTTTAAGAAGTGAAATAAAAAGGGTTAACTATCCTTCCAATTTCCAAATTCTGGATGGTGATGATCAGAAATCAATTTTAAACGAAGCTTATAAACTCTTTGAAATTGATAAGAAAGATTTTAATGTCAATGCCACACTGGACTATATCTCCAACAATAAAGTAGCTGGAATTACTTATGAAGCAGCTATGCAGAGAGCCTATAGTTACTATTATGAAATGCTGGCAAAAATATATAAATATTATTTAGAAAGATGTCATCAGATGTATGGCTTGGATTTTGATGATTTACTTTTGTTTACCAATAGAATTTTAAAGGCCAATCCTGATGTTAGAAGCAGGTGGCAGAAAAGATTTGAATACATCCTGGTTGATGAGTTTCAGGACATTGATAATGTTCAGTATGAGATGATTGAACTTTTATGTAATGAATCAACCAATGTCTTTGTGGTTGGTGATCCTGATCAGACAATTTATACCTGGCGAGGTGCCAATATCAATATCATTATGGATTTTGAGAAAAATTTTGAAGGAACAGAAACAATTTATTTAAATCAGAACTACCGTTCAACACAGAATATTTTAAATGGAGCCAACAGTCTGATTGCCTACAATAAAAATCGTTTGAAAAAAGATTTGTTTACCGAAAACAGCCTGGGACAGAAAATTGTTCATTTTACGGCTGCCAGTGATGATTTAGAAGCCGAGTATGTGGTCAGTAAAATCTTCGCCCTGGAAAAGGAAGGAGTAGAATATAATGACATCGCTATTTTATATCGCAGTTCCTATCTTTCAAGAGCGATTGAAAAACAGCTGATGAATGTCAAGATTCCTTATATTCTGTATGGTGGAGTCAGATTCTATGATCGTGCAGAAATCAAGGATATGCTTTCATATTTAAGAATGTTGACAACTCAGGATGACTTATCCTTTAAAAGGATTGTCAATACCCCAAAAAGAGGCATTGGCAAAAAAACAGTCGATGATTTATTTGATATTGCCAGAAGTAACAGAGTAAAGATGATTGATGCTATTGATTTATTTGAAGGTCCAGCTAGAAAAAAACTGATGGCTTTTAAAGAGATGGTTGAAGACTGGAATAGAAAAGCTGAAAAAATGAATGTTGAAGAGATGTTTCAGATGTTATTTGAAGAAAGTGACTATCGCTATACTTTAGAGACCAGCAAAGATCCTTTTGATGCGGAAAGACTGGAAAACGTTAAGGAACTGATGAATGATATTGTAACCTACAAAAATGAAAATCCTGAAGCAACCTTAGATGATTATCTGAACAATGTCAGTCTGTATACTGATATTCAGGCTGATAGAAGCGGAAGATTTGTTTCTTTGATGACTATTCATGGAGCTAAGGGTCTGGAGTTTGACAATGTCTTTATTATTGGAATGTCAGAATATGTTTTCCCTTCAGCTAAAACTCTGGATGAGGGTATAACAGGTCTGGAAGAGGAAAGAAGACTGGCTTATGTTGCCTATACCAGAGCGAAAAAACGTCTGTATCTGACTGATAATATGGGTTATTCTTTTACAACCGCCATGTCAAAGGAAACAAGTAGATTTGTCAAGGAGATTGATGATCAGTATATCCAAAAATCAGGTTATGCTTCCTATAATCCTATAAGAGAAACCGAAAAGGTATTTAATCCTGATGTGTCATTTACAATCACTAAAAAATCTAAAATAAAAACCAAATATAAACCAGGGGATATCGTAATACATGAGTACTTTGGTGAAGGAGAGGTTATTTCAGTGGAAAATAATTTATTTGCCAAGATTGCCTTTGAGTATCCACATATGGTTAAAACAATAGTTATAAATACCCCAAAACTGTATAAAAAAGGAGAATAAAGATGTCAGAAACAAAAAACCGTATTAAAGAGTTGAGAAGCTTGTTAAATAAATATAACTATCAATATTATGTTCTGGCTGCTCCAAGTATTTCGGATTATGAATTTGATATGTTGCTTGAAGAATTAAAAGAGCTGGAAGAAGCCCATCCAGAGTTTTATGATGTCAATTCACCAACCAACAGAGTCGGAGGCTATGTTTCCAGTGGTTTTGAAAAGGTTGTTCATCAGGTCAGTATGCTTTCTTTAGGTAACAGCTACAACAGGGAAGATATTTTAGCTTTCCATAATCGTATTGTTAATGAAATAAAAGAAGTTGAATATGTAGTGGAATTAAAGGTTGATGGTCTGGCCATGTCGCTGATTTATGAAAATGGCAGATTTATCAAGGCTGTTACCAGAGGTGATGGAACTGTTGGTGAAGATGTCACAAGCAACGTCAGAACTGTTCGTTCAATTCCAATGGAAATAGAATACCAGGGTCGCTTAGATGTTCGTGGGGAAATCTATATGCCTAAAGATGTCTTTGAAAGAATAAATAAGGAAAAAGAGAAAAATGGTGAAGCTCTTTTTGCCAATCCAAGAAATGGAGCAGCAGGTTCAATTAGACAACTGGATTCAGCTGTAGCTGCCAAAAGAGGTCTGCAGGGTTATTGGTATCATTTACCTGAAGCTTTAGAGATGGGAATAGATACTCATGAAAACGCCTTGTTATTTTTGGAAAAGCAAGGATTTAAAGTCAACCCTTTAAGGCTGGTCAGCAAAGATATTGATGAAGTATGGGATTTCATCAATGATATCGGAGAAAAGAGAAATGATTTACCATATGAAATTGATGGAATGGTAATCAAGGTAAATAATTTAAAAACACAGGTAGATTTGGGTTATACAGCTAAATATCCTAAATGGGCAATTGCTTATAAATTCCCAGCCCAGCAGGTGGTTACTGAGGTTCTGGATATTTTCTGTACTGTGGGAAGAACTGGCAAGGTAACTCCTAATGCCCGTTTTAGACCAGTCATTGTAGCTCAGACTACAGTTGAGTATGCGACACTGCACAATGATGATTTTATTAAACAAAAAGATATCAGAGTCGGTGATGCGGTAGTAATTCATAAAGCTGGAGATATTATCCCGGAAGTAATTAAGGTTCTTTTAGATAAAAGACCTGAAGGATTAAAACCCTTCCAGTTTCCTGAAAACTGTCCAGTCTGTGGGGAAAAACTGCATCGTTATTTAGATGGTGCTGATTATTATTGTCAGAATATTGATTGTCCAGCGGTAATAGTTACCAGTATCACTCATTTTGGCAGCCGTGATGCCATGAACATTGAAGGTTTAGGAGAAAAAACGGTTGAAACATTCCACAAAGAGGGTCTGTTAAATAATGTAGAAGATATCTATCTTTTAAAAAATCATCAGGATACTATTGTCAAAATCGAAAAAATGGGAGAAAAGTCTTTTGCCAACTTAGTAAAAGCAATTGAAAACAGCAAGAAAAATAACCTGGATAAATTAATCTTCGGTTTAGGAATCAAACATATCGGAGCCAAGGCTGCTCTTACATTGGCTAAACATTTCAAAAATATGGATAGTTTAATGAAAGCTACCATGGAAGAATTAACCTCAATAAATGAAGTCGGTGAAGTGATGGCTGACAGTGTCATTTCCTTTTTCCAGGATGACAACAATGTTGAGTTGATCAACAACCTGAAACAGCATGGAGTTAATATGGATTATATCTCTTCAGAGACATATACCAGTATTTTCACCAACAAAACAGTTGTCCTGACTGGAACACTGAGTAGCTTAACCAGAAATCAGGCAACCGAATATTTAAACAGGTTGCAGGCCAAGGTAACTGGCTCAGTTTCTAAAAGCACAGACTACCTTATTTATGGAGCAGATGCCGGCAGTAAATACAACAGGGCAGTTGAACTGAATGTCCAATTGCTGACTGAACAGGACCTGGTGGATGAATTAATTAAGGTAGGGTTGTTGCAACAATAGGAATTTGTAGTAAAATAGATATGTTAGTAGGTGATTATTATGGCAAGAAAAAAAGTAATGTTTGAAATAAATGATGAAGAGGAAACTCTTGAGCAACCAACTATAGAAGATGAACAAATAACTTTAGAGGAAGTAACTTTAGATGATGCTGCTGTAACAGATGAAGAAAAAACAACAATTTTTGAAGTTGAAAGTGAAGCAGATGTAGAACAGTCTAATATCGAGGGTGAAGAATTATTTTCAACAGATCAAGACAATACAAAAGTCTTTGAAGTTGAAATTGATGAAGAACAAACAGAGGAAGTCTTAGAACAACCAACTTTAAGTGATGATGAACTATTTTTGGGATTATCATCAGCAGCTGAAGAAGGAGATACTAAAATATTCGAAAAAGTTGAAAGTGATTCAGAATTAGAACAATCAGAAGCAACAGTAGAAGTGAATACGGAAGAGACAAAAGAAAATAACATGAAAAAGAAATCAGCGGGTCAACCAAGAAAAATAAGAAGAAAAAAGAAAGAGAAACTAGGATTCAACTGGTTTTTCTGGATTAGTTTGATTGTTATCTCTATTCCTGTTGTTTACTTTATTTCGTTACTGGTTGAAGCAAGTAAAGTAAGCCATCTTCCTATTTTAGGTGATAGAATTAAAAATACTATTGTTTATACAATTAACGAAAGTGATATTAATTATATTTCTACAACTGTCAAACAATTGGAAGGTGTTGAAGATGCGGAAGTAAATCTGATTGTTGAAACACTAAGAATTACTATTGATGTAAATAATGATTATACTGAAGAACAGATACAGGAACTCATCTTAAGTATTTATACTATTGTTGATGAAAAGATTCCTATTGCCACCTATTTCACTAGAGATGGCGACTATAAGCAGTATGATTTAGATATTATGGCTTTCACTGATATTAACAGTGAAGAAATAATTATCATTAATCTTATTAAAAATGGAAGTATGGAAGAGTATACTATTCAAGTCTTATCAAGTCCACTCAATCCAGAATTGGTTGATAGACTAAAAGAGGAACAGAATCCAACAAAAGAGGAAGTAGAGCCTGAAAAAGAAGGCGAATTTGATGCTGAAGCAGAATAATAAAATACTATGCTAGTAAAAAATCAGATAGTTGAAGGAAAATGTACAGATTATACTTATAATGGATTAGGTGTCGTTAAATATGACACCTTTTGTATATTTGTCAAGGATATGGCAATAGATGAAGTAGGAGAAATTATTATTACAGCTGTCAGAAAAGATTTCTGTTATGGTCGTTTATTAAAGATAATTGAACCTTCAAAAAAGAGAGTGAAGCCAATCTGTCCAATTTCTAAACCTTGCGGAGGATGTCAGATTCAACATCTCTGTTATTTAGAGCAGTTATCTTTTAAACAGAATCATGTTCAGAATGTAATTAAGAAAATTGCCAAAATTGACAATAAAGTTAATGATATCATCGGAAGTAAAAATCCCTATGGTTATCGAAACAAGGTAATACTTCCGGTTTCTACCGATAAAAAAGGTAATATTATTGTTGGTTTTTATCGTTATAACTCCAATGACATCATTCCCTTAGAAACCTGCTATTTACAGTCAGAAAAAGCCAATAGAGTAGTCAATAAATTAAAAAGCTTATTTGAAAAATATCAGCTTCATAGAGATATCAGATATATTATGCTGAGAGATATGGATAAAACTGATGAGTTGATGCTGGTTTTAGTGACATATCGAAAAGAAGTGGATTTAAAAGATGTGGTAAAAGAAATCGTCAGATTTGAACCAACTATAAAATCGGTCATTCAAAATATCAATGGTGAAAAAACAAATGTAATCCTGTCAGATGAAAGTAAGTTGTTATATGGAAGCGAATATATTCAAGATGAATTATGTGGATTAACTTTTAATATTTCTGCTCACTCTTTCTATCAGGTGAACAATTTTCAAACTGAATTACTATATAACAAGGTTACTTCACTGGCAAATCTGTCTAAAGAAGATACCGTATTAGATATGTATTGTGGAGTTGGTACAATAGGATTAGTTTTAAGTAAGTATTGTAAAGAAGTCATCGGTATTGAAATTGTAGAACAGGCAGTTATTGATGCTAGAGAAAACGCGAAAGTCAACAATATTGAAAATGCCACCTTTATTTGTGGAGATGCAGAAAAGGTTTCCAAGAAATTATTAAAAGAAGGAAAACATTTTGACTGTATTATTGTCGATCCACCAAGAAAAGGATGCTCTAAACAAACAATTCAAACTTTAATAGATTTAAACAGTGAAAAGATTATCTATGTCTCTTGTGATCCATCGACTTTAGCAAGAGATTTAGCCTTACTTAAAGAGCATTACAGTATTGAAGTAATTCAACCTGTGGATATGTTTCCACAGACTTATCATGTGGAGTGTGTTGTCTTGATGTCAAGGGTTGAAAAATAGGACTATTCAAAGT
>CAYUXW010000031.1:0-18984 GCA_964449115.1 uncultured Erysipelotrichaceae bacterium | reverse complement strand
TATATATTAAAAAACGACAATTCTTTTTCAAATTGTCGTTTGTCAACAGTCTGAAGGGACATTTAATTGTCCCTTTATAGATTAAAACTGACTTTTATCTTCATATAGCTCAATGATGGCTTCTTCTTTTCTAATGAAAGCCAGTCGAACTGTCTCTGATATCCTTTCATCAAACAAAAGCTCATCACCATCATCAATATAAGGTTGAGCATCATCAACCAGATAGGCTACATGCCATTTCTTGGATAATACTTCAGGAAATCTAGTTTTTTCTTCAAATTTCAAATATTCAATTTTATAGTCATATTCATCAACCGATTCATTGACCCAGAATCCACCCCATTCATTGAAAACCATACCAGGTTTTTTGTTTAAAACAGGTATTCCTATGTGCAGATATTTAGCAGCCATAAGAATTACTCCCTGAAGAATACTGGTGTATGAGCTGGCGTATTCCATAATCTCAAAAATTCATCATCCCATTTGGCAAAGTTAAGCTGGAAGCCTGCTGCTTCCTGAACAGTCAGGATTTCACCAACCATATTGGCAACAACTTCAATTCCCAGTTCGTTAAGATATTCAACAGTATCTTTATATAAGATCAGCATTTCCATCATTGTTGTTGCCCCACAGCCATTGACCATTACAAAGGCTTTATCACCTTTTTTAAGACCTGTTGCTTCAATCAGTTTTGGAGCAACTGCACGAATAGTTTCTCTGCTGTTTTTCATTGGAACTCTTACTCCGCCACCTTCACCATGTTGACCAGCTCCAATTTCCATCATATCAGTTTCACCTAAATCGCCAAATGACATCCCGTTTTGTGGATGAGTAGCGTCAGTTGTCTTGATAGTAATGCTGGCCATATTATCAGCATACCTTTGGGCAATTTCAGCTACTTCATCTAGTGACTTTCCTTCATTTGCTGCTGCAGCTGCAATATGATATAAAGCTACAGCTCCAGCCAGTCCACGTTTATTATCTTCACCTTCGGGTTCATATTTGATTTCTTCACCGGTGATAACCTGTCTGACATTCAGATTGGCTTTTGTTGCCAGTTTCATAGCTTGTTTTCCTGCCAGCTGATCACCAGCATAATTCAAGGTTAGCAATAGTACACCATGACCCTTATCAGCTCTTTGCAGTGCTTCAAAGACCAGTTTTCCACTTGGCGCTGCAAATATGTCACCATCAACCTGAATGTCCAGCATCCCTTTTCCAACGAAACCTTTTTGTGCCGGTTCATGTCCTGATCCGCCATAAGTAACGATGGTAACTCGATCAGCTTTTTCTAAGTCTTTAGAGATAACCATATGTCCATCGACGAATAAGACATCACTAAAAGCAAGTCCTAAACCAACCAGAAGTTCATCAGTTACGGTTTCAGGACTGTTGATAAATTTTTTCATCATATATTTGCTCTCCTTTCTGAAAAAAATTATATTTCAGCCATTCCTTCAAAGAAGTAGGACATTGACAGAGCTCCAGCATCTGGAGTGCCCAGTGTTTTTTCACCATAGCTTTTTGCTCTGCCAAACTTGGCTGTGTAGTTCTTGGTTGCTTCAGCACCAAAAGCTGCTTCTGCAGCAGCAATTTCAAAAAACTGCTCAATGCTTTCAGCATTTAATAAACCACTGCTGGCTAATATTAAAGCATCCATCATTGTTTTATCACCAATCTTAGCGGTAGAGATATCCGAAAATTCCTGATATCCAGCAGTGAAAATATCTTTTAACTGTTCTAAGGTCAGTTCATTAGTATCTGGAGCAGCTTGCTGCATGCCATCAAAGTAAGAATTCCATAAAGGAACAGAACTGCCGCCATTTAATTCCATGATTGCCTCCGCAATATCTTCCAGCATCTTTCTGATGGAACCTTCTGATGAATTTATGGCATTAATAATAGCGTTGGATATCTTTACCATTGTCAAACCATGATCAGCATCACCAAAATTAGAGTCAATTTCTGTTAATTCCGCCTCATGAGCCTTAATTTTTTCACAACCATTTATTATTCTAGTCGCAAATTCCTGTTTAGTTATTATCATAATTGCACCTTCTTTAAATATATTATATCATCCCATAAACTCTTTTTAATTTAAATATTGTTAAAAATGTTAGAATCTTAACAAATTAATTCATATATGTTAATATATTAGTGGTGATGAAAATATGACATACGGTAAAAATGTTCCAAAAGCGACAAAACAACGATATCCAATATACCTGAAGGCATTAAGAAGATTAAAATCTAATAATGTCGAAAGAGTATTGTCAAGTGAGCTTTCTGAATTGGTTGATATTGCCTCTACTACTATAAGAAGAGATCTGTCTTTTATCGGTTGTTTAGGCAAACAGGGATATGGTTATGATGTTGAAAAACTGATTCAGGTATTCAATGAAGTGCTTGGAACTGGTTTTGATGAAAAAATTATCTTAATTGGGTGTGGTAATTTAGGTCAGGCTTTGCTAAACTATAATCGTTGGGATTATGTTGTTGGTGAAATAGTAATGGCCTTTGATATAAAACCCGATATAGTGGGGAAAACGATAAAGAATATTCCTGTATATCACATTGATGAACTTGAAAAGAGGATACCGGAAGATTGCCGAATTGCGATTGTGGCAATTAGTCAGGATGCTCAGCAATTGGTTGAAAGATTACAAAAATGTGGAGTAATTGGAATCATAGATTTTACCCATACTCATATTCAAGTACCAAAAGGCATGGCTCTTAAAACGGTTGATGTAGTTACCAAGATTCAGGAATTGGTATTTGAAACAAATATTATTAAGAAATTTAGATAGACTTTGATCAAAGAACAATCAAGTGAGAAATTTTACAGAGAAAAGGATTAGCTGAGAACCTTAAATTATGTAGCTTGAAATTGGAACACTTTGTGAGTCGGATTGGAGAATCAAGTAGACAATCCCGTAATCAGGCGTTAACGAAAAAAAGAACCAAAAAGGATGGTACCGCGGTAATTTTACGCTCCTTGCAGGGGCGTTTTATTTTTTAGGAGGAAAAAGATTATGTTTGAATTTATGACAATTAGAGAGTTATATGAACTGTTTTTAGCTAATAACATGATGGAAATTGATGGCTTGGAATATGTTCAATTACAGGGTTGGGTCAAAACTAATCGTAATAATGGTCAGGTAGGCTTTATTGAACTTAATGATGGAACATATTTTAAAAACTGCCAGCTAGTTTATACTACAGCTTTGCAGAACTTTGAAGAAGTATCTAAGAGTTTAACCGGTACAGCTATGACTGTTATTGGAAAGTTTAAATTGACCCCAAAAATGAAACAACCATTTGAACTTGAGTTAACTGAAGTTGTTATCGATGCTGCCTGTTCTAATGACTATCCATTACAGAAGAAAAGACATTCTTTTGAATATTTAAGAGAAATTCCTCATTTGAGGCCTAGAACAAATACTTTTAATGCTGTATTCAGAGTCAGAAGTGCTCTGGCTATGGCTCTGCATGAATTTTTCCAGGACCAGGGGTTTGTCTATGTCCATGCTCCAATCATCACGGGAAACGATGCTGAAGGAGCTGGTGAAGCATTTACAGTTACTACTAGAGAAGATGGGAAATATGAAGAAGATTTCTTTGGCAAAAGAGCTTCTTTAACCGTATCAGGACAATTACATGTTGAAGCCTATGCTTTGGCTTATAGAGATGTCTATACTTTTGGTCCGACATTCAGAGCGGAAAATTCAAACACTAAAAAGCATGCCAGTGAGTTCTGGATGTGTGAACCAGAAATGGCCTTTGCGGATTTAGATGATATTATCAACTTAATGGAAGATATGGTTAAAAGCTGTATTGAATATGTTTTCGCTAACTGTCCTGAAGAAATGCAGTTTTTCAATGACTTTATTGATAAAGACAAGTCTTTAATTGAAAGACTGAAAAAAGTTGTGGATAGCACTTTTGCCAGAATTACTTATGAACAGGCTTTAAACGAATTAAAGGAAGTAGAAGACAGTTTCCAATATAAGGTTCATTGGGGAATGGATATTCAGACAGAACATGAAAAATATTTAACTGAGAAGCATGGTCCAGTATTTGTCATGAATTATCCTAAAGAAAGTAAAGCTTTCTATATGCGATTAAATGATGATAACAGAACTGTCGCTGCAACTGACCTTTTGATACCGGTAGTTGGTGAATTATGTGGTGGGTCACAAAGAGAAGAAAGATACGATCAATTATTAAATAGAATGCATGAAATGAATGTTCCTGTAGAGCCACTGCAATGGTATCTGGATTTAAGAAAATACGGTTGCTGTATTCATTCAGGATTCGGTGTTGGTTTTGAAAGACTATTGATGTATATTACTGCAATGGAAAATATCAGAGATGTTTCATCTTATCCAAGAACGCCAAGAAATTTAGAATTCTAAAATAATAGCCTGGTTTTAAATCGGGCTTTTTTACTTGATAATAGTTATGATATAAAAAAAAGGGAGATTATATGAGAAATAAGGTTTATGTAACAGTTGAAAATTTAATCAGAGAAGTTGAAGAAACTCAACACGACAATATTGAAAAAGTTTCTCAACAGTTAGCCAGAAGTATCGAAAATGGAGGTATTTTACAGGCTTTTGGTTCAGGACACTCGTATAGCAGTGCGCTAGAATTAACCCATCGTGCTGGAGGTTTTATTCCTTCTAAAAATATCAAGGAGCCTGCTTTGGGGGCTTATGAAGCTGTTGAGGGAGTTGGTACAACTTTTATGAAAAAAGTTGATATTCGTCCAAACGATATTGTGTTTGTTATTTCAAATTCAGGAAGAAATCCTCTATCAATTGAAGTAGCCCTGAAAGCAAAGGAAAAAGGAGCAGTGACAGTAGCGGTAACTTCACTTGAAGTTTCTAAAAAATTAAAATCAAAGCATAGTGGTGGGAAAAACCTTTATGAAATCTGTGATTATGTTTTAGATAACAGGTGCCCTGAAGGTGATGCAGCTATAGAACTTGATGGCATGGATGGAGTAAAAATATGTGGGATGTCTACTATTATTACTGGTATTCTTTTAGAAGCAGTGGTCTGTAGAACAGTGGAAATTATGCTGGCTAAGGGAATTGTTCCACCAATCTATAAATCACAGAATATTGATGGTGGAAGAGAATATAACGAAGAGATTGAAAAGAAATATCTTGATCGTCTATATCGTATTTAATAAGCGTAAAATATTTTAAATGAAAAATCATTTTGTAAATTTAAAATATTTACAAATTATAAAAAAATGTATTATAGTTTTAATATGATAAAAAATCAGAAAGGATAATATAATTATGAAAGAATCAAGGTGGAGCTTATTGGCGGATGCGGTAAGAAATAATAAAACTAGTTATCGCTATAATAATAGGATATATCAAATAAACGAAGTTGATATATTTTTGAATCGCTGGGGTCAGTTTATTGTGATAGCCCTTGTAATGATATTGTTTTCTTTTATTGAAAAGAAAATGAATTTAACTGCAGCAGCCTGGTACTATAGAATTGGTTTGGCACTGGCTCTCTCTTTTGTAGGTGTGGCAGTCTTCTATTTCTTTTTTGGTGTCTATATTGATTCAAGGCACAAAAGATAAGCGTATCAATAAAAAACAATAAGTATTTAGTTTTAAGTGTGTAAAAAACACACTTTTTTATTTTAATAATCAACTAAAACCTTATAAAAATTTAAAAATTTGAAAAATAAGGAAAATTTAGTATAATATAGATAATAAAACAATTAGAATTATAATTTAGTAAAAGATAAAGAATAAAAAGCAAGTTGGGTGTGCCAATTGTTTTCTCTTTTCTGATGAAAGAAATTGAATTTGAAAATAATATAATATTAAAAAAACAATTTGCTTGATAAAAAGGTAAAACCTTTCGATTTTATCGGTAAAAGCTTAGGCTTTATTTATAAATATAATAAAAAAAGAAAGGAGGTAAAAATGAAAAAAGTATTTAGAGTATTATTGATTGTAATGTTGTTGATAACAACAGGATGTGGCAAGGAAGGTAATGGAGGAGGAAAACCGGCATTAAAGACCACTGAAATTGGTGATGGTTTAATTAACTCATATCGTTCAACGGGAAAATATACAAAAGTTGATCGAGATTACTTACCGAAAGAAATTGCCGATATTGGGTTAGACTATATTGTATATGAACAAGAAAGCGATTTTGGAACTGTCAAAGGTTTTACAGTAATCATTAATGACAAAGATAAGGATGCGATATTAGCTTATATGGATAATTTAGCTAATTCAACTTATGAAAACTTAGTAAAAGAAGACGCTGGAATGATTGTTATATACTATAACGATGAAATACCTATTGCAATTTCTGTTGTTATAATGGACTTTTCTGATGAATTTTGTGCAATTATGTATGAATCAATGGCTGCTACTATAAATGATTTTTATGATTGGAGGTATTAAAAAGCAGGTCTAAAGAAGTTCTTAATTAGTTCAATTTAAAAAGAGGACTTACGGAAACCACCTTTAAATAGGTGGTTTTTACATGACAAACAAGGGATAAAAGAAAAAAACAATCGATTTATAACTGTTCCAAAAGAATTACAATCATATATGGAAAGAAATAAGCAGTTATTTCAAATGTATGTTAAAATTCAAAAGCACAAAGGAATTAATGGCTAAGATTTATTTGTTCACTTTTATTGACGTAAATAGTATAATTAATAGGTGGAGGAGTTATTATGTTTGATAAAAAGGTTAAGATTAAATGGCGTGTCGCTATCCCGGTATTATTTGGTGTTCTTTTAGTATCCTACTTTTTAATATCAATGATAGTTGGATTGTTTACTCCAAAAGACAATTATGATATTTATACTATCGGAAATTATAATGGGAAAAAGACTTTAGAAATTATAAATGAAGAAGACAGGAGTAATCCTATTCTGATAAAGGATTATAACTTTTATGGCGAATCATTAAACTTGTATTTTGAAAGCTATGGAGATGATATTACCAAGTCCAATACTTTAAATGGAAAAAGTGTTGTTTTGAAAGATTTAATAAATACAAACAATGTTATTACTCTTGGTGACTTAACCAGAGATGTTGATAATCAGATTGACTTAAGTAAGCTGACTCCTGGATTTTACAGTTTATATATTGTTGATGGAGATGTTACTTATCGTGCTTATTATCAGTCAGTTTTATCATATAACAACACCTTCTATACTGTTAGCCGTTATAATAAAAACTATAAGATTGAAATTATTGCTGATAAGCAATTGTTTGATGAAGTAAATACCGATAAAAGAAAACCTCTGGTGGATGTTTTAGATCAGAACTATATTTACATTAAAGTAACAGTTGCTGAAGAATATCCGCAGTATGATATTGCAATTTCAACTTCTCCAGCTTTAACAATGACTGGTATTTCACTGGTGGGAGAAGAAATAGGAGATTTTGTTGAAGCTGAGCAAATGTACGAATTGGCATTAAAGGTTAAAGCAGAACTGGAAGCCAAAGGTTTAAAAGTTCTAATATTAAAGGATGAATATGATCAGGACATTCAGTATTACGGAAAAGGTGGAACCTTGGAAAAAGCTTACAAGAGTGGAGCTAAATATATGATTCATCTGGATATGGACTATTATGGCAATACTGGAATTATGTTTGCCAACAGATCTTCTGGCAGACTGGCAAAAGCTATCTTTAATCATATTTTTGAAGATACAAATATTTTCCGCAATGAAAACTATTTGTTTAAATGTGATGTTGATGATAATGGTGTAACTGATTTACAGTATGAAATCAGAGAAGCTGGAGGCGTGGCTCTGTCTGCTGGTACTTTTTCTGAAAGTGCTCAAAGCAATACCTTCGCCTTTAATAACAAATATGGTATTGATACTATTCAGATTGTAACGACCAACATGTCTGATAGTGAGGAAATAAGTCTCTGGAACCAGCAGAAGGATAAGGTCGCAAGTGCGATTGTTAAGGGTATATTAGAGTATTTAAAAATAGCCAATTAAAATTGGCTATTTTAATGGAGTCATAAATGTTGTTGAAAATTAAAAACGGAAGCAAAGACTTTGGTGGTGAAATACTATTTGAAGATATTGATTTCGAGATAAAGTCTAATGAAAAAGTAGCGGTAATTGGAAGAAATGGTTGTGGAAAAACAACCCTTTTGAAGATTATTAATAAAGAATATCATTTAGATAAGGGTCAATTGATTATTGATAACAACATTTCTATCGGCTATTTGTCACAACAGGCTTTCAAAGATGAGCAGTTAACTGTAAGAGAAGCTTTTGATGAAGTTTATAGGCATATTCTGGATATTGAGAAAAAACTGAAAAAAATTACTAAAAAAATGGAAACAGAATATTCGGAAGAATTATTGGCAGAATTTGCCAGTCTTCAACATCAATTCGAATGTCACAATGGTTACAATTATGACCAGCAGCAAATGATGCTTTTTACAAAGTTTGGCTTTTCTGTTGAAGATTTAGATAAGAAAATTTCAGAGTTTTCAGGTGGTCAGAAGACAAGAATTGGCTTTGTCAGACTTTTACTTCTGCAGCCTGATATTCTACTTTTAGATGAACCGACAAATCATCTTGATATTCAAACGGTTGAATGGCTGGAGGGTTACCTGCAAAAATATCCTCATGCTTTAGTTATTGTCAGCCATGACAGAATGTTTCTAGATAAGGTGGTCAGTGAAGTATATGAATTTGAATTTGGCAGACTGAATCACTATATGGGAAACTACAGTAAATATGTAGAACTAAAAGAAATTGAGTTTAATCGTCAGCAGATAGCTTATAAAAATCAGCAGATGGAAATAGCTCGTCTAGAAAAATTGATTGAGAAGTTTAGATATAAAAAGAATAAGGCAGCATTTGCGCAAAGTAAAATAAAATATCTTCAAAAGATGACCAGAGTAGAAAGGCCAAATGAAGATAAACGAAAGATGAAACTTCGCTTTGAAAAAAGTATCAAAGGTGGCAATACTGTTTTAATAGTTGATCAGCTGGAAATAGGTTATGATCAACCACTATGTAAAATTGATTTGCAGGTTTTATCAAATCACAAGCTGGCAGTGATAGGACCAAATGGTTTAGGTAAAAGTACTTTTTTAAAAACCATTATGGGTCTGATACCACCGCTAGCGGGAGATTTTATGTATGGTCATCAGATAGAAGTAGCATATTTTGATCAGTCTTTGGCACAGGTAAGTTCAGATAAAACTCTTTTGGATGAATTATGGGATCTGTATCCAGAGTATGATCATACTCAGATCAGAACAGTTTTAGGAAACTTTATGTTTACTGCTGATGATGTCTTTAAAACCTGTGATGTATTAAGTGGGGGCGAGAAGGTTAGACTTCTTTTGTGTAAAATAATGCTTTCTAAGGCTAATTTGCTGATATTGGATGAACCAACCAACCATTTGGATATTGCTGGTAAGGAAGCTTTAGAAAAGGCCTTGCTGGATTATAATGGAACAGTCATCTTTGTCAGCCATGATAGATATTTTGTCAACAAGCTGGCTAATCGTATTCTATATATTGATGGTGAAAAAACCAGTTATTATCAGCTGAATTATCAGGAATATCTAAACAAGGTTAATAATATTGAACAGATAGAAAAAGTAGAAGAAAACAAAGAAGAAAAAATCATTGACTCCAAAATAGAAAGAGAAAATAAGAAAAGAGCTGAATCACTGGAAAGACAGATAACAAAGGCAGAAGAAGAACTGGATGATTTAAGAGCTTTGCGCTTTGAAGAAAAGTATTATCATGATTATCAGAAAATGGCTGAACTGGATAGCGAAATAGATGATAAGAAAAATGAAATAATCAATCTGATGGAAGAATGGGAGCAATATGTCAGTTAAATATATTTTAAAGAGAAGCGAAAGAAAAACAATGTCTATTAAGGTAGAAGGTGGACAGATTTTTGTTTATGCCCCAGTACTTACTCCTAAGTTTATGATTGATAATTTTGTCAAAAAACATGAAAAATGGATTGAAGGTAAATTAAATGATCCTAGAATTAATGTTTATTTTGATTTGGAAAATGATAGTGAGATTTATTTTTTAGGAAAAAAGTATAATCTGCTTCTATTGACTGGTCAGAAATTCAAATTCTTAATTAGAGATGATAGTTTAATATTGTATGGAAAAAGCATAAGAAGCATAAAAACAAATTACAAAAGACATCTAGCTGCTATTTTAACTCAATATGTGAATGAAGTTAAATATGAGCTAGGCATTGATTTTGAATTGTCTTTTAAATTATATAAAAGTCGTTGGGGATGCTGCTACAGTAAAAAGAATCTGATTATTTTAAATTATCTTTTAGCCTGTTTACCTTATAAGTTGATCAAGTATGTAATTTATCATGAAATTGCTCACTTTAAACAGGGAAATCATCAGAAACAGTTTTATCAGGAACTGGCTAAAATATGCCCGGAATATAAAAGATTGGCTGCTGAGTTAAGGGATTATACAATATTGAAAAAAATGTGATTATTTTTGTAAAAACAAAGTTAACTAGTTAATTGAATAATAGAATCAAAAAGAGTAAAATGAATATGTTACGTTTGTGGCATATTTTTATTAGAAAGCAGGTACTTAATGTTCAGTTTAGTTTTTAAATATACTGGAAAACATAAAATTGCAGCACTCATTACACCTGTTTTAATGGTGTTGGAAGTGCTTTTTGATGTACTGATTCCTTTTGTCATGTCAAAGATTATTGATGTTGGGGTTAATGGAGCAGCCGGAGCTGACATTGATTATATCATTAGAATGGGTCTGATAATGATTGGATTGAGTATGTGCGCAATGATTTGTGGCGGATTAGCGGGTTATACCAGTGCAGTAGCTTCGAGTGGTTTTGTTTATAATATCAGAAACTCCATGTTTGAGAAGATTAACACCTATTCATTTGCCAATATTGAGAAATTTGAAGTACCTTCTCTGGTAACAAGAATGACTTCTGATATGAGGCTTATGAGAATGGCCTATATTGCCATTGTCAGGCATATGTTCAGGGCACCAATTAATTTGTTTTTTAGTGCTTTAATGGTATATAAAATTAATAATTCTCTGGCAACTATTTTCTGGGTGGCAATTCCTGTTTTAGCTTTAGGTTTGTTTTTGATTGGCTATAATGCTCATCCACGTTTTAAAGTTTTAATGTACAAATTTGATGAAATGAATGCCAAATTGGAAGAAAACTTTATTGCTATCAGGGTTGTAAAAACATTTGTCAGAGAACAACTTGAAAAAAGTAAATTCAATCAGACTTCTAAAAATGTTCGTGATTTCCAAAGAAAAGCTGAAAACATAGTTCTACTAAATGATCCATTTTTTAATCTGGTTATGTATTGCTGTATGATTGCAGTTAGCTGGATAGGTGGAAATTATATTATTACTAAAATGATGACTGTTGGTGAGTTTATGAGTTATCTTTCATATTTGAAGCAGATACTGTTTGCTTTGATGATGATTTCTTCAATAATGATGCAAATTGTCTTTGCGCAGGCTTCAGTAGATAGAGCTAATGAGGTTCTAAATGAAGTTGTTGATATAAATGATGAAGGAAATGATGAAAACCTGCAATTAGAAGATGGTTCAATTAAATTTGAAAATGTCAGTTTTTCCTATAGTAAGGATGCTCAAAAAATGACTTTAAGTGATATAAATCTGGAAATTGCTTCTGGAGAGACAGTGGGAATTATCGGTTCGACCGGTTCTAGTAAAACAACTCTTATTCAGTTGATCCCTAGACTTTATGATGCTTCTGTTGGTGATGTATATGTTGGTGGTCATAATGTTAAAGATTACAAGTTGGATAATTTGAGAAAAGAAATTGCCGTAGTTTTACAGAAGAATGTTCTGTTCAGTGGAACTATTCAGGAAAATTTATTGTGGGGCGATGAAAATGCTACTTTTGAAGAAATCGTTGAAGCAGCTAAAGTTGCTCAAGCCCATGATTTCATTACTTCTTTTCCAGATGGTTATCAAACTGATCTGGGACAGGGGGGAGTAAATGTTTCTGGCGGACAAAAACAGAGATTAACAATTGCCAGAGCTCTGTTAAAAAAACCAAGGATTATCATTTTAGATGACTCAACAAGTGCCGTTGATACTGATACAGATAAAAAAATCCGTCAAGGATTAAAGGAAAGATTATCTGATATGACGACTATTATTATTGCTCAGCGCATAAGTTCCGTAATGGATGCTGATAAAATTATTGTGATGGAAGATGGCTGTATAACTGATATAGGTAAACATGATGAATTGTTGAAAACAAATGAAATATATGCTGACCTGTATTATACCCAGCTGAAGGGAGTGAGTGAATAATATGAGTGAAAAACGTCGTTATCGTCAGATAAGAACTCCTAGAGCTGATGATATTCCAGCTACAGTTGCCAGAATTTTCAAATATTTATCTCATTATAAATTGGCCATGGTAATAGTTTTTGTATGTATCATTATTGGTTCTTTAACAAATGTAGCATCTTCATATTTTTTTGCTCCAATTATTGATGATTATGTTGTTCCTTTTATTGGCCAGCAAGATTATGATTTGACAAATTTTATCAACATGTTAGCTTTTATGGCACTGATTTATATTACTGGTATTTCAGCATCATATATCTGGAGAAAGATGATGTCAATTATTTCTACAGGACTTTTGCATGATGTCAGAACTGAACTTTTTGCCAAGATGCAGAATATGCCGGTTAACTTCTTTGATATTCACACTCATGGTGAATTAATGAATTTCTATACTAACGATGTTGATACGATGAGACCGCTGATATCTGAAACTTTACCAGCTTTCATTTCAACTTCAATTAGTGTTGTCGGGGTTTTGTTTATGATGTTTAAGCTAAATGTCAAACTTACTTTGGTTTCTTTAATAGCGATAGCCATAATGGCTTTAGTAATTTATATTTTGGGAAAAACAAATCGCAAGTATTTTATTGAAATACAAAAAAGTGGCAGTGATATCAATGGCTATGTAGAAGAAATGTTCCAGGGTCAAAAAGTTATTAAGGTCTTCCAGCATGAACAGGCGGCAATAAAACAGTTTAAGGTCTATAATGAAAAAATGTATAATGCTTCGGTTATAGCCAACGCTTCTGCCGGAATGCTGATGCCGATAAACGCTAATATTGCATATTGTTTATATGCGGTGATTGCCGTATTGGGAGCCAAAATGACAATTGATGGAGTCTTTACCCTAGGAGCACTATCAAGTTTCTTGTTATATACCAGACAGATTGCTGGACCGGTTAATCACTTATCGAATCATTTTAATGGTATGATGATGGCGATTTCCGGTGCAGAAAGGGTATTTAAAATAATAGATTCTCAAGATGAAATCGATGAAGGGACAATAACTCTGGTCAATGCTACTAGAGATGAAGAAGGGAATTTGACAGAAACTACTGAAAGAACTGAAATATTTGCCTGGAAAAATCCTTTGGATAATTCACTTACAGAATTAAAGGGAGATATCAGACTTGATAACGTTACCTTCAGTTATGAAGATCGAAAAACAGTTTTAAATGATATAAGTTTATATGCATATCCAGGTCAGAAAATTGCTTTTGTTGGTTCAACTGGAGCAGGTAAAACTACGATAACCAACCTGATTAATCGCTTTTATGATGTCGACCAGGGAAAAATAACTTATGATGGAATCGATATAAAGGATATTAAGAAGGATTCACTGCGTGGCTCTTTAGGTGTTGTATTGCAGGAAACAAATCTGTTCTCAGGAACAGTTATGGATAATATCAGATATGGCAATCTACAGGCGACAGATCAGCAGTGTATTGAAGCGGCTAAACTGGCTAATGCTGATAGCTTCATTAGTCGACTACCACAAGGCTATCAAACACTGTTAACAGCTAATGGTGCTAATTTATCTCAGGGACAAAGACAGTTACTAAATATTTCCAGAGCAGCTGTTGCTAATCCGCCGGTACTTATTTTAGATGAGGCCACCAGTTCAATAGATACTCATACAGAAAGACTGATAGCCGAAGGTCTGGACAGGCTGATGGCTGGAAGAACAGTATTTGTAATCGCCCATCGCTTGTCAACGGTTAGAAATGCTGATGCAATAATTGTTCTAGAAAAAGGTCAGATTATTGAAAGAGGAAGTCATGATTTTTTGATAGATTTAAAAGGAAGATATTATCAGTTATATACAGGAAAAGTTCAACTGGAATAAAATTAAGATGGATTCTATCTTACTTTTTTATTTCATATAAATTCATTTATATATTTTATATATGAAAAACAGCTTTTGTGCTATTATTAATCTGTAAAGATAAGGACAAGATGAAAATAAAAATTGATTTAGAAAAAAGATTTTTAATTCTTTTATTGGTATTTTTTATAATGCTGATTAATAAGGCAATTATAATTAAGAAATTGGGAAATTATTGACTCAATTTATGGTGTATACATTTATAAAAAACAGATAAATATTCAAGGTGCTATTGAATATGAATTAAATTGTTTAAACAGGATTTAAATGATAGTGAAATGGATAAATGAAATAGGGAAACAGGTAAAGATTATGAATGAAAAAAGTAAATCAGTTTCAAAGGTTTGTAAAATAAAAAACCTGATAATTGTGAGTGCAGTTTTGACTATTGCTATAGGCATTTATTTTTCTTGGTATAAAGTAGAAGTGTTTGCTCCAGAAAATCCAAAAGATGGTAATAAATACGACTTTAAGTTGAGTTATAGTGAGTCAAAGAAGTATATTCAACTGTTTAATAGTGAGCAGTTTTATGATACTTCTTTTCCTGTTACTGGAGAAATAAATATCGGTGATGGTGTGAATTTTCGCATTGAAATGCGAGTTGGATTTAAAAAGAAAACCATTTATTTTCACCATATAATCAATGTGGTTTACTATTATGCTGAAGATGGCAATACAAAACAATATTTCTATTTTGATTGGTTTTCGGATTTCTTTAAATATCATCTTGAAGTAGATAGAAAACATAATGGTTATATCCAGCAAGAGGGTAAAGAAGAGTGGTGGAAATTGACTGATCAAGATCCTTACAGTCTGTACTGGTATAACAGTTGGTGTGGATGGTTTGATAAATGGGGAACAATATATGCCAATGGTTTTATGCCATTAAATCAAGTAGTAGAAAGTTTAGAAATAAGCTATGGTCAGCAAGGTTATTTATCACCATTTGAAGGCTATGAATATGGTGATGAAATGCTGTGGGATATCTACCTGATGATTAATCCAGAAACAGATGTATTTACCTATAATGGCTTAGAAATAATGTATGTTAATGGTAATTGTGATCTAAACAGCAACTTCATAGTAAGACCGATTGATTATATTAGAAAGCCGATTAATTAATTATAGATGATTTGATTGTTTCAAATAAAAAGGTGATTTTTTTATCACCTTTTCATGTGTTTTTTAAATTTTACCTTCACAGCAAAAGAATTTCTTTAAATTTAACAAATTTCAATTTGAAATATTCTTTTAATCGTTATCTACATAGTTTTTACTTTTAGATGCTGCAATTTTCTTGAATTCTTTTAATAGTGGATGTTGTTCCCATCTATGCAAATCTTCAGTAATCTGATGTGAAATTATCTGGAAGAAAGGTAAGTAATACAGAGGAGTAAATAAAGGAGGCAAATTAGTATCTGTATAAATACTATTTTCATCAACATTGCTTCCTATAAAATAAGTGTTATCACTTACAGCTCTGGTTGCCTTGTAGATTTGTTTTAGTCTGTCGCTGTCTTTATCATTGCTATCTATTATAAAGACAGTATATCCAGGATTTAATTGCAGGTTTGGTCCATGAATATATTCTTCAGCATCAAATGGGAAAGCAGGAATTTTAACGGTTTCTCCAACTTTAAGTGCTGCTTCAAAGGCGATACCCATACCGGCTCCACTTGAGCAGAAATAAGCTTTTTGCATTGAAGAAAGAGATTTGTAATGTTTTTTAATAAAAGCATGAGTTTTTTCCTGAATTTCCTGATGAAGTTTTGCCGATTCGACAATTGAAGAGATAGCTTCATCATATTTTTCTTTTGAAATCTTATTTAATTGCAATGAAGCATTTAAAGCGAAAGTCATCAAAAACTGTACCAGTGTAACAACTCCAACAGTTACATAACCCACAGTTTCAATGCCAACTTTGTAGTCAATTAATAAATCAGTATAATTTTTAAAATCACTGTCAACATCACCTGTAATTCCAATAGCTTTAACACCGAGTTGTTTTGCTCTTTTTAAAGCTTCAATGGCATTTGTACTATAACCACTTTGAGAAATCACAAATATGAAGTCACTCTTATTATGTTTGTAATAATTCGTGAAATTAGAAGGCGAAATTACATTGACTCTTACACCTAAAACATCTTCCATAAACGGCTGAGCGCAAATTGAAGCATTAAAACTAGAACCACTTGCGACGACATATACTTCATTATAATTGTTTGAAATATATTCGTTTGTTAAAGTTTTTGTAAGTTCTTTTGGATTTTTGGCATTTTCCAATACCTTATTTGGTGTCATTTCAATATAATCCAGCATAGTTTTTTTCTTTTCCATTATAAAATCATCTCACTTTCTCTATATCTATAGATTATCACAAAAAATCAAAAATTATCACAAAAAATTACAAAACTTGTTTTATTTTTTTAAAAGTAGTATATAATGTACATAAGAAAGTTTTAGTTATAATATTTTACACAAAGGGGGATTTTATGAGAAAACCAAATATTTTGATGACTAGAATTGATAACAGATTAGTTCATGGTCAAGTAGGTGTAGCTTGGGTAAATTCATTAGGCGCAAATTTAATTGTTGTTGCTGATGATGCTACAGCTGATGATCCAGTACAACAATCTGTTATGACTATTACAGCTGACATAGCTAGAGTTGGAATACGCTTCTATAGTATTGAAAAAACTATTGAAATTTTATGGAAAGCTAGTCCGAAGCAATTAATCTACCTTGTGGTAAGAGACCCTCAAAGTGCTAGACGACTTGTTGAAGGTGGACTTCCACTTGAAAAAATCAATGTTGCAAACATGCACTTTGAAGAAGGAAAGAAAGTCCATCCAGGATCACCACATGTATATGTTGATGATAAGGACCTAGAGGACTTTGAAGCTATGAAGGCAAAAGGTGTATCTTTATTCATTCAGATTTTGCCGGGTGATAAAATCTACAATATATAAAAAGGAGGTGTAAATTGTGGAAATAACCTTGGTTCAAGGCTTATTGTTGTCTTTAGTTGCATTTATATGTAGTTTAGACCAACAAGCTGAAGTATTTTTAATTTTTAGACCAATTGTAGTATGTTTCTTTTCGGGAATAGTTTTAGGAGACGTACAATTGGGATTGTCTGCAGGAGCAGTAGCTGAACTTGCTTATCTGGGGCTGTTAACGATTGGTGGTACAGTTCCACCTAACCCACTGATAGCTGGTATCATGACTGTTGTAATCTCTTATACAAGTGGAGTGTCTGCAGAAGCAGCATTAGGTTTGTCATTACCTTTTGCTTTGTTAGGACAATGGATTGGTATGATTTTAAGTACTGTTTATTCAGGATTAATGCCAATTGCTGACAAAATTTGTGAAAGAGGCGATGTGGCAGCATTAGGAAGATTAGTATGGCTTTCAGCTATTGGTAAGTCTTTAGTTACTGCACTAATAATTTTCTTATCAGCATACCTGATTCAGGAACCAATTACTGCATTGGTTGAAAAGTTCCCAGAATGGCTAGTTCACGGATTTAGAGTTGCTGGAAACTTATTACCAGGGGTTGGGTTAGCGTTACTGCTTAAAGTTATGTTAAAGATTGACAATGTTGCGTATCTATTCATTGGTTTCTTGATTTCAACATTTATTGACACAGGTAACGTATTACCTATTGCTATCTTGGCTGTTTGTATCACTTTCCAAAGTTATATAAGTAACAAAGACAAGAAAGTTTATGAAGGAGGTGCTGATGATGACGGTATCTAGAAATAAATTAACTAAAAAAGATATAACCAACATGGGCTGGCTTTCAATGGTTTTACAATTTGGATTTAACTATGAAAGAATGCAGGCAATGGGGTTCTGTTACACAATGGCTCCTTATTTCAAGAAAATATATGGAGACAACACCGAAGAAGTTGCAGCTGCAATGGTAAACAATATTGACTTCTTCAATACAGAAATGCACATGGCAACTTTCTTAAATGGATTAGTTTTATCTCTTGAAGAAGCAGGAGAAGATAGAGAATTAATCAGAAATATTAAAAACGGTTTGTTCGGTCCTCTAGCAGGATTGGGTGATGCTATTTTCTGGTTTACACTATTACCTATTTCAGCAGCAATCTCAGTTTCGTTGAATAGACAAGGTTCAATCCTTGGGCCAATTGTATTCATGGTTATCCACTTCTTTGGGGCAATTTCTAGAATTCCTCTTGGACATTTAGGATATAATCTTGGTACAAATGCAATTGACAAGATTCGTGAAAATGCAACAACAATTACCAAAGCAGCAGGTGTACTTGGTGTAATGGTTGTTGGGGCACTAATTCCTTCTTACATTGATTTCTCATTCCCAGAAACATTTGTAATATTTGATGTTGTTCCTGTTCAAGGAATATTTGATACAGTTTTACCTAACATTTTACCACTAGGTTTTGTATTATTCCTATATTACCTAGTAAGTAAGAAGAATGTTAATGCTGTAAATCTGATTTTTGGAATTATTATTGTATCAATCATACTTTCATTCTTTGGAATTATGTAAAAATCCATTAATAAATTTGAGTGGGGATCATATAAAATTAACCTTTGATTTATTATGGTGACTTGAAAGTCAAAAAAAAGTAGTATATTCGACAAGATTTAGGGTAACCGAGAAATTTTAGGGTTTGTTCCAATCTTTTAGGGTCACTTTTAGGGT
>CAYUXW010000030.1:0-20870 GCA_964449115.1 uncultured Erysipelotrichaceae bacterium | reverse complement strand
AATTAAAAAGCAGACAATCCTTAAGTTAGTTAGAAATGAGGATTTTTTTGTCTGCGTATTTATTCTATCACATTTACATTTTCTTTTATACATTAAAAAACGACAATTCTTTTTCAAATTGTCGTTTGTCAACAGTCTGAGGCAGTGAAATTTCACTGCCTTTTTTAATATGTCGATAAAAAAGGAAGCTTGTACTTCCTTATTTGTTTTCAATTATCTTATAGGCAACTTTTATACCATCAATGGCAGCTGAAGTTATTCCTCCTGCATAACCGGCACCTTCTCCACAGGGATAAATGCCTGAACAGCTTGCTTGAAGATCACTGTTTCTTACAATTGTTACAGGAGAGGAACTTCTGGTTTCAACTCCTGTCAATATAGCATCAGGATTATTGAATCCTTTGATTTTCTTATCAAAATATGGTAAAGCTTCTTTGATCGTGTCACTGATAAAATCTGGCAATATCAGATTTAAGTCAGCTAAAGTATAACCAGGCTGATATGTCGGAACAATATGACCAATGGATTTAGAAACAGTATTATTGATGAAATCTTCCAGTCTTTGTACAGGTGCATTATTATTACTTCCAGCAAGAATATAGGCAGCCTGTTCTAATTGTCTTTGAAAATGCATTCCAGCTAAAACATCATCCTCGATAAAATCTTTTGGAGTGACATTTACCAGTAAGGCAGCATTGGCGTTTTCCTTGTTTCTATTGAAGTAAGACATTCCATTAGTAACGATACTGCCATTTTCACTGGAGCTGGCTATAACTTCGCCTCCAGGACACATACAGAAGGTATAACAGCCTCTGCCACTGTCACTGTTATAGGCAAGTCTGTATTCAGCGGCTGGTAAATTCAGTTTAGTTTTATTACCATATTGGGCCTGGTTGATCATCTGTTGTTTATGTTCAATTCTTAAACCAACCGCAAAGTTCTTTTTATTCATTTTTATTTCTTTTTCCTTCAGCATTTTGAAAGTATCCCTAGCTGAATGACCAATTGCCAGCACCAAAGTGTCAGTGATAAATTCAGTAGTTTCACATTTAATTTTAAGCAGATCGTCTTCTTTTTCAAAAGAAGTAAATTTAGTATTGAAATAATATTTTCCCCCATTTTCTTCAATATGCTTGCGCATATTTTTTAATACATTTACTAAATTATCAGTTCCAATATGAGGTTTGTTTAAATAGGTAATTTCAACTGGAGCACCAAAAAAGTGAAAAGTGTCCAATACCTTTTGAATAAGTGGAGAGTTGATTCCGGTATTTAGTTTGCCATCAGAAAATGTACCAGCACCACCTTCACCAAATTGAACATTACATCTTTCGTTTAGCACTCCATTAAAGCGATAGTTATCAACAGCTTTAATCCTGTTTTCCACACAGTCGCCCTGTTCTATAATGATTGGTTTATAGCCGAATTCAATTAAAGTTAATGCACAAAATAAGCCAGCTGGACCACTGCCTACAATAATTGGCTGATATGTAGATTTTCTATTTTTAGTTACTTGTATACTACTTTCAATTACTTTTTTTAGTTTTGGGTAATTATTTTCATTTTTAACTTCAACATCAACAATGTAATTATAATGAATGTTATCTTTATCTCTGGCATCAATACTTTTTCTTATTATCTTCCCACTAATAAAATCACTATTTTTAATTCTTGCTTTTCTAATAGCTCTTTTTATAACTTCTTCATTAGATATATCTTCATATATTTTAATATCGTTAATTCTTAACATGTAATCACCATAACCATACTATCATAAATTAAAGATGTAATAATAATTAATTTATCTAACAACATTTTGAATAGAGAAATCTTATAAAAAAACAATGTTTGATATTGGTAGAAAAGAAAAATTTGACACTGTCTCATTTGCCTTATTAAACGATAGAGTAATTGATAGGATGCTTAATATTAAATGGGTTGATAACAGTAACTACTCACCTTGCATCTGATAAAATCATTTGAAATACTCTGATATGATAGCTTAAGTATAGTCAGAATATTGTAACAATCCTAATCCTCGTGAAATTGTAAAGACAATTGGTGATATAATAACAAGAGAATATTAAAAAAATTGGAGAAAATAATGAAAGATAAAAAAATGATGTCAGTTGATGAATATATAAAAAAAAGCTAGAGAATTAGGTTATTCTGAAGAGTCCATAAAAGAAACAATACAGTTGAGGCAAAAAGAAAAGGAAGAATTGGGGAAAAGTGTTCCTTATGAATACTTTTTAATTGAACTGCCAAAAAGATAAATATAAAACCAGGACAATAATCCTGGTTTTATTTATGGTCTTCTGACCTTGAATGTCTAGTAATAGTTGACAACAAAACTACCAGTGAAGCAGATAAGATCGCATTTGGTACCTACAAAAAAAGAGGATTACTTGATCCTCTTATATGCTATTAACAATTAAGTAATGCCGCAATAGCACTTCCTGCCAGGTTCACATCATCACCACTGGTAATCATGTAATATCTGTGTAGTGTGTCGTTGATGTATTCTTTCATATATCTGTCAATCTTTTCTTTATATGAGTAGCATTTATGATAGGTTGATCCTTCAATAACAATTCTGCAAGGTGCTGATTTATATTTTCCACCATCCATTTGAACGATATCAGCAGCTAAGTTAACAGTTACCAGTTTTGCAGCTCTTTCAATTGACAGATCAGCAAAATTGTAAAGAAGTTCAACATCATTTTCATTATGGCAGGCTTTTGCCAGCAAATTGTTTCCATAAGGTTCTCTTAAAAACTCATCAACTTCAACCATTGAAAAGTATGGTAAATCTTTGATGGTGCTTTCTTTTGAGAAAAGACCTTCCTTTGCGGCATGTTTAACGGTTTCACAGATTACATTACCCAGATAGATGCCTGAAATCATCTTTTCAAATAAATGGGCAGTTGGATTTATTGATTGTTCATCAAAAATCTTATCAAATTTGCCTTGTGGTGTTTTGTTGAAACCTGCGCTTTCCATATTGATAATCATTTTTTCTTCACCATGTAAATCAAGTTTTGTGATATTTTCTAATTTCTCAATATAAGCTGTATTAGTTCCGGTACCCAGTATTAGACCGATTTGGCCATCTACTTTTTCTGTTGTTTTGATTGCTGGTCCACCAAGAAGAGTAGAAACAGTATCATTTAATATGACACCTGATATTTCTTTTTCAAAGCCTCTTTTTCTGATTTCTTTATTCAGTTCTTCAAAAATCAGTTTTCCTTCGCAATCTTCAACGATGATTTCTTTAGAGAATTCAATTATCTTACCATCTTTATCAGGCTGTATTTCTGCCGCAAAGGAAAAACAGAAACCTATCTTTTGACTTCTTTCCAAATAAGGCATAATGATGTCGGTTAACTGGCTGAAAAATTCATTAATATGTAATGGTTTTTCAACTCCCAGCATGGTCTGTTTCTTCAGGTTTTCGATCACTATACCTTCTTCTGTAAATGTAACATAGGCAATTCTCAAGTTGGTTCCACCAGCATCAATTGCGATAACTGTTTCGTTTAAAGGAACTTCTCCCTTGGTAGAGACATAAGCTGGAATCATCATTAAAGATGAAGGTTTTCCCGCCAAGCCCAGTTTCATCTCTTCAACAAAGGATCTGGTTAGACTATCAATATCGATATTATCAGGATGTTGATTGTATTTAAGTAAAAAATTATTAGCTATTTCTCTGAAATTCATTGTGACCTCCATATAGTTATTTGTTAAATCAATTATAACATAATATAATTTATTTGGTGATGAAGATGAAGATAGATTTGCATATACATACTGATAAATCAGCTGATGGAGAGCTGACTGCCAGAGAGATTGTTGAAAGAGCAAAAGGTCTGAAAATGGATATTATAGCTATAAGTGATCATGATAGTGTTTCAGCTCTAAAAGAAGCAGAAAAGTGGTCAAAGGAATATGAAATAGACTTTGTGCCAGCAACAGAGGTAAGTGCAGTAATGGATGATGGCACCTTGCTGCATATTCTAGGCTACAATATTGATTATAGTGATCCAAGATTTATCGAACGAGAAAAAAAGGTTAAAGATGAATTAAGAGATTTAGGTGCAATTTTGATGCAAAAGGCCTGGGATTTTGGTTTCAAGTTTGAGGCCCAGAAAGTAATCGAAGTTTCCAATGAGGGACTGGTTGAACCGGAAAGCATCGGAGAAATTGTTTTACATGATTCTAGAAATGATACTGATGAAAGGCTGAAAGAATTTAGAACTGGTGGCAAACTGGCTGATAATCCGTATTTTAATTTCTATAGAGAGTTTTATGCTCAAGGAAAGTCCTGTCATGTTGATGAAGATTTTTCTTTACCTATTAAAGAGGCCCAAGAGTTGATCCATGGATGTGGTGGCCTGATGGTATTAGCTCATCCGCATCATAATATTGGTTATGATGAAGATAAATTAAAAGAGATTATATCTTATGGTTTAGATGGCATTGAAGTCTACAGCAGCTATCATGATAAAAAGGCTGTTGATTACTACCATAAAAAAGCTAAGGAATATAATCTTCTGATGTCGGTTGGTTCGGATTTTCACGGTCGCAATAAACCGGCAATAGAAATTGGGAGTGCAGATTTTGACCAAAACGAGGTAAAAAAGTTAATTAAAAAGTTGAAACAATGTAAGCGATTATAAAAAAATGAAAATATTTACAAAAATCTCCTATTGAAAATGAAAATTATTTCATATATAATGTATTTTGTGGAGGTGTCTAGATGGAGTTTGAAAATAATGCATTGTTTTGGCAAAAAATAGATACTTTATATCTATCAAGTGATTTAGTAATTGATAGACCTAAAAATTCAGTGCATCCAATGTATACCAATCTTATATATCCGGTTGATTATGGGTATTTAAAGGATTTACATGGTACTAATCCTGATCATATATCTGTTTATCGTGGTACACTTGATGCAACCAATGTTTCATCTTTAGTAGTGTGTGCTGACATACTTAAAAGAGACATTGAGGTTAAACTTTTAGTTGGCTGTAACGATAGTGAAGTTAATTCAATTCTGGAGTTTTTAAATCAGACTGATTTTCAAAAGGCAGTGATTATTAATCGAGGTAAAAACATTCCTGCCTGGGCTGGCAACATCTAAACAAACACAATTTTTTGTGTTTTTTTATTCTTGAAGGAGAGTATTTAATGGGTAAGAAATTGACAATATTGCACTCTAATGATTTACATGGAGATTTTTTAGCTGAAAAGATTGATGAAAAACTTGTTGGTGGAGTTTCACTTTTATCTGGCTATATTAGAAGAGAAAGAGAAATCAATGATTCACTGTTATATGTTATTGCCGGGGATATGTTTAGAGGTTCAATTATCGATTCAGAATATAAGGGCCTTTCAACAATTGAGATTATGAATTTCTTAGGTCCAGATGTAGTTACAGTTGGTAATCATGAAACCGATTATGGTATCGCTCATTTACTGTTTTTGGAAAAGTGTGCCAAGTTTCCTATTATCAATGCCAACCTGTATATCAAAAGTAATCATCAAAGATTATTCAGTCCTTTTAAGGTCGTTTATATCAATGGTTTAAGAGTAATGTTTATTGGAGTTTTAACCGAAGAAGTTTTAAATCAGACTAAAGGTGAAGAATTAATCGGCGCCTTTGTTGATATCTGGGAAGCCAGAAAGGAAATTGGGGTTATAATAGACAATTACAAAACTACCTCTATTGACTTGACGGTTTTATTGACTCATATTGGTTTTGAGGAAGATAAAAAGTTGGCAGCTATTTTAGATCCAGAATGGGGAGTAGATATGATAATAGGGGGTCACTCACACACCAGTCTAAGTGAACCGGCAGTAGTCAACGGAATTCCAATTGTCCAGGCTTATACCGGTACTGATCAGATTGGTAGATTTGATATTGACTTTGATGATAAAAATAAATTGGTTGGATACACATGGCAGTGTATTCCAATTAATGAAAAGACCTGTCCATTTGATCCGATTATGGAAGAACTCTTAGGCGTATATAAGGATGAAACGGATAAAAAATATCAAAAGATAATTACAACTTTTAGAAGACCTTTATCTCATCCACAACGCAATATGGAAACGGAGCTAGGAAATCTGATTGCTGATCTATTACAGGTTGATTCCTCTTTCGATATTATGCTGTTTGGCTCAGGAGCCATAAGGAAAAAACAGCTTGGTCCAATTGTCAGATATCAGGATTTAAAAGAATGTTTGCCTTATGATGAAGCAGTTGTCATGCTGGAAGTTACAGGCAAACAGTTTAAACATATGATCAAATACATGCTGAGAGATGAATGTTATGATGATGGACATACTGAGTTCTATCAGGTATCTAAGGGTGTTCATATTGTCTATAATCGTCTGACCAAGGTACTTGAAGTCTGTCAGTTAAATGGTAAAGATATTTATGATGAAAAGATTATCAAGATTGGATTGACTGCCGGATATCATCTGGATGGTTTCAGCAAATTCTTTGATGTACCAATTGAAGAGGTCTATGCCAATAAAAAACCTAAGACCGTTATTACTTCATGTAATGCGATATTTGAGGAATTATTATCAGCATCAACAAATTTTGATTCCCATTTAGAAGATAGAATTGTGATTAAAAATAGAAATCTATAAAAAAGAGAAGGATTGTTAAAATATGTTAATAATTCTTCTTTTTTCACTACTTGTTGAAAAATTAACAAATAGGAGTAAAATAAAAATGTAGTAAACAATAAATATAGATTGTTAGTATTATCCTTAGATAACGGGGTGGTGGTAATGATGAGGAAATTATTAGTTTTATTAGCTTTATTGATAGTATTATGTTCTTCAAGTGGTTGTAAAAAAGAGGAGCCAATCGCAGATATTGTAGAGCAGTGTGCCTTGTCTTTTGCTAAAGCATATCTGATAAATAATTTTGAATATAATCCTTCTACCAAATACTATATTTCTGAAAGACTAAAGGGGTTTGATCAGCAACAGAAAAGTAAAACGGTTAAGTTTCCTTGTTATTATTTTGTCTATGATATGGAAAACATCCTGTTCTGCATCGGAGTATATAGTTCGGAAAAGAATGATACCGGTACAATAACCTATCCTTATATGGGTAAGTTTGTTTATGCTCTTTTAGTTGATAAAACTACAGAAATGGTCTTAAAAGAAAAAAATCTTTATGCTGATAAAATTAAAATCAATAAAGAAATAAATTTATCCAAAATAAATAAAATAACTGTTAATGAATGTTTTTCAACGGAGGAAACCAGTTTAATAATTAAAGATATGCTGATTGAAGCAGCAAATAGAAAAATAAAAGGATTGGAGTATACTGAAGAGGACAAGTTCTATATAAAAAATCCAATCAGAGATTATACAATAGTTGTTGAAGATGAAAAAAATATCTGTATCAATGAAAAACTGATTTATCCATTGTTTATGAACAATGAAATAATTGCGCTTTTTGAATTTCATCCTAATGGCAGTATTGCCAGTACAAAGAAAGTTGATCAAAACAGTATTTATACAAAAGCCTATCAGACATCTGATAAATTTGTTTTTGTTCATGGTGGTGATTATCCATATTTAAAAACTTATTGTCTGTATGGTGATGAAACATTGGATGCTGAAGTGCTAAGCGAAATGTTAAAAGATCCGATTTTCATCAAAGCAAAAGCAAAAATTGATCAGATTCTATCAAATTTACAGCCATATGGACTGATGATTGAACTGGAAATAAGTGGAATATAAAAATCGGGAATTTACCCGATTTTTTTAAACCATATTGAATACTTGAATTATCAATATCCACGATAGACCATAATAGACAATAACTGCGACCAGATCATTTAAAGTTGTAATCAGTGGTCCAGAAGCAACCGCTGGGTCGATATTGATACTATGGAAAGTGATTGGAACAAGAGTTCCCATCAATGACGATACTACCAGCGTTAATATCAGGGCCAGTGCTACGCAAAGACCAATTAAAAGTGAAAATTGAAAATCTTTTCCCTTAAACAGCATTATATAAGCTGTAACTACAACAATTGATAAAGCTCCAAGCAAAATACCATTGGTAAGTCCGATTTGAACTTCTTTCAAGATGTGGACCAGTTTTTCTTTTGTTGTCAAATTTTCTACTAACAAAACTCTAACAGTTACAGCTAGTGATTGAGTTCCGACATTACCAGCCATACCAAGTATTAATGATTGAAAACAGATAATTAGTAAAATCTGCTGAACAACAGTTTCAAAGACGCCGACCACTGAAGAAATTCCTAAGCCAAAAATAAGCAAGATCATCAGCCATGGAATTCTTTTTTTGACTGACTCAAAAATAGACTCGCTGATATCTTCTTCACTAGTCAAACCACCAAGTTTAGCGTAGTCATCACTAAGCTCAAAATCAACCATCTCAACGATGTCGGTCGCTGTAATAATGCCGATAATATGGTCATCTTTATCCAATACCGGATAAGAGTCTTCGGAATAGTCCTTTAAGTCTTCCAAAAGGTGAGAGATTAAAGCATCGGCATAAACGGTTGGATAACTATTGGTTATGATATCTTCTAAAGGAGAACCTTCTCTAGCAATGATTAAATCTTTTAAATCAATTGCGCCATAAAATTTATCTTGTTCATCAACGACATAAATAGTGGAAACATTATCATTATCTTCAGCTTGAGCCACTAGTGCACGCATAGCTTCTTTAATCGATAAATCCTTATGAATTTCAATATAGTTAGTAGTCATCATACTACCAATGGTATCTTCATCATAAGACTGAATCAGCAGGATATCCTCACTGCTTTCCTCATCCATCATTTCAATGATTCTGTCCTTGATTTGATTATCTTCAATCTCTTCTAAAACGTCAACAGCATCATCTGAGTCCATTTCAGATAAAATCTGAGCCGCCAGCTCTAAATCAATTTCTTTGACAAAAATATCGGTATCTTCAAGGTAGGCAAAAATTTCTGACAGCTGTTCATCATCAACAAGACTAAAAATCAATTTTCTTTTATCTGGTTCCATTTCTTCTATCGCATCAGCGATATCTGAAGCATGGTAATCAATAAACAGATCTTGTAAGGTTTGTTCAGAGATGTCCTGATTTAATAAATCAATAATCTCAGCTACATATTCTGGGTTTGTTAAGCGTGTATCATTTGCCATATATTTCCTCCGTTCATTTTTTTGCTGATGGAAGAAAAGCCCTGTCTGAAAGTTAGAAAAAGTGAAAAGTTTCTTTTATTCCATCGATATATAAAATAAAAATTATTATTATCCACTTCCAATGACTTCCACCCACTTTCTTACTCCTAATTAATTTTAAATCCAATAAGCATTATTTTCAATGTAAAAAATATGAAAACCCTTTATAATTATGATATGGAGTAAAGAGGAGGACAATTATGAAAGCTTGGGAAAAGTATTTTGAAGTGGAAAAACAGGTTATTGATAAAGTTATGGAAGTAAATAAGGATGCTATTGTTAAAGCAGCTCAAATTCTGGCTGAAACAACCGAAAATGGCGGTTTAATATATGGTTTTGGAACAGGTCACTCGCATTTGGTGGTTGATGATGCTTTCTGGCGTGCTGCAACCCCTGCTAACTATGCGGCCTTATTAGAACATTCAGCCACAGGCAATACTGAAATTACTAAATCATATTTAGTTGAAAATACTTATGGAATAGGAAGAATTATAGTTGACTATAATCGCATTACTCCTAATGACTGTATGATTATTATTTCCAACAGTGGCAACAATATTGCCCCAGTGGATGCAGCAATAAGAGCCAAAGAAAAAGGAATTCCAGTTATAGCGATTACAGCTGTTGAGTATAGTAACTATCTAACTACTAAACATAAAGATGGTCTAAAACTAAAAGATGTTGCTGATGTTGTATTGGATAACTGCTGCATTATTGGTGATGCTGCTGTAGAAATTGAAGGCTTTCCAATGAAAGTGGGAAGTGTTTCAACAATTCCTAATATTTTTCTACAAAACGCTATCTTGACACAAATGGTAGAAAATCTGGTTCAAAAAGGTATTCAGCCTGATGTCTACTACAATGGTCATATGGCCTTCATGAATGAAGATTTTGCTGATCATAATGACAGATTGGTTGATAAGTATTTTTATCGCATTAGAAATTTGTAGGAGGTAAAAAAGATGTTAATTAAATGGTTAGGACATTCTTGTTTTAAAATTTCGGTTGAAAGCCAGAGTTTGATTATCGATCCTTTTGAAAAGGGGTCGGTCAAGGGCTTTAGAGATCTTGATGAAAAGGCAAACATCGTTTTATGTTCTCATCTACATGGTGACCATTGTGGCACCAGTTGTGTAGAACTTGTGGAATCTAAATACGATAGTCCTTTTGAAATTGAAACAATAGACTCATATCATGATGAAAAGAAAGGAGCCTTAAGAGGCGACAATCTAATTCATATTATTACTGTCCAGGACTATTATAAAGTCGTTCATCTGGGTGATTTAGGATGTATGCTTGAAAAAGAGCAGATTGAAAAGATTAAAGACTGTCATGTGCTTTTAATTCCGGTTGGTGGTTATTATACTATCGGTCCTGAAGTAGCAAGAAAAATTGTTGAAGCTGTTAATCCCAAGGTAACCATACCAATGCATTACAAATCAGCTGATTTCGGCTATGATGTATTGAAGACAGTTTTTGACTTTACTAAATATTTTGAAAAAGTTATTTATCTAACGACTGATACACTGCAGTTTTCAGATGAACTGGATAATGAAATTATTGTTTTAGATTATCTGATTTAAAAAGTAGATAACCTAGTTGAAACAAGCTAGGTTTTTTTATGTTTGATTATTTGGACTATTGAATTATAATTATTGTGGTGATGATGTTGAAAACTGTTAGAGTAATAACCAAAACAGCGCTGGAAACAAGGCAGTTGGCTGAAAAGTTAGCTGGTTTTTTATTTGCCGGTGCTTTAATTACCTTATCAGGACAATTAGGAGCTGGAAAGACAACCTTTACTCAGGGTTTGGGAAAAGGACTTAATATTAAGAAAAATATAACTTCACCAACATTTACCCTGCTTAAAATCTATCAAGGTGATTTGCCGCTTTATCATATTGATGCCTATCGTCTGGAAGGTGTGTCTCAGGATTTGGGATTTGAAGAATATATTGAATCTGATGGTGTCTGTGTAATTGAATGGAGTCACTTTATCAGTGATTTACTACCAGAAAATAGAATAAATATTGAAATCAATATCTTGGATGATGACAAAAGAGAACTGCTGATTACCGCTACAGGTCAAGAGTATGAAAGGATACTGGACAAGCTATGTATACAATAGGAATAGATACTTCCCATCAGTTTTTGGTTTTGGTTCTGATGGATGAAAATAAGGTTATTGATTATATTCAAAACGATTGTCCAAAACTACAGTCAGAATATATTGTATTTGAGTTGGATGAACTTTTAAAAAAGAATGATGTACCTTTAGAAGATGTTAAAAATGTTGTTGTAACGATAGGTCCAGGTTCATACACCGGAGTCAGAATAGGCTTAACAGTAGCCAAGATATTAGGTTCAATTGTTGGTAAAACGATTTATACACTATCAACACTGCAGCTGTATGCGGGAATAAATAATGCGTTGGTCTTGATGGATGCCAGAGCTAAGCGCTGTTATGTAGGCAGATATAATAATGGAGTGGCATTAAAAGAAGATAGTGTTTTAGCCAATGAAGAAATAAAAGATTTACTAAGTGATGATGTTACTTTAATTGGCGACTTGCATCTATTTGATAAAGAAGACTATTATCCAGAAATTGCCAGTAATTTTATTGTCTTAAAAGAAAGCTGGCAAAAAGTAGAGAATATTGACGTATTGACTCCAGTTTATCTGAAGAGTTCACAAGAGTATTTAAGAAAATGATTAGAGAAATGCGTATAAAAGATATTGATGAGGTTTTAGATATCGAGGAAGATAATTTTACTGATGCCTGGAATTTTAGTCATTTTGTTTATGAGATTCAGTTTAATCCTTATTCTTCAGTCTGGGTAATAGAAAATGAAGAGAATAAAATAGTTGGCTTTGTTGATTTATGGATTATGTTTGAAAGGGCAGAAATTGCCAATATCGCCGTAAAAAAAGATCAGCAGCATAAGGGTTTTGGTTTTAAATTAATGCAGCATATTGAACAGCTGGCCATTGAAGCCGGCTGTGAAACGATTGCCTTGGAAGTAAGAGTATCTAATAAAAGTGCCATCAGTCTATATGAAAAATGTGGGTTTGAAATCATTAATACTAAAAAGAACTACTATTATTGGAAAGGTGTCAGTGAGGATGCTCACTTTATGATGAAAGGAATTTAAAGATGAAGGATATTATTATCTTGGCTATTGAATCAAGTTGTGATGAGACAGCTTGTGCCATAGTTAAAAATGGTAATGAAATATTGGCAAACAAGGTGGCTAGTCAAATTGATGTCCACACTCTTTATGGTGGAGTTGTACCAGAAGTAGCCAGCAGAATTCATATTGAAAATATTTCCATCATCATTAAGGAAACCTTGAAAGAAGCGAATATGTCAGTAGAGGATATTGATGCCATTGGCTTTACTCAAGGACCTGGACTGATTGGTTCATTGCATATTGGAGTTTTAGCTGCTAAAACACTGGCTTGGGCTTATAATAAACCATTAATACCAGTTCATCATTTAAGTGGACATATTTATGCCAACGGGTTTGTTAAAGAGTTAAAGTTTCCACTTTTAGCTTTAGTTGTTTCTGGTGGTCATACTGAGTTAGTTTTAATGCAAGAAGATTATGATTTTAAAATTATTGGTGAAACTTTAGATGATGCTATTGGAGAAGCTTACGATAAGGTTGGTAGAGTTTTAAATTTACCTTATCCAGGTGGGCCTAAAATTGATAAATTAGCTCAACTTGGTAAACCAGTTTATAAACTTCCAACTCCAAAAGTAGAAAGTCCTTTAGATTTCTCTTTTAGTGGTTTAAAAAGTGCAGTGATGCAGGCAATTAATCGTTTAAAAAGAAATAATGAACAGCTATCAATTGAAGATATGTGTGCTTCTTTTCAAAAGACAGCCTTGAACTTTTTATGGCAAAAAGTAGAAATAGCTTTGGATAATTATGAAGTTAAACAACTGGTTTTGGCTGGTGGAGTAGCTGCTAATAGTGAACTTAGAAAAATAGTAGAAGAAAAGATGGAAAATAATTATCCTGATATCGACTATATAATTCCACCTTTAAAATATTGTACTGATAATGCAGCAATGATTGGTGCTTCAGCTTACATTGCTTATAAAAAAGGCATCAGGGCAGATTATGATATTGGAGCTAAAGCAACACTGGATTTAGAACAAATGGATTAGAAAAGACTTATGTTACTTTTAAAATTATTGGCTAACATCAGTTAGAGAGATTAATTTTTAATAAATTAAAAATATAGTAAAATTAGAATTTACAGGGGGATGGTATGGAAATAGATTGGGTGGAAGGATTTGTTATCAAAGTGGAAGCTGATTGCAAAGAAATCACTATTCAAGCAAACAAAGAAGGCCTGATTTCTTTGGCAAATCAACTTTTAGAACTGGCGCAGTCCTGTCCGGGAAGTCATATTCACTATGATGAATACAATTCCCTGGAAGAGGGCTCTCCGGAAATGATTATCGCAAAGATACCGTAAGATAAATTCCAGTTTGTAAGGTAAAAAATTCTAATCTGTAGAAAGTAGTACATTCATCTGAATTATACAGTTTTAATCATTTTATAATTTGAGACATTTTCCTGTATTAAAAATTGGAAAATTGTCATTTATTAATCACCCAATTTTTATAAAAGACTAATAATTCTTGACAATTATAAAAATGTCCTGTAATATTATGTTGCTCATTGAGGGAGTAGTTAGCGTTTATTACGTAACAAGTCAACAGCACTGTCGTTTAGACTGGCTTGTTTTAAATAACGAGACTCATGTGTTAGTTTATCTATGCATGAGTTAGAACATTATAAATTAGCTCAGCATAGATAATGTTGAGTTTTTATTTTATGGAGGTTAGTAAATGAGATTCTATATTGTAGACAAAGAAAAAGTATTGGAAGAACTTAAGGCTGATGAACATGGTTTAACTTCTGCTGAAGCAGAAAAACGTCTGGCAACTTATGGCAAAAATAAATTAGAGGCTGCCAAAGGAAAATCATTAATCGCTCGCTTTTTTGAACAGTTAGCAGATCCAATGATTATTATTCTGATTGTAGCTGCTGCTATCAGCGGTATACTGGCATTTGTTGAAAATGATAGTTTTGCCGATGTCATCATTATTATGACAGTTGTAATTGTAAATGCGGTATTAGGAGTTTATCAGGAAAACAAGGCTGAAAAGGCTATCGAAGCTTTACAGGAGATGAGTGCTGCTACTTCTAGAGTTTTGCGTGATGGTCAGGTTGTAACGATTCATTCAGAAGACTTGGTTGTGGGTGATGTCATTTTGATAGAAGCAGGTGATGCTGTTCCAGCAGATGCTAGAATTCTGGAAAATGCCAGTTTGAAAGTTGAAGAAGCTGCTTTAACAGGTGAATCAGTTCCGGTGACTAAGTTTATCGATATGATTAGATTAAAAGAAAATGAAAACGATGTTCCTTTAGGAGATCGTAAGAATATGTTATATATGGGTTCTACGGTAGTTTATGGTAGAGGCACTGCAGTGGTTACTGCAACTGGCATGGATACTGAAATGGGTAAGATTGCTGGTGCATTGCAGGAAGTTTCTGATGAAAAAACACCACTGCAGATTAAATTGAATGAACTATCTAATATTCTGACCTGGCTGGTATTGGTAATCTGTGGATTGGTATTTGTTATTCAGCTGGTCAGAGTGGGCAACTTCAGTTTTGAATTTGTTATTGACTCATTTATGATTGCTGTTTCTTTAGCAGTAGCTGCTATTCCTGAAGGTTTAGCTGCCGTTGTTACCGTTGTATTATCAATTGGTGTTACCAATATGAGTAAGCGTAACGCGATTATCAGAAAACTTACTGCTGTTGAAACATTGGGCTGTGCTCAGATAATCTGTTCAGATAAGACAGGTACCTTGACTCAAAATAAGATGACAATTGTTGATTATTTTGGCGAAGATGAAAAACGATTAGCTACTGGGATGGCTTTATGTAGTGATGCTGAACTTGATAATGAAGGCCAGGTCATCGGTGAGCCAACAGAAGTGGCACTGGTAGTCTGGGCTAATAAATTAGGATTACCAAAAAATGAATTAAAAACTAAGTATCCAAGAGTTGGAGAAGCGCCTTTTGATTCAATGAGAAAAATGATGTCAACTGTTCATCCAGCTGATGATAAATTTGTGCAGTATACTAAAGGTGCTCCTGATGTAATTGTCGGCAAATGTACCCACTACCTGAAAGATGGAAAACCAGTTTTAATTACTGAAGAATATAAGAAAGAAATCATGGCTGCTAATAAAGCCATGGCTGATAGAGCCTTAAGAATATTAGCTTGTGCTGAAAAACATTATGATCAGAAACCGTCTTCTTTTGAAGCGGAAGAACTGGAAACAGATTTATGCTTTATCGGTTTAACAGGTATGATTGACCCAGTCAGACCGGAAGTTAAAGATGCAATCGTTGAATGCAGACATGCCAATATCAGACCGATTATGATTACTGGTGACCATATTGATACAGCTATAGCAATCGCCAAAGAATTAGGTATTATTACTGAAGATACTTATGCTATTACCGGTGCCCAGCTGAATGATATGGATGATGAAGAATTTGAATCAAAATTCATGGATATCAGTGTTTATGCCAGAGTTCAACCAGAACATAAAACAAGAATTGTCAATGCCTGGAAAAAATATGGCTATATAACTGCTATGACAGGTGATGGTGTAAACGATGCTCCATCTATCAAGTCAAGTGATATCGGTGTCGGTATGGGTATTACAGGAACTGACGTTACTAAAAATGTTGCTGATATGGTCTTGGCTGATGATAACTTTGCGACAATTGTTGGAGCAGTTGAAGAAGGAAGACGTATTTATGACAACATCCGTAAGGCTATTCAGTTCTTGCTGGGTTCAAATATGAGTGAAGTATTGTCAATATTTGTAGCTACCATTCTAAACTTTAAAATCTTAAAACCAGTTCACCTTCTGTGGATTAACCTGGTAACTGACAGTTTCCCAGCACTGGCGTTAGGTATGGAAGAAGCTGAACCAAATATTATGGAAAGAAGACCACGTCCTGCAAAAGCTGGCATCTTCTCTGATGGTATGGGATTCGATATCGCTTATCAGGGCGTGTTGGTAACAATTTTAACGGTAACTTCATTCTTTATTGGACATTATATGGAGTTTGGCAACTTTGTAGTCGGAGACAGTTCTCATGGTATGACAATGGCTTTCTTGACAATGTCAATGGCTGAAATCTTCCATAGCTTCAATATGCGTTCTCAACGTGGTTCAATTTTCAAACTGCCTACTCAAAACAAGGTATTATGGATTGCGGCTACTTTATCGCTGATTGCGACAACTCTGGTGTGTGAAGTTCCATTTTTGGCTAATGCCTTTGGATTTACGACTGTTGGACTTGATGAATACCTGATTGCGATTGCCTTGGGTGCTGTAGTTATTCCAGTAGTAGAAATAGTAAAAGCTATTCAAAGAAAAGCTAAAAAGTAAAAAAAAGCAGGGCAACCTGCTTTTTAGATTGGTTACTATTTAAAACTCAGTTAGCTGAGTTTTTTATTTAGTTAACATTTTATAAACAGTTAACTTAATTTATCTAAGATATTGACAAAACTGGTAAAATTTAACCGATAAATCGCTTTTTTAAACGGGTTAGGAAACTATCTTTTTCCTCTTTAACCTCAACTGGCAGCACTTCTTCTATTGAGAAGTATTTTCTTAAAATATCCTGAGAATGTTGCATTGTTGAATCATTGTGATTTATATATGAACCGTCATTTTGCATAATCCAGCCTATGGAGTTGTTATCTTTTTCAACTGCCAGAATATGATTGACTCGAACTTTTAAATCTGGTTGTTTTATTTGAATAAAGGCTTCCACACGACGTTGGGTATTGCGATTTAAAAAGTCACCAGAACCGATAAAGATACGTGCTCTGCCACCATCACCGAACTTGAAAATACGACTATGTTCTAAGTGACGGCCAACGATTGATTTTACTGTGATGTTGTCAGTATATCCTTCCACATCTGGTAACAAACAGCAAATTCCACGAATAATCAGGAATACTTTAACACCTTGCTGAGAGGCTTCAACAAGTTTATTCATAATCAAGACATCGTTCATTGAATTTAGCTTAAATTCAATATTTCCATTGCCATTCAATTTATGATATTCAATCTCATGATCAATTTCTTTTATAATTTCACTTCTAAATGATAATGGTGCAATTCATAATGTCTCATTACCTTCAGTCAGTTCATTGACAGAAAGGGCATCAAAAAGCAGGTTTGCATCATTGCCGACCGTGGTATCAGAAGTTATGTAGGCTAAGTCCGTATATTGTTCTTGAGTGCTTTCATTAAAATTTCCTGTTCCGACATAGGTAAAATACTTAATCGTATTTTTTTCACGCATTGTGATCAGACAAACTTTAGAGTGGACCTTATAATCTGTCAAGCCATAATGGATAGTACAGCCAGCATCCTCCAGCAATTTTGAATAATCAATATTAGACTGTTCATCAAAGCGGGCTCTTAGTTCCATCACCGCAATTACCTGTTTTCCTTTTTCTGCGGCATAGGCCAGGGCATTGGCAACTCTAGATGGACTTGAAAGACGATAAAGGGTAATTTTAATTGAAACTACATGCGGATTATTGGCTGCCTCATAAATCAGCTGAATAAAGGGCTGTGAACTCTGATATGGAAAATGCAGTAATAAATCGTTATTTTTTAAATAGTCCAGTCCGCTCTGATTGGCGAAGTCAATCGAGTTTACTGGATATACAGGTGGATAAATATCATTTGGATGGTTATCTTTAAAGGCTTTTTTTATTGCGAAACCAAAATCTAAATCCAGTGGATAGTTATTTACTACAAGAACATCCTGTTGCAGATTTAGTTCCTTTTTAATATAGTCACTAAAATCACTGGAAATTGAATGTGACAACTGCACTCGGACAATTCCAAGTCTTTTCCTTTTTCTCAATACCTTTTCCATGATATTTAAGAAATCTTCATGCTCATCCATCATTTCAGTAGCGATATCAACATCAGCATTGCGTGTGACTCTTAAAGTAACTACTTCTTTTACAGTATATTTTTTAAAGATACTCGATAAATTATGGGTAATTAAATCACTTGTAATTACAACACGTTCTCTATTGTTAATGGAATAACTGATATACTTTGGCAAATTTTCAGTATGAACGATGCCATAGCGTATTTTTTTATTCTTATCTTCTAATTGTGCCATCACATATGATTGTTTATTTTTCAAAAAAGGAAATGGATGGTGTGGATCAACGATTTGAGCAGATAACAATGGTTTAATATCTTTATTAAAGTAATCTCTTGCTAAAAGTTCATCAACTTTTTTCAAATCATCCATCTGTAAAATATTGATTCCAATCTGTGGCAGTCTACCAATAACTTTTTTAATGGTCTTTTCTACTTCTTTTTCATGACTCTTTAGCCATTTCCAAACCGCAATGATCTGTTGTTGGGCATTTTGACCGGTTTTATCATCGATTTTATTTGGAATGGCAATCATTTGGTCGGATAAAGATCCAATACGAACCATAAAGAACTCATCAAGATTACTTCCATAAATAGAAACAAAACCTAAGCATTCCAAAAGAGGTGTTGCTTCATCAAGTGCTTGATACAAAACCCTTTTATTAAACTCCAACCAAGATATTTCTCGATTTATAAATAAATTTAGTGGTGTGATCTCCTTATTCACCATAAGTTATCTCCTTCTTTTTCATAACATAATTAATCAGGTAACCCTCTCTTGCCCCAGCTTGAGAAACGATTATTTCTTTTGAACGGTAATGTTTCATAATTGAGTACAAAATCATAGTTCCAGGTACGATAGTGTGAATTCTATTTGGTATTGATTTCAGTATGGCATCTTGAAATATGTGAGGCGTTTTCATTCTGTTTACGATGTCCTTCAGTTCGTCAAATGTAATAACATCTGCATCGCTATCAACATAGAGGGAGTTTTTAAGTTTTAGCAGTGCCCTGATAGTTCCTCCAACGCCTACAATTGTATGAATTTTTTGTGGATTTGAATCATGCAATTCTAAGATCTGTTGAGCGTTTCTATTAATTTCTTTTATTTCGCTTAACTGTGGTAAAATGCTGCTGACATAATTGCGATAAAAATTTAAAGAGCCGATTGGAAGTGAGGTTGATCTTCTAATCTTGTTATTTTTGAAAATAACCAGTTCAGATGAACCACCCCCAATATCAACTAACAGCCCACTATCCTTTTTAACGACGGAAGAAGCTCCTGTATATCCTAATTCACCTTCTTCGTTTCCTGAAACCAGATGAATATTTAAACCAAGCGTACTTTTAACTTTTTGAATTACTTCCTCGCTATTTTTAATATTTCTTAAAGAAGCTGTTGCAAAAGGAAATACATCTGTAATATTCAACCTTTTCAGTATTAAATCAAACTTTCCTAAAACATCCAACAGTTTTAAAACACCGCTTTTCAACAAGACTCCATCTTCAATCTGACTGACCAGACCTGCCATTTCTTTGGAGTTAAAAGCAATTTCAAAACCATCTTCTTTTTTAATGTAAACATTCATTCTAATGGTGTTAGAACCTATATCAATAATAGCCAACATAAAGTTCACCTCTTTTAGGGTAATTATATCACGACTGATATTAGATGACATAATTAATTATTAGAGAAATAATTGATTTGTTATTGCTAAAGAAAAAAGACTGAAACAGTCCTTTTTATCAACTTAATAATCGATATAAAAAAACCAGAGCAGAGTAAAGGATGACTACTAAAGGATAGGTTAAAAATAAGTATAGACATTTAACCGGTAAGAGATTATAAAACTTTTTTAAAATTGGGTTTGTTGCTTCTACAGTGTAGATGTAGTTGGCTTTAGGGTGAATGGTCTTTCTTAAAGTAATAATGATAATATGGACGATTATCAGGATTAATGAATTATATACAAGCATTGGAATAAGTTCTGAAAATGAAGGAACATACAATCCTAAAACAACATACAGCATATTAATTACCATCAGTAAACCATGATAACCATAAAAACCTAAACCCATAATGGAGAAAAAGCTGACGCTTTCAAAACCACCATCAGGCATCAGATAGGCCAGTAAAGCCCCAAAACTGCCTTCAACAAAGCAAAAAGCCATCAAGGTAGGATTTAGGGTAATAGCCGCAAAAAGAGAAGTGATTGAGCCGATATTGCATAAATAAAATGGCAATTCGTTAGCCCAGTTGTAGTCATAGCCTTTTACCTTGCCTAAACTTGTTTTGTAGATAAATAAATATATCAGATTAAAAACACTGAAATAAATCATAAAGATTCTAATGGTCTCCGTTGAACTGTTTTTAAATATGCTTTTTATAATTATGATTAATAAAATTACTGCTGTAATTAATGACCACCAAATCTTATTTCCAGTTTTAACAATATACTTATCTTCCATAAATAACCTCTATTAACGAAATATTTGAAACTATATTATCATAACTTGGAAAATAATAAAATAAAAGGGACATTTAATTGTCCCTTCAGATTGTTGACAAACAGACTTTTTTAAAAAAGGTCTGTTTTCATTTGATCTC
>CAYUXW010000029.1:0-22187 GCA_964449115.1 uncultured Erysipelotrichaceae bacterium | reverse complement strand
CTACACCTGACCATAGCCCTAATATTAGTCCTAATAATACATTGCTCATATATTTTATGAACCTCCTCTAACTAATTTTAAATCAAATATATGGCCTTTGCAAGTGCTTTCACATCCCAATCACACAATCGCTTATGTCAGTTGAAAACGCTTTCATATCTTCTTTATTATTTGTCAAGCATGCAATTTATGATATATAATGTTAATGCACAAAGAAAAGAGGAAATTCATATGCAACTGAAATTATATAAAAAATCGACCCTAATTTTATTTTTTGTTGTCATAGCTACTTTGCTCAGCACGATACTTTTGGTCTCGACCAGAAGTAAATGGGGAGACAACTCCTTACTAATATTGATTGTTTATTTTGTGGGTATTTCATCATTGAGCATTGTCTTTACTTACCATGACACTCAGACTGACAAAAGAATCATTAAAAAAATGGTTACCTCAGGTCAAGTAGCTTTAGCTTATGCCAGAGAAGGAAGATTTGTTCGCTATATCAGGGACGCCAAACTCAATAAGTTTATTTTGTGGGAAATAGATATCACTTTATACGATCAGAATATGCAGGCACATAACACTACTATGATTGAAAAATTTAACATTACGCAAACTTCTATTCCTTCAGGTCATTTCTATGTTACCTACAATCCTGAAAAGCCAGAAGATATTCTACTGATTCCAAACGTTTTAATTTCTTCAATCAGCGCTTATCAACCATTAGCTATGGAATACGAAAGAGTTGTTAAACCTAAATATTTAAATAGTTTCTATCGTTATGGCAACTGTCTGCAAACCTATGAACAATCTCTTAAAGAACAAAGAGAGATGAAAGAAAATAATTAGCTTACAATAAAGAGCAATCATCATTTTGATTGCTCTTTCTTGAAGTAAAAAGTGAAGCACTTTTGAATGCTTCACTTTTATTATTGCAATTTAAATAACTTGCCAGCAATGTAGACTGCTTTAGTTTCAAAGTCCTCATCAAATACCGCAATATCAGCCTTATAGCCTTCTTTAATCACGCCTCCATCATTAATGCCCAGCATCGTAAGCGGATTAACAGTAGCTGCATTTACCGCTGTAACAAAATCAATTTTTGCTTCTTTAATTGAATAATTAAGTACCTTATTTAATTTGTTACAGCTTCCAGCCAGCTTGCCATCTTCAAGTCGGCCTACACCATCTTCACCAACAATAGTTGTTCTATTTTTTTCTTTGAAGTGATATATGCCTGGCTTTAAACCCTTGATGTTTACCGAATCGGTAACTAGAATCAGTTTATCTTTTCCTTTTACTTTAGCTAGAATATTAGCCACATATTTATTAACATGTATGCCATCACCAATCAGTTCGGCATAACAGTTGTCAAAATACATCGCAGCACCGGCCACTCCTGGTTCACGATGATGCAATCCCTTCATACCATTGAAGGTATGGGTAAATGATATGGCGCCATGCTTAATCGCTTCCTTGCATATTTCAAAATCAGCGGCTGTATGTCCAATAGAAACCTTCATCCCTTTAGAAACACAGTACTCAATTACTGAATAATCACCTTCCAGTATTTCTGGAGCCAGCATAACATGTATCAGATTACCATTACATGCTGCATTGAATTCATCAATAACTTCACAAGTTGGGACAATCATAAACTCAGCTTTTTGTGCTCCTCGATAGACACTGTCGCTGATAAAAGGTCCTTCTTCAGAAACACCTAAAATGTTGGTTCCAAATACTGGATCATCGATAAACTGTCCGATGTTTTTTAATGCCTTAAGTAGACCTTCTTTAGGAAAAGATGAGATAGCCGCCAAAGTAGAAGTTACCCCTTCAGTTGGCAGATACTCTACCCACCTTGTCAGCCATTCTCTTGTCGCCTGATTGCTTTCACCACCATCATAACCATGGTTATGAATATCAACCAGTCCTGGCAAAATCATCAAATCTTCATAATCCCTGTCTACTTTAAACAGATTATAGGGATAGACACCCTTGATGATGTCATCTTTAATTTCTATTTGTAATGGTTGAAGCTTTTCCTGATAGTAAACTTTTCTACTTTGAATAATCATAAATTAACCTTTTATAGATGTTTTACTCGACCTATGAAATGTCTATAAACTGCTTCATTATCAAAGCCATCAACATTTTGAGATTGGAATACATATGGACGCTTACCATGAGAAACAACAATCTTCATCGCTTCTGTAACAGCAATATTTAACAAAAACATCGTTACAATAGAGCTGCCTGGTCCGGTTTTGATTCCACCAATATCCATAGTAGCATCTCCAGCTGGAACACAGTTGTCAATAATTAAATCAGCGTATTCATATAGTTTTTTGCCACTTGGATGTCTGCTTGTTGCTGCTTTAGATTGAGCCATATTGGTTACGGCAACAGTAAAGACACCTTCTTTCTGAGCTCTGGCTGCCATTTCAATAGGCATAGCATTTCTGCCTGAGTTTGAAGTGATAATCATCATATCGCCTGGTTCAATTGTATAGGCATCATAAATGACATCAGCTACACCACATGTTTGTTCCATTGCTCCACTTCTTCTAGCACCAAATGAAGTCAAGGTATCTGGATCTAACATCGCATTGACATTGCCCAAGCCACCAGCTCTGGCAAACAGTTCAATACCTAGCATATGCGAATGTCCAGTACCGAAAGTATGGATAATCTTGTCATTTTCAATGTTTTCCGCGATCTTTTGGGCAAATTCTTTTAAAGCATCTTTGTTTACTTCTTCAGCATGCTTACATAATTCAATAATCTTTTCACTGTATTCAAAGTTCATTATATTCTACCTCCATAATATTTTCTTATCCTTTGATTTCTTTCTTCATCTTCAGTTAAAACTGGTAAATCAATATTCTCCTCTTTTAATAGTTCAATAATTCTAGCTGCCATAGTTTGGGCAACTACGTTATTGCAAATAGAAGATACCGATGTTACCTTTTCAGGTCCATTAGTTGGCAGTAGCGCATCACCATGTGGACCACAGTTATCAATAACAACATCTCCAAACATATAAAGCTTTTTGCCACTTGGATGTCTAGATTCTTCAACAGTCGTATGTTTCATACTGGTAATAATACATACCTTGTGACCATTTTCTTTAGCTAAGGCAGCAATATCAATTACTACTCCATTAATTCCAGAATTTGAAATAACTATAAATACATCATTTTCTCTGATGTCATATAAATTATAAAGTCTTCCAGCCATATTTGGTCTTCTTTCAAAAATGTTTACCTTATCAGTGAATTCTTCGACCGATACCCCTCCACGATAGACAAAATCAGCGGTATCCATAATATGAATTGGCACCAGTGAACCCAATCTATTGGAAATATCAATACCTAAACCAACTGAGTGGCCAGAACCAAAGACATGAATAACACCATCATTTTTAATAGCCTCTACCATCATTTTGGCAGCTTTTTCAATATTATCATTTTGACTTTCATATAATTCATCGATTAATTTAATAATCTCATCTTTATAGGTTTTAGCTGTAACCATTATCTTACCCTCCTGCCATATGGATCTGTCAGGGCATTGTTATGAACATCTGCTCCTTTAATATTGGCACTGAATAACACAGGTGCCTTACCCTTTGTTTCAATAAAATAACGGTATGTTTCTGCTGTTAACATTTGAGCAATAACATTTGCGACAGTTGAGCTGGTTTGTCCAATCTTGACACCATCTAAATCAATCGCCACATCTGGTTCAAAAGAACACATATCAAGCCAAATATCTGCATAGTCTAATAATGTTCCATTATTGGCATCATAACTGGCTTTATTAACAACTGCAACTAGTTTTTGCCCCTTAGCTTTTACTCTTTTAGCCAATTCAAGCACTAGAGGATTGTTCCCTTTCGCTGATACTAAAACATACATATCTCTATCATCAAGATCATATAACCCCATCAGAATATCTGCTGTTTTAGACACATTTTCTTCTAGATAAATCTTTCCACTTTTTACATCTTCCATTTCAACTCCACCCTTTAAAGTCAAATCTCTAATTTTAAGGGCATGAAATGGAGCGATTCCGCCAGCTCGATAATTCAGCTCATTTACAAACTCTTCATCATGTTCAATACCGAATAGTTGAACAACACCACCGTTACTCATACACTGGCCAAACATGTTGCTGACTTCTACAATTTTTTTATGTTGAGTATCATAGGCTTTTTCAATCTGCGCCTTCAACAAATCAACATATTTCTTTTTAATTTCCATATTATCCGCCTTTTTCCTCCTATATTAATTATAAGGTCTTTAGCAATATTTTCAATGAAAAAAAAACTAAAAGTTGCTATAATGAAACTAGTGAGGATAAATTATGAAATCATATTATGTTGAACTTTACCAGAAAGAAAAGGCTAGAATTGTAGAAGAAGAAATCTGTACTGATAACTTGCAAGACAATGAAGTTATCATTCAAACCGACTTCAGCATGATTTCAGCTGGAACGGAACTTTCAAGAGTCTTTGAGATTAAAAAAGGTTTTTCTTATCCTGTCAGACCAGGTTACTGCTCTGTTGGTACAGTAATAAAAAAAGCAGCTGGTTTAAAAGATATCGAAGTCAGTGATAAGGTTTTCTTCAATGCTCCACATAGCTCAATTGTCAGATGGAAACATACAAACAACACTCAAGGGCCTCAAATCTATAAACTGGATAAAGAGATAAATCCCAAACATGCTACTATCATTAATCTGGGACTGGTGGCCTTAAGTGGTGTCAATAGCAGTGAAGTCAAACTTAATGACAATGTAGCTGTTTTTGGTATGGGTAATATTGGTATACTTACCGCCCTGATGTATCAGAAACTGGGCGCAAACGTCATTGCCATCGACCCGGTTGAAAACCGATGTAAACTAGCTCAAAAAATGGGAATAAAAAACATAATCTGTAAAGAGACTGCCCAGCAAGTAGAAGAACTGATGAAAATAACCAATAATAAAGGTGTTGAAATAGCAGTAGATGTTACTGGAATCAGTGAAGCTATTATTACCGCCATTAACTGTACCAGACAATATGGCCAAATTGTTTTACTTGGCTCACCTAGAGCATCTTTTGAAACAGATATCACTGCTGTATTTAATCGTATACATATGAAAAACCTGAAAGTAATTGGTGCCTTCAATCAGCTGGCACCGGTTAAAGAAGTTGAGGGTTCATTTAACAGTGTTACTAAAAACTATCAGACTGTCTGCAAAATGATAAAAAATGGTGATATCGATGTGGAAAAACTGATCAGTCATACTATTTTACCTGAGGAAATCGAAACCGCCTATCATGGTTTGATGTATGATAAAGAAAACTATAATTGTGTAATTTTAGACTGGAAAAAATATCAGTCACTATAAATATTTTAGGGGGAAAATTATGATTAATGTTGGTATTGTAGGTTGTGGATTCATTGTTCCAATTTTTATTGAAGCTGTCAATAATGTAGGAGGATATCATATCAGAGGTATTATGGCCAGAAGAGAAAATGTCTTAAATGAATTAAAAGAAAAATATTCTATCGATTACTACACTCTGAATCATAAAGAGTTGTTTAACGATCCACAGATTGATGTCATCTATTTAGGTGTTCCTAATTCAGATCATTACTTTTATGCTAAAGAAGCGCTACTGGCTGGCAAGCACGTTATTGTCGAAAAACCTTTCTGTCATAAATACAAATTTGCCAAGGAAATTGTTGAGCTGGCAAAAGAAAAAAATCTCATCGTCTATGAAGCGATTACCAATCAGTCATTGCCAAATTATCAGAAAATAAAAGAGCTTCTACCAAAAATTGGAGATATTAAACTGCTTGATTTAAACTTCTCACAGTATTCTTCTCGTTACGATAGATTTAAAGAAGGTATCACTTTACCGGCTTTTGATTTTAAAAAGGCTGGTGGATCTTTAATGGATCTGGGTGTCTATAATATTCATTTTGTCGTTGGACTATTTGGAAAACCTGACAAAGTTCACTATTTCGCTAATATTGAAAAAGGAGTTGATACTTCTGGTGTTCTGATTATGTCATATCCTACTTTTGAAGCTGTCTGTATTTCAGCTAAAGACTGTAAAGCTCCTCTTCATGTTTTAATTCAGGGAGATAAGGCCTATATTCAATCAACTGAATCAAGCAGTCAGCTGAATACTGTTATCTATAAACCTAATAAAGAAGAGGGAGTTGAATATAAACTCAACACAGAAGATGGCTACTTCTATGAGTTTGATGAATTTAAACGCCTGTTTAAAAACAAAGATCTTAAAACAGCTCAAAAGCTAAATGAACATACTCTAAAAGTCAATGAGGTCTTAGAAGAAGCCTTAGCTACTGCTGGAATTGTCTTTGAAGATTAATAAAAGAAAAACTGGGTGTCCAGTTTTTTTATAGCCTTTCTATCATTTTTTCTAATTGTTCAGCCTCAAAGCCTGAATAAGTTCCATTATCATTGTAAGCTTTTTTACTGCTCATATGAATCTGTTTTATACCTGTCAAATCTAAAATTTCTTTAATGTTTTCTACTCTTACTCCTCCACCAGGCAGTATTTCAATTTGATTACCATATTTTTCATGGAGTTCTTTTAAAAGTGAATAGCCTTGTAAAATATCATATCCTGATTGACCATCAGTAAGAATTCTATCAACACCTGCTTCAATAAGAGCTTCAATAGCCTGGTAAGGATCTTTAGCCATATCAAAGGCTTTATGGAAAATGGCTTCTTTACCATAAGATTTAATTAAGGCTGTAATTTCTTTAGTTCTAGTCATATCAATCGTGTTATCTTCATTTAAAAATCCAAACACGATTCCATCAGCGCCGTTTTCCAAAAGTATTTTTGCATCTTCCAGCATCACCTCATAGGCAGCCTGAGTGTAAAAAAAGCCAGCAGTTCTAGTTCTAGTCATACAAACGATAGCTGCATCAGTTACTTCTTTGGCTTTTTTTAAGGTGGCAACAGTAGGAGTTAAACCACCTAGTTCCATCCCAGAATTCAGCTCAATTCTATCAATTGGAAACTTTGCTGCCCCAATTACATCATCAATATTTCCACAACATATTTCTATCTTTATATTATTTACCATAATTTTACCTCCCCTTACTCCCTTTCTATTGTATAATACTTTTATGATTAAAGGAATTATTTTTGATTACGACAAGACATTGTACTCGCATGAATTGAAATTTGTGCCTAATCTGACTTTAAAAACATTAAGAAAACTTAAGGAAAAAGGTATCAAATTAGCATTATGTACTTCAAGAGAACAATTCGAACTAAAAGATTTAGACCAGGATTGTGTAGAAATGATGGATTTAATTATTTCAGGTAATGGTTCAACCATCATAAAAGACAATAAGGTCATTGAGAAAAACATTATTTCTCCTGTTACCGTTAAAACTGTTATTGATTATTTAAATGAAAACAACATTCCCTACCACCATTCCAATACTGAAGGAAAAGTTCATTTTTTCAACAAATTTCCAGAGGGATTATTGGTAGATTTTTATCGTGGGAATCTATCAGAGTTTAATTTTAAAGAATATGAAGATGAACAGCTTTTAAATATTCTGGCTTACTTCCCTTCAGAAAAGCAACTAGAAGAAATTGAAGCACTTTCTTCTGATGCCTCAATAACCCATTTGTATTGTGGACCACAGTTAGCTAAAAAAGGTGTTGATAAAGGTTATGGAGCCAGATTATTTATGGAGATGTTTAATCTTACTAAAGAAGAAACAATTTCTGTTGGTGATGCTGCTTCTGATATTCCAATGTTTAAAGAAACAGGTATTTCAATTTCTACCATTGATTCAAGTGAAGAAGTTAAATTTGCCAGTACTCATATCATGCCATTAACTATCGAAGAAGGTGGTCTTAATAGGCTATTAATCAAACTGGGAGTTATTGAAAAAGAGCCTTATGATATTAAAATATTTTTCCTGGATGTCGACAATACCATTTTTGATCATTCAATCAGGGAAGTAAGAGACACTACTTTGGAAGCCTTAAAACAGCTTAAGCAGAAAGGCTATATTCTATTTGTAAATTCTGGAAGATCTTATGATGAAATACAAGGAATTTCTAAAGAAGTGCTTGATCTGATGGATGGGATGATTTTATCTAATGGTGCCAATTATATAATCGATGGAAAACACTACTTTAAACCAATTGATTTAGAAGCATCCAAGCCTTTAACTGATTTTTTCAAAAAGAAAGATATGTTTTTCCGCTATGTCACAATTGGCAACAAAACCTACCATAGTAAACAGCACGAAAGAGCGGAAAGACTCAAAGTATATTACCAGATGACATTTCCGATAAAAGAATACGAAGAAGAACAACTGATTCAATTTGTTTTCTATAACAATGATGAGTCACTGGAAGATGAGATAGCTTCTCTATCTAAAGATGTTCAAAGAACTAGAATATCAAGCGGTAATGAAGTGGCACGAAAAGGAGTCACTAAAGCTACTACGATGCTGAAGGTAACTGAAATTCTAGGTTTAAAACCAGAAAACATCTGTGCTTTTGGTGATAGTAACAATGATACCGAAATGTTGAAGGCCGCTCGACTTTCAGTTGCGATGGGTAATGGCTGTTTCAACTGCAAGAAAGCAGCAACCTTCATTTGCCCAGATATCAAAGAAGATGGTTTTGCCAGAGCTTTAAGGCATTTCAAATTTATTGATTAAAAAAAGCAGCAATGACAAAATAAAACAAGGTTGAAGTTTTACAACATCAACCTTTTTATTACTGCCATGTATCTATATAACGCCAATCATACTCTATCAGTTTTCGATACAGGTATCTATCCTGATCTTTATGAAATCTACCGGCAAGGGAGGCATATTTAAATCCATATTCTATTAAACCTTTTTCTTTTAAAGATTCCAATAAAACAAATAACTGTGGAGTATATTCCAGAATACAGGTAATTCCGTTATACTTGCATCCTTTAAATCTTTCCACATCACCTTCGTAGTCTGGATATTCATATACATCTCCAGATTCCCAGACCTTTACCTGTATAACCTCATAAACTGGTAAAGCTATTTTTAATAATAAATCTAAAACATATTTTAATTCTTCTTCTGTTTTTAATATTTTATCAGTAAATTTTATTAAACAATAAACTTCTACTCTTAAATAATTATCTAAAAACTGCAATAGTGCCTTTTCATTCAATTTTAGGGTTGGTATTTTTTCTACATTCTTTAAAAAATTGAAGTCCACATAAAAGATGCCATCATTTTTCCAGTTGAATTCAATAGTTGATAGTGGAGTCTCAAATTTCTTGGTTTTAACTTTTTTTAAATGGTAAACAAAAAAATTCAAAAAGTTACTTTTGTCTAAGTGGGCATAAATGTAATCTTTAGCAATCTTATATTTTTTTACACTCATTTTTTTAATTCTTTTATTCACTATTGGTATTTATGATTATAGAAACTTTAGATTCATCATCTATACTTATACCCTTTTCTGGTTCAATTAAAAGATGCCACTGAGCCATATCACAGGTACCTATTTCAGGAATTGTTCTTTCGATACTGATTGTTAAGTTTCCATCATCAAGATAGTTAAGACTTTTAACTTCATGACGATTAGAGCCACTACCCTCTTCAAGCAACACTATTATAAGAATCTGATTATTAAAATAGTTATCATCATATTTTTTACAGGCATTAAGAAATCCCGATGTACTATCAAGATTATATTTTTCTTTATTCATCTGATAATATTCATTGAGTTCATCTGTTGAACGAATTATTTTAATAACTGGATAAATGGTATCCTCATGGTAGCCATCAGTTCTTATATATTGAACAGTGAATTCAGTACCGTCATCTACATCTTCAAAATTTGGCTCAAAGCCCACAACATCATCATCCGGCTTATAGCTTCCATCACTTTTTTCTAGACGAATGGCAAAAAATCCATCGGTTGTCATGGGATATGTTTCCATTATTGGACCATAAACTACCAGGATTTCATCTCCATTTGAATAGCCTTTGAAAAGTTTGTTCTCTTTAGTATTATCAACAACAATCACAGCTACATTATTTTCATTTATCAGGTAAGTTCCTCTATCCGTAAAATAAATTTTACCAATAGTAAGACTGTAGCCTTTAACCATAAAAATTCCAATTATTGCTATTGCAACCACAAAACTAAAGACAAAAAATCTAATAAATAAACCCATAGGTGAATTTGCTTTTCTTTTTTCCATAATGATACCTCTTTTTTTATTATATGACTCTGTCTATTTCAGTGACCATCATTCATTACAGCTTCTATATTTTTTAGAAACTTTTAGTGATTATTTATTTTCACTGATCTTTTTTATCTATTCTTATTGAATCTAAATCGTAATTATATTCTTCTAGAAGTTTTGTTCTATATCCTTCAAATCTTTCAAGAGTTTCTTTTGTGACTACTGGATAATTCGGATTCATTTCTTCTAATGCTTTTACAACTATTTCCGATACTACATATCTCATATACCATTTTCTATCAGCAGGAACTACATACCAAGGACATTCTTCGGTAGAAGTAGCATTTATCGCATCTTCAAAAGCCTGCTGGTAAGCATCCCAATAAACTCTTTCTTCAAAATCACTGTCCGAGAATTTCCAATTTTTTTCCGGCTCTTCAATTCTTGACAAAAACCTTTCGGCCTGCTCTTTTTTAGAGACATTTAAAAATATCTTAACAATTCTGACACTGTTGTTATAAAGATATTTTTCAAAATTTCTTATATCTTCATACCTGTTTTCAATAACAGTATCTTCATTTATTCTAGCTGCCTTATTTTGATATTTATAAAGTTCTTTCACTTTTCCGATTAAAACATCCTCATAATGGCTTCTATTAAATATTGCTATTTCGCCTTTTTCAGGAACAGCTTTATGCACTCTCCACAAATAATCATGTGCAAGTTCAGTAGCGCTAGGAGCTTTAAAAGGTTTTTCATAAACACCTTGAGGAGCCAGCACTTTTAAAACTTCTCTTATTGTCCCATCTTTGCCAGCAGCATCCATCGCTTGAAAAACAATTATAAGTCCTTCTTTTTTCTCAGCATATAATTTCTGCTGATATTCATATATTTTATCAATATTTGCTTTGGTTAGCTCTAGGGCCTTTTCCTTATCTTCACATAGGTGATTATCATCAGTTTTATGATCCATTAATTTAAAACTGTTTAAAGAATTTATTTTATAATCATTAATCATTTTAATCCTCTTTTCTAAACAATCTTTTATCTGCTAATTAGTACAATAGCATATTAGATTATTATTTAATTTTAACAATTACTACAACATTCATAAAGAAAGTAAAACGAAAAATAGATTGCTATTTTTGCTTATCTATCCCCATCTTTTGACAAAAATATGATAACATTATCAACAAAAATACACAATAATATTCCCCAAACAATTTATGATAAAGGATTAGTTATAAGGATATCCACAAATACACTAAAAAGGTTATTAAAAGGAAAAGTGTATCAAGTATAGTGCTATTTTTTCTTCTTAAATGTTTCCAAAAGCGGCAATAGCAAAGCCGCTACAGTGCCTCCAGAAAAACCATTATTATAAAGATTCATCCAACCATGTAAATACGCAATGTTTCCTACCAATGAAGCATGTAAAAATCCAGCCAAAATTCCAGCCGGCACACCATAATAGCCTGCTATAGGTGAAAGCGTTGTTGAAAATAAGGCATTGATCATGCATACAGTATCAGACATTGATCGACCAGCAAAAGTGTAGGTTAAAACAACCCCAACAACTATAGGAGCAGCATTAAATATATGTTTGGATAAAGAAGAAAATCCAACTACGGTTAATATCGCTCCTGTTACCAGTCCATTTAACGGAGCTTTAAACAACAAGGCAAAAGTTGTTGCGCTTATTCCCATTACTCCCATATTTACCAAAGCAGAATAAAACCCTTCAAGAATTACATAGTCAGTTTTTGGCTCACCTAAATAGGTCAAAACCTTAGCATATTCTTTAAGAGACTTCTTTCCATTTATATATCCTATTACAAACATTGCTGAAAAATAGATAAAAAGAAATATGGCAACTCTTACATCTGTTTTATCAGTAATATACCTTACTGCAGAATGATCATAACCTGCCAAACGGAAAAAAGACATGAACAGCATTCCTATAATGCCAGAAGTAAATCCACCATTGTAGATATTAAACCCCTTATGAAAGCCAGAAAAACTTCTAGATAAAGGGGGTAACATTACGCCAACCATCAAGCCGATAATATTAGCCAAGACAATAGCCATAGCAGGCTGCAAGTTCATGCCAAAACTAACCTGACTCACTAAAGGAGCTAAGGAAGTTCCAAAATTAGCAATCGTAACACATTTGGAAAACTTCTCTTTCTTAATACGACTATACAGATAGACACCCAAATATATGCTGGTAACATTATAGATATTCTTACCAAAAAGAGAAAACCCAGCAACAATAAAAACAGACGCTATCAATATACCACTCATCTCAGCTCTACTTTTTTCAGCGATGAAAATAGTTAGAAACATCAGCAGTCCACTGTTGATAAAGGCTGTTGCAATACTGCTGATATAAAAATAATCCGTAAATAAGTAACATGGAGAAATAACTAAAGTCCATAGTTGTTTTATTGACTCTAAAAAAGGCCCCATGAAAAAACCTGCAATTAGCATTAATATCGAAAATAAGTATAGAATTCTAAATTGATTTCTTTGTGAATTTTTTTGTTCTTTTACCATCATCTTTTGCCCAACATTTATATTATTATATATCTATTTTAATACAAGTACAAACCCATACAATCACATAAATTACATTAAAAATATTAGATGATAAACAATACATTTTTAACATCTATTTCAACACAGAGAATGTAGACCATATAAAATATCACTATTTTTGTTAGACTACTAAAATTTTTAGTGTATCCATTATATAAAATCTTAAAAAATAAAATCCCAATTATTCCTTCATTGTATTATAATGTAATTCATCATTTTCTTTTATGATTTTCATAAGACATTTTGCAGCAATTAAAATATCATCATTTGTTTTTGTATTAGTATGTGATAAAACATTAATAACACTAAGCAGTGTACCTAAATCTCGCTTATCTTTAATAGTGTTAATTTTGAAAATTTGTTCAATATGTTTCTTATTGCTTCTTTGCGGTGTGCTTTTATGAGTTTTAAAAAATAAAAATTCTTCAAATACTTTTCGAATTACATTGGGCATATGATAATAATCACAATCTGAAGATAGTTTTTTTTCTTTGGATAGATTATATACCTCTTTAAACATGTGTTTGTATGGACTACCTTTACTAATATTTTTAACTAAATAACTAAATTCATCTTTTCTAATTTCAAAGGAAGCATATTTTGAATTTTCTATAAAACTTTTTTTGCCATAAATCAATTGACTAAAATCATCCCAAACATGAGTTAATACAAAAATTTGTTCAATGTCTAGATCAGTTAGGCTTTGGACAATTTCTAAAACATAAAATCTATTTGAATCATCCATACTTGAAATTGGATCATCTAATATGATAAGTTTTATATTATCTTTTACTTTTTCTTGGTTTCTATCTTCAAAAATTTCATAATAAAAAAATAGCAATGAAAGTAAATTTTTCTCACCCTCACTTATATCGTCAATAGTTAATTGTTCTTTTTCAAAAAGTCTCGTTTTTAATATGTAGTCATCATATTCAATTTCCAACTTAAGAGAAATACCCAAATTATCTAGTGTATCATTAACTAATTCCATAAAATCTGAGGCAACTGATTTTGATTCCTTTAATTTTTTAATTTTTTCTATAAATTCATTATTTTCTTTTTCACTATTCGCTATAAATTGTTTGTTTAGTTTGAGGCTATTTAAACAATTCTTTATAAATGTCGAATCTTCTATATCCAAATATACCGCTCCCTTTACTATTATTCCAAGTTTGCTCAATTTGATATTTTCTTCTTCAATATTTTTCGACCTAAAACTATTTATTTTGTTAATATTTTCATTTATTATTTTTAATTTATCCTGTAACTCTTTTATATCAACTTTAATTATAGAAGTTATATTCTCAAAATTATATTTAAAAATCTCTTTTGCTTTTTCAATAAACTTTATGTTCTCTTCCATCAGTATAAAATACTTAGATATAATATCACCTAATAAATTTATGTATTTGTCTTTATTTCCAACAAAAATCTTTAAGTTGTTTAAAATGTCTGATAAATAATGTGCTTGATTAATAAAGAATTTTTCTGCTTCATATCTAATGTTACCTGTGTAAGAGCTTACTCTTTGCTTGATCTCAAAATAATTTATTGGAGCTCCACAAAATTCACATTTTTCTTTATTGGCATGGATTTGAAGCCCATCGGAAAGCCAATTAATGATGTGTGAACTAGGTATTTCAATGTCTATAAATTTTCTATTTTGGAACTCTTCTAAATCGCTGAAAAAAGTCGAAGGAAAATTTATTTCATTTTGTTTATATAGCGATTCTATGTTTAAAATCTTTTTTTCTATTGTGTCATCACCAATTGCATTTTTAATATTTATTTTATTTGGTTCAACTTTTAAAGCATTTTCATAATCACTCTTATATTTTTCTATTATTTCATCTATTGATAATTTATTAGATTTACCTTGAATATTCAATTTCCCTTTTTTTGATTTAAAAATATCTTCTATTTCTTTTTTTATTGATTGTTCCAGCTCCTCATTTTTTGTTTTTGCTTTTTCTATTTCTTCTAACGGAATTAATTTTTCCTCTAATTCTTTTATTTCTTTTTCAACTCCAACATCAACTTCTCCAAATGTTGCTTTTATTCCCTTCAACTTTTCTCGATTAGATTCATCAAGCAACAATGAATTAGCAACATATTCTTTAGAAAAAATTCTCAAATCATCTATATCATTCTTCTTTAAAAACTCTTCTTTAATTCCTTTAACCAAAGCTGTCTTGCCTGTACCATTGTAACCAAAAATCACATTAACATTTCTAAACTCTTCATCTGGTCCTGTATAATTTTTGAATGATTTGTGTGTAAAGTTATGTATTTTTTTTAACACATTAACCCCCTTTCATTATTTTCCTTCATTTAATAATTGGTAATTAAAACTTCTTTTGTTATAGAATCTTTATTTTTGATTTGATAATTTGAATTCAAATAATTTGATTCTATATATATGATATTAAATTTATTTATTTCAGTCCATTTCTTCAATTTCTCATGAACTACCCCCTTATGTTCAATTACATTAGATAAGGCAAATGGGATTCCTTTTTCATCAAGTGTTTTTAAATAATCCAACAATTCCATTTCATCTTTTACAGTCCATCCCTTATTTTCATTATATGAAGCTGTCCCAAGTAGATAAGGGGGATCACAATATACAAATGGTTCATTAAAAGCTTCGATATTTATTTTCCTAAAATCTTTACTATGAACTTCTACATTTTTACCTTTTAACACTAATGAAAATTCTTTAACATTCCTTCTCATTGAATTGTTAAAATCACGCTTTCCAACTGGCATATTAAAAGCATTGTTTCCATTAAATCTGATTTGATTGTTAAATGCAAATATTATAAGAGTCAAAAGCAGAAAGTCTTTTTCTTCATTGTACTTTTTAATTTGATTATAATCATTTCTCATTTTAAGATATTTATTTTTATTAAAATTACCAACACCAGAATCGCTGTTGCTTTTGTAAAATACATATCCATTCTCATAAGTATTTGATAAACCATATTTTTCAATATTCTTTTCTATCTTCTTTATAATATTCGTATGTGAATATTTTATAAAAAGCTTGATTATTCTTGCTACTTCCTTTTGCTTATCATTATATATTATTTTGTTAGCTAAAACATTTGCACCAACATTAAATCCACCACCAAAAACATCTATAAAAGTTCCTATTTTATTAGGAAATTTTTCTATAAGTTGTGCCAATAATTTATATTTGCCTCCTGTATAATTTAAAGGAGATTTAACAAAACCATTTATTGTTTCAACGTTTTCATATTCTTCGGATTTTTCTCCAACATAACATAAGAATAATCTCTCTTTATGATTTTCTTGTTTTGTTTTACCAGTGGTAAATTGATTAAAATCCGTTTCAAAAACTTCAACTCTTCCCTTACCGGATAAAATCCTCATAATTTCTGAATCAGATATTTTTGCTTGTGACCTATTAGCCCCCTTGTTTCCCATATTATTATAAGAAACTAAAATATATTTGGCATTAATCTTGGTAATTAAATCCTCAAATTGTTTTGGAGCAGAAGTAGTACAATATTTACTTTTTATATTACTTCTATCCATTTTTTTAGCAACACCATAAACTTCTGACTTATTCCAAACTGCGACATTTTCAAGCAAATGATAGGCATCGCTATATTGCCTAGAGTTATATGGTGGATCAATATAAACCATATCTGCTGATACTTTAGAAATCAAAACATTAGCATCTTCTTTATAAATCAAGTTATTTTTATTAATTAAATCATCTGGTAAATCTGGTATACCTAAAACAAGTTTTTTATTTAAATCTCCGTTTAATCTAAACGCATCATAATGTCCAACAGTATTAGCAATACCATCCATCGCATATATTAAAGACGTAATTAAAATAGCTCTTTCTCTAAAATTTATCTCTTTATTTTGATACCTTACTTCTATATCCTCTCTAATATACCCTATTTTCCTACAATTATCAGAACTAAAATAAGTATTAGAAAAAATAAGAGAAAAATAATTTTCCTCTTCAATTTTAATTTCATTATATTTCCTAATAATTTTTTCTATTTTAGCTTTATCAATTTTTGAAGCATCAAAAAAAGACATGTATGCTAAATAATTAGATTCTAATATATCATTAATAATTATTGTACTATATATATCATTAAAACTCCAAGCAACGTTGCCTGTACCACCAAATAAATCTAGAAAAGAATTAACTTCTGTGCAGTTTTCAAAAACAACTTTCTTTATAAATGGAATAAGCTTTGCTTTACTTCCAAGATATCTTCTATTATGTATACTAAAAACTTTCATACTATCATCCATTTCCATTTTAGGCATCTTATGTAGCAATTATAACAAAACTGATGGAGATTATCAATTTATATTGTTTTATGTTTATACTGCTTTATGTTTTATATAATTTTAATTTATCTATAATTTTTCTATCCAATTTTCTATTTCTTTTTTTATATGATTTAGCCATTCTTGATATGAACTTACCAAGGATACTTCAGTACATTTATCTAAAAGTTCTTTTAATATCTTATGATTTAGCCTTTTGTTTTGTGCATGAATTTTTTTGGCATTTATTAGCAGTTTATTTAATTGTTTAATTGTAATAGGTATAATTTTTTGCTTGATTCCTCCATATTCATATTTTACCGAAGTCCAAAAAGTATTGACAGTATCTTCATGTAGTGTTGGTGCAATAAAGATACAATAATTATCTTTTTTATCACTTTTAATTTCAAAATTCCTCAAATGTCTCATTACAGGCTGCCCTTCGTTATACCATTGATCTCTTGATGTTAAAGTTGTAACTTCACATATAGCATTATAATTTTCATAATAACACTCTATATCTGCTAAACCTCCAGGTGCAGTATGAATTGGCTCATTATCATCACCAACAATTGTATTTGGTTTTATTAACAAAGCATCATTAAAAATATTTAGAGCTATGTTCATCCATTTTTCAAATTCTAAACTCGGCCTATTTGGTAAAATGTTTTTCCTATCTCCACTGCTTATTAGATTTAAGGCATCAATCGTTTCGTCTATCTTATCAACTTCAAAATATTCAGTTTTTAATCTTAAGTTTTGAAGTTCTGTTCTTTTTGCTCTAGCTTCTTCAATAACTTTCTTAAATTCATTTTTATTTACGCCAGTATAATCATATTCTTCATAAATAACATCATTCATTATTGCTAAATAATTGTTTTCTTTATTTATATCCGAAAGTATTGATTTTAAATTTTCTAGAGATTCATAAGTTAAATCATAAGTCCCATAAACTGAAAAATATTCCAACCATTCATTAATGCCTGAAAATGTTCTCGGTTTTGCATTATCATTTTTTAAAATTTCATAAATTTCTATTTGTCTCCTTGGTTCTAAATCAATATATGTTTGCGAGTATTTTCCTCTTATGTGTATTAATTTTGTTTGTCTAAAATATCTAATCATATTATCCGCATATTCGACTGAATTATTTACAGGTTCTTTGAAATTTGGTAATAAATTATTAATATACCTTTCTCTAAAATCCCTTTTTTCTTGTTCAGTTATTATTTTTTCAATTTTATTCCTGTACTCTAAAACTAAGTTTGCATATTTTTCAACATCATAGTAATTTTGAAGTGACAAAGCAAAAATACCAAATTCATCTTTTGATATGCCTTTTGGTTTAAGATTTCTTTCAATACATTTTTCGTTTATTCTTTTTATCAAATGTAAAATAGAAATAAAAGGTTTAGTATTCCAATTTTTATAAGAATTATCAAGTGGATTGGGATATTGTATTTTTAATAACGAATCTAAGAAAAATTCCTCTGCAGTAATTTCTTCATTTATAAATTTATTACCCAAGTCCGATATTATAATTTTATTCTCCTTATCAACGTATACTAAACCAAGTTTTCTTAACGGAGACATTGATTGACGGCCACGCATATCAGCACCACCTATATAACCTTTAGCGTCTATTATTGATTCCGCCATATCAAATGACATGTTCTTTTCTTTATTTGAAATCCACCATACTTGTTCTTCATTAAGTTTTTTGAGTGCTTGAATATTTGATGGATCATTAAGATACTCTCTATACTGAACTAATAAAATTTGAAATTTTCTTTGTGTTTCATGATTCCAAATTTCTCCTTCAATTTTTTTAGCAACATTTAAAAACCCAAAAATTCTATCAGCTTCCCTTACAGTTGTAGACATGCTCCATAAAGACTCCATATATTTCCCTTCTTTCGTTATAAAACTTTTTACTATAAAATTGGATTCCTATTGATTTAATTCTATCATCATTTTGCATAATTTTTATGTAACAATTAAATTGAACTAATTTTTCTTTCCTGTATTTTGTTCATACTATAAGGACAAAGATTATCATTGTGTGTACCTAATAAAAACTATTTAGTTTACAATTGTTTTGTATAAAAATAACTTTTAAATCATTGTAATTTACTTTTTTTAGCCTTTTTACATTAATTGTGTTTTCGTAACCTAAAAAACCTTTGCCAGTCTTTTTATCGATTTCCATATTTTATGCTATTCAAAAAGAATGGTTACGTTATTATTTCGCTGGAATTATTTTGATAATTAAATGCTAAACTTTAAACAAAACATGTATTAAATAACCATTACTCATTCAGATTAAACTTTTTTTTGATTTTTGAATCACCAAAAAATTTAAATTACACTTTTAAGAGCTCCGTTAAATAATACAGCAGTTTTTATTCTTGGTTCACTAATTCATAACCTAAATAATATCAATAATAAAATCAAGCTCATCTAAATTCATCTCATTTATAAGTTTTATAGAATGTGTTTTTGATGCAAAACTACTAAGGTTGCTTTCATAAAAATAGTCTGTTTCTTTTATTTCTTTTGGTTTATTAAATACTTCTTTTATTTTAGAAATTAATGGGTCATATTTTAAGCTAAGTTTTTTCAACAAAGGTTGGTTTCTAGACGATTTTGAAATTAAATTCTTTTCGACAATTTCCTCAAATCTATCCTTGTTTTCTTTATATGAAATTTGACAAATTATACCGAATAATTCATGCCAACTTTTACACTCTACATTAATACCTTTATAAATGAGAGCTTTGATTTTTGTTTTTTCTGTTTTGAAATCATCCGATAAGAAATATTGACCAGAAGCGGTTTTATTTCCTTTAATTTTTGTGTGTGGCCTTGTTCTGTCCATTGGGCTAATTGTTGCTTTGACAGCTATATCAGCTAAATATTTGGTACGATTAATTATGCTTTCTTTATTCCATTTTTCATACACATCAACGATATCTCTTGTTATTTTAAATTGGTTGTTGGAATATGTTTTTTTCTTTTCATCATACAATCTATTAGATAAACTAGAATTCCATTTGCCTGACAGCAGTGTTAAGTTTCCAAGCAACCATAAATATTCAGATTGAAAATTAATAACATTTAATTCATCTAATTTCAAATAATTTCTCCACATTAAATTAAATGTTTGAGGCATTATATGCTCTAAAGTTAGTTTTTCATAAGGAATTTCTATATCTTTGTTATTATAACCTTCTATACGATTTAACAGAACTTTAGCTTCATCAGCACTAAACACTTTAGTATTTAATATATCAGAAAATCTTTTATCTGTTGGAAACTCACTATCCTTATTAACACTATTGGATAATTCAAATAATATATCATCATATTTGAATTTTATTGATTCATCGTTTAATTTATTTATTATTTGTCTAACAGTTCCCTGTAAAGCACCTCCACCGCTATAATTTCCCACTAATCTATATCTTATAACGAAATCAGCAAACAATAGGATTATTCTCTCTAATTCTCTTTGCTCATTATCATATAATTTATACAACAATAATAGAAGTACAGGCATTATATCAGATGATTTTAAAATATTTATTTCCCTAATATTGTTAGCTATTTTTTCGTTTAAACATTTATTTTCTTCCCCTTTAATTAAGTAAGCATAATATTTGGAATAATCTAATAAATCTGATAATAAATCTTCATTTGTGAGATTTGCGGTTTTAAAATAAACCTTAAATTTTTCATAAACATCTTTTATAGAAATGCTTTGAGATGTTGTTTTGATTATTAAATAATCCGATACAAAATTTGGGATATTTTCTATTTCCAAATTTCTTTCTATTTTGACCCAGTAATTTAAGTATAAATCTTTTTGTTTTTTTGGTGAATTAGACGCAAGTAAAAAATTACGAATTAAATCAGCTGGGGTAAGTGGTTGACCAGTAGAATTTATTTTTTCAAAAACAGTTTGCACAAGTTCAAGATCATTACTTACTTGTAAATTTATATCGACAATCTCACTTCTAGCAATTGCTTCAAATATTTCTTGTTTATCTATATGGCTTTTAGATAGCTGTTCTTTAAAAAACTTATAGTTATTAAATAATAATGATTTTTTAAAATCTTTTTTTTCTCCATCTACTATTTTTTGGAAATCATCATTATCACTTATTACGTTTTTTAATTTGATTCTATATTTTTGGTCTATTGTCATGTTTTTTAAATATTTATCATTTATATCTCTTTTTAGTTGGGAATTAGATGTTACATCTCTAATTGCAACTAATAAAAGCAATATTGTTGTTAACCTTTGTTGTCCATCAACTAGAATTAGCTCAGTATAACGAGCTCCTGTATTTTCGCTCAAATAATAAATAATATTCCCAAGATAATGTGAATTATTATTATTAGCACATTTTTCAAAATCACTCCACAATTCTTGGCAATTTTTCCTATTCCAAACATAATTTCTTTGAAATGGAGGAATTAAAAAAAATTTATCTAATCCTCCAAGAAAATCTTTTATAGTCGCTTCCCTAGCTTTCATAAATAAGTCCTCCTTAATATTTATCAATGGATTTATTATAGTTTTTACAAATTAGTTTTCTTTCAATCTTATTTACACTTATTTTATCATATTAAAATGAATTTATAAAAATTAATAAACCTATCATTTGTGGTGTTTTATTAAAAAAAATTATCCTAAATTCCTGTATTACCAAAATTTCAGAGGTTTTATTACCAAAAATGTATATTATTCAACCTTTTTCTTCAAATTAAATTTTAAAAATTAAAAACACCTTAATGGTGCTTTATAAAATGTCAAACTTCTGGCAGGGGTGGCAGGAATTGAACCCGCATCCACGGTTTTGGAGACCGTTGTACTGCCATTGTACGACACCCCTATTTGTGCTTATTTATGATAGCACACTAAATTGTTTCAAGCAAGATGAAATGTTATAATATTTTAACAAGAGAGACCTACTATGAAAAATCAAGTGTAAATTAAGTTAATTTGAAAATCATAGT
>CAYUXW010000028.1:0-22211 GCA_964449115.1 uncultured Erysipelotrichaceae bacterium | reverse complement strand
GTTCTGTAATTTAAAGACTTTTTAAAAAACCGGAATTAACTATTTTATTTCGCGATTTTTTTTGTGAAAATAATATTCTTTTTATTTTTTCTAAGCAAATTGTGATTTAAAAAGCATTATCAATAATGCATTAATAAAAGAATAAGTTAAATAATAGAATTAATTGTATAATATGATTTTTATATATAAATATAAACCTTATTAATTACCATTTCATCTTTTTTTCCATAACTATTTTCCACTAATATTATTCACCATACTTTATTCTTACAAATACGAATATTGTTCAAATATTATTTATTTTTTATTATTGCCAAAATTAATGTTTTGATTTTCGATAGAAATTTTCTAAAACAACTTGGCTCTTTAGCATTGCTTGAACTAAAAATTGGATTTGTAAAATCAATATTAACATCAAACTCTTTTTTTCTTTTTCTAATTTCTTCTGAGTAAATTCCATCATTGATTCTAGGGTTGTTTTTGCACGCAATATTATAATCAGCAAATGAAAAAATCAATTTTCCTTTTATTGAATCGAAAAATTTTTGCCCTTTTTTAGTATTTATGACTACTATTGAAACTCCCTTATCCTTATTTTTTAGGTACAGCTTAGGATTACTTCTATCTACACCCCAAAAATCTCCGATTGTAATATCACTAGTGTGAATTCCATTTGCAAAAATACAATTATAACAAATATCATTTAAATAGTGTTTGTTATGAAAACCCATAATAAATGTATCTTTTTTATATTCTTCTTCATGGGATACTTTACCTTTTTCTTTATAATATTCATTTTTTCTATTTAACCAAGATTTATCTTTCACTCTTTTTATTCCAATAAATTTGTCATTGTATCTGTCATTATTAGCTTTGTCAAAAACTTTATACGATGGAACGCCATGACAAACGATATCAACTACATATAAATTTTCATCTTCAATCATATTTCTCATAGCAGCGCATTGGCAAGGAGTCCCGGTAAAAAGGACTTTTTTATTTTCTTTAAGTTTTTTTACAACCTCATTGTAAATACCACCCGTATAACTTTGTAAATATTTAGAACCTCTCAACTTTTCTAAATCTTCAAAATTATCCACAATTATATGTTTGATTTTATCGTCAATAATAACACCCGCAACCAAACCATTATTAGAAATAATTTTTTCTGCCAATGCAGTAAAAACACCTCCAGATGAAGATTGTTTCAAAACTGAATCATTACGGTTATAAGCGGCATAGCATTCCAAAGGCTTTATATCATTATTATTTTTATAATTTAATACTGGACATTTCTTTATGCATTTTTTACATTCAATACACTTACTATTTTCAATAACATAATGATAAAACCCTTCATTATTCATTTCTATTGCAATAGCATTTGTAGGACAAATATTAGAACATAATCCACAACCGCTACAAAAAAAAATCAAAAGAATCTAAATTTTTCATTACAATATACTCCTTTCTAAAATTTTAACAAAATTACTATTTTTTTCAAGAATTAGGAAAATAAAGCAAACACTGTTATAAAAAAAGTAATTTTATATTTGCTTATAAATTTCAATTTATTTACAAACTTATTTTTCTAAAATTTTCTTGATTATTTTTTTATAATATATTTGTTAGATCAAAAAAAGCCCAGTTAACTATTCCTGGGCTTTCCATACTTATTGATTTTGATTCATGCTCCTCATGACTGCTCTGATTTGAGCCTCAGAAGGTTTGCGTCCCATTTGCATAAACATTGCTCGAATCATTTTTTCATTAATTGGTGGGTTTTCTTTCAACTGTTTTTCAAATGCCTTTCTGGTAAAATACCATCCAGCTACAGCTCCAATTACTGCACCAATAACTACATATAATAGAGACATCCAAAAATTCATAACTCATCCCTCTTTCTTCTACAACAATTGTAACAAATAAATCATTTTTTTCAAGTTAATATAGTAATAAAAAAGACCCGACAAGGTCTTTTTTGTCAAAGTATGAAGACTATTCCCCTTCTATACTAGGTGGGTGTTCTGCGTTTATTCTTAGGATTCCCATAAAACATACAGGCCTTCACACGGATAAGCGACATCCGAACTCCCGATATCTTCTGTGTCGGAAACGTTTTGTCTTTGACAATTACATTATATAAGATATTTTCTTTTTTGTAAAAGTCATTATTTGTAAATGCTGAAAAGTTCATATTCCATATTATAAAAAGCTTCTCTTTCTCTAATGGAATCATGATAGGAAATGGTTATATAAGCTTTAAAGCCATCAATGGAAATATCAATTATACAATTCTTATATGTTAATATTTCATCCTTCTCTTTAAAGTTTTTATATGCCTTTTTTACTCTCATAATAGTTAAAACTTCGGCATTATTTAATCTTCTGAAAGTATCAAGTCTTTTTCTAAAATATAAATGTTGATTTAAACCAACCAGAATATAACTACAACATATAGATACTACTGTCAATACTAAAAGAAAGTAGACAGATATAAATCCTTTTTTATTGAGCATAGGCTATTGGATAAGTGTAAAACTTACCATCCCTTTCATAATCGATATAAATAATTCCAAAATGCTGGTAAAAATAGACATTGTCAACATCTTTTAGAAAACAGATAAAACCAGGTTGAGAAATAACATTAAAGTTCACCAATGATATATGACATTCATTTTTTTCAGTATTATAAGTAATTTCGTAACTGTCAACTGAAGTTATTTCGTTGGTAGCCAAAATTATCTGCATCTGATATAAGCCGATTTCATCTTGATAAATATAAATATCTTCTTGCATCAGCTGGGAAGTTGTTTTTAATATAGGCACAGTCAAAGTAACAAGGAAAGAAACGATAAACAAAGCTAATATCAATTCGATAAGGCTATATCCACTGGTAATTCGATTGGACAATAAAGTTTGAATCTTTCGATGTTTCTCCAATATTTGTTCATATCCTTAGGTTCTGGTAAATTAGCAACCCTGTTTTTTAACGTTGAAACGTTGATTAGAATTGCTATTGCCATTGTAAGAGCCATTATCGATATAATAGCTTCTAGAATGATGCTACCTTTCTTTATGTTTGTCATATACTCTCCCTGTGCCAAGTGAAACCACTATTTCATTTCCTTCAATATCATAAGTATTTGCCATATTTACGTTTCCAATTCGATTAAACCTGATATATACTTCCTCATTATCATATTCTTCATAGTAACTCTGTAATATCGCTTCATATTGAACCATCACTATTTCATTGATAATTAATGTTGAATTTCTTTTTACGCTTGTTTTAAATATCGGCGTAATCATCAACATCAAAACACTTAAAATAAATAATACAAAGATAGTTTCCAATAATGAATAGCCTTTATTTAACTGTTGCCTGACCATTTTCTATCACAATCTTTGACCCATTAGGGCAAACCGTTTGAGCTTGAGTAATTAATCCTGCTTCAACCAATTGTTGAATGTCACTTACTCTATTACCATTTAATTCATAGGTCAGTATCTGAGAATTAACCACTTCAATCAGTGCCTTGCATCCGACATTGTCAATTATCCTTTTCTTCTCTGCAATATTAGTGATTGTAATTAAAACGATTATCGTTATAACCAATAACACAAGAATCATTTCCAAAACCGTAAAACCTTTTTTCATAATCACTTCTCCTTTAAAATTCCTGTAACATTTCCAAAGGCATCAGTAATACCTGATATGCCAAAATAATTATTATTGCCACAAACAGATAGCAAATCGTCTGAAATACAACACTTGTTCTTTTTATCAGCTGTTCAAACTTAAAACTGCTAATCTGCCTGTAATCATTAATAGCTGCGATAAAATCGTTGTCTTTTAAGCCATATAGACAGATTGAATGAAATTCATCATCAAAAAACTCGATATTTAAACTTGATTCAAAATCACTGCCCTTTAGCAATTCTTCATTAAAATGATGAGCCAGCAAAGCTGTCAATCTGTTGGTTTTGTTAAAACGCAAAATATCCAGACTCTGATGTAAGGACAAGCCATTTTCTAAAAAGATAGCCAAATCATTAACCAGATAATAGGTTGCTATTACCCTGATTATTTTGTCTTTCCCTATTTTGTGAAATAACAGCCAGAGATGGGCTTCTTTTTTGGAAACTTTTATATAGATTATAAAGATAAATAAAATTAACAATCCTATTAGTACAATATCCTTGACAATATTGATAATTCGAAAAGTCATAATAATTGAATCTGTTTTCTGATTGGTTAAATCCAGGCTGATTATCATATTGGGTAAAACCAGTTCTGTAAAAAGAATCAAAAGGAAAATGGAACTTATCAAAAGAATAATTTGATAGGCAATCTTTTCCAGCAAATCTTTTTTAATTTTTTCACTTTGTTTTATTTTCTGGTAGTTGATTCTGATTGCCTGCATGATATCGATGTATTGAATATAGAATGACAGCTGTTTTTCAAAAGCATCATTATTCAATATGTCCTTAAGCGGATCTCCTTTAGATAGTCTCTGGTTTATTTCATTAATTCTCTTTGTTTTCGGATACATTTTTTCCAACATCAGAAAACTTTCCTTGATACTGCCATATCTTTCCATCAATTTGGCCAACATCAACCATTTATAGTTCCCCATTTTATTCATATTGATTATTCCCTTCAATAATTTGCTGATCTTCTGCCATTTTTATCTTCTGCAGCATTTTTGTTTCTACCTTTTCTTTATTTAAATAGTTACTTATTTCTTCATTATTTAAGTAATCATAGATGCAGACATAATTATTTTGTCCATAACGTTTAAACAGACGCTGATTAAAGATATATGATAAAGCATCCACCAAATCTTCTTTCTTAACCCCTAATTCCATTATTCGATGTATAGCACTGACTGTACTTTTAGAATGGATTGAACTGATTACCAAGGTGCCTGTCAATGCTGCCCTTACAGCACTTTTAGCTGTTTTTTCATCTCTGATTTCTCCAATCATCAATACATCAGGATTATGTCTCAGTATCTGTCTGATACCCTCCGAAAAATCAAATCCGATTCTTTCGTTAATTTCCAGTTGAGTAATTTCACTTTGAATCACTTCGATAGGATCTTCCAAAGAATAAATAGTTTTATCTTTTAGCAGTTTTAACAAGGAATACATAGTTGTAGTTTTTCCACTGCCTGTTAATCCTGAAAAAAGAATCAGTCCACTTCTTTGATTGATACACTTGATAAACAATTGGTGCATTTCCTTTTCAAAGGTCAGCTGTTCAAGTGATAAGCCATCATGACAATTAAGGATTCTTAAAACACCACTTTTATTTTTTGATGTGATTAAGACCGCAAAACGAAAATCATAGTACGTTCCTTCAAAGAAATAACTGAAAGAACCTGATTGGGGTTTATGGGATGTTATATCTAGATGGGCTTGATATTGAAGATAATTAAATAACTTGACATCATCTGGAAAACTATCCAGTTTAATCAAGCCATCTATTGTTCTTACATTGATTGAAATACCCTCATCATTGATTAAAAAATGAATATCAGTACTCTTTTTCTGTACTGCTTCTTTTAAAATCTGTTCAAATCTATTTTCCATACATTCTATTTTTGAATGTCAAATACGATTTCCCTAAATAAAAAAGTAACTTTCGTTACTTTTAAATATATGGATTGTGGTCCAGCTCAAAGCCAACTGTTGTTGAACCTTCATGTCCTGGATAGACAATCATATCTCGATCCAGATTATATAGCTGCTGCAAAGATTCTCTTAACAGATAACTGCTGCCTGAATATAAATCTGTTCTACCAACTGATAGCCTGAATAGAGTATCACCACTGAATAATTTGTTGTCAATTATATACATAACCGATCCAGCAGAATGACCTGGAGTAAATAATACCTTAACATTAATTGAACCAATGGTAAGTTCATCCTTTTCAATCCAGTCAATATCATTTTCAACCTCAGCTGCAAATCCAGCCAGACTATTGTATTTGATATTTCTCAGTATTTTTTCATCATCTTTACTGGCAATTATTGGGCAGTTGTATTTTTCTTTAAGCTTATCAGCTGCTCCAATATGGTCAAAGTGACCATGCGTCAAAAGGATAGCGACAACTTTAACATTTTCATGTTTTGAAATGGCTTCATCAATTTTTTTGAAAGATGCTCCGGGATCAATTATCAACATTTCACTATCGTTATAAACAAGATAGCAATTGGTCTGAAACATCCCTACTCTTACTATTTCTACCTTCATATCAGTCACCTAAAGAAAAAGCCTTAATAAACAGGCTTCTACCTTTTCTCCTTATGGATAGTCATTTTATTGCAACGTGGGCAATATTTCTTGATTTCCATTCTTTGAGGATGTTTTCTCTTATTACGAGAACCTAAGTAGTTTTCTTCACCACATTCGCTGCACTTAAATTGAATGTTATCTCTCACGTTTAATCCCTCCGTTTTCAAACTTTGCTTATGTATAATAGCATATAATGATGATTTTTTGCAATACTTTTACATCTATTCTTTAATTTAGTAATATAATAAATATAATCAATTAAATCAATGATATATAGATTATTATGAAATAAAAAACGGGTTTTGTGAGGTAGACAGATGATTGACAGAAAAAATACCAGAAGAGTTAAAATAGGAAATATAACCATCGGTGGAGAAAACAAGGTTGTCATCCAATCGATGTGTAACACATTGACTAAAGATACTGCAGCGACCATTAAACAAATAAAGCAGCTGGAAAATGTTGGCTGTCAAATAATAAGGTGCAGCGTTTTAGATTTGGAAGATGCCTATGCTCTAAAAACAATCAAAGAAAATATTTCTATTCCTCTAGTTGCTGACATTCATTTTGACTATCGACTGGCTCTAGCAGCTATTGAATCAGGAGTTGATAAAATCAGATTGAATCCTGGTAATATCGGTGGTAAAGAAAATGTCAGAAAAGTAGTAGAAAAATGCAAGGAAAGAAATATACCTATCAGGATAGGAATAAACAGTGGTTCAATCGAAAAATATGTTTTAGACAAATATGGCGAAAATTGCCCTGAGGCAATGATTGAATCTGCCCAAAGACATGTTGATATTTTAGAAGAAATGGATTTCCACAATATAGTCTTATCTTTTAAATCCAGTGATGTCAGATTGACAGTTGAAACATTTCTTTTAGCTTCAACTATTTGGGATTATCCAATGCATCTGGGCGTGACTGAAGCTGGAACAAAAAACTACAGTTTAATAAAATCCAGTGCAGCTCTGGGTGAACTATTAAGAAAAGGAATTGGTGATACTATCAGAATTTCGATATCTGATGATCCCGTTGAAGAAATTAAAGCTTGCAAGAAATTATTAAAAGCTTATGATTTAATTAACAATGTTCCAGATTTAGTAGGATGTCCAACCTGTGGTCGAACAATGTATGATATGTTACCAATTATTAATGAAATTGAAAATTTTTTGGAAACCATTCAGGCAAATATCAAGGTCGCAGTAATGGGATGTGTAGTAAATGGACCAGGAGAAGCAAGAGATGCTGATATTGGTGTTGCTGGTGGAATAAAGGAAGCTCTGTTATTTAAAAAAGGGCAAGTAGTTAGAAAAATCCCACAAGAAAAAATTGTTGAAGAATTAAAGAAAGAAATCTTAGAAATGACCAATCATTAGATTGCTCATTTTAAAAAAGTTTGCTATATAAAAGATATCCTTTTATATCAATAAGCATATTTAGATGCAAAGGAGAATGACTTATGAGTAGAGTTTACAACTTCAGTGCCGGGCCTTCATGTATTTTTGAGGCTGTATTAAAAAAGGCAGCTGATCAAATGCTAGAGTATGAAATTTCAGGAATGTCAGTAATGGAAATGTCACATCGTTCCAAAGTTTATGAAAACATAATCAATGAATGTGAAGCCAGATTGCGCAGGTTAATGAAGATTCCAGAAAACTATAAAGTTTTATTCCTTCAAGGAGGGGCTTCTTTACAATTTTCAATGATTCCAATGAATCTGATGAAAAATAAAAAGGTTGATGTAATCAACACTGGAGTCTGGACTAAAAAAGCAATTGAAGAACATAAAAAACTAGGTGAAGTAAATGTAATTGCCAGCAGTCAGAAAGACAGTTTTTCTTACATTCCAAAAGTTACTGAAGATATGATTAGTGAAGATTGTGATTATGTCTATATTTGCCAAAACAATACAATTTATGGCACAGCTTATAATTATGTACCTGAAACAAAGGGAAAACCACTTATTGCTGATTTTTCAAGCTGCATACTGAGTAAGCCTTATGATGTAAAAGACTATGATTTAATTTTTGCTGGAGCACAAAAGAATATGGGCCCTGCTGGTTTAACTGTTGTGATTATTAAAGAAGATTTAATAGTTGAAAAACCTGAACTTCCAAGTATGCTCAGCTATAAAGTACATCTGGACAATGGTTCCATGTACAATACCCCACCAACATATTCTATCTATATGTGTAATCTGGTTCTAGAATATTTAGAAGAAACAATTGGCGGTTTAGAAAATATGCAAAAAATCAACGAAGAAAAAGCTAAAATTCTTTATGATTATCTGGATAACTCTAAATTATTCAAAAATCCTGTCAATAAGGAAGATAGATCCATCATGAATGTAACATTTATCACTGGAAATGAAGATTTGGACAACTTATTTGTGTCAGAAGCAGCAAAAAAAGGCTTCGTAAATTTAAAAGGTCACAGAAGTGTCGGCGGAATGCGTGCAAGTATCTATAACGGTATGCCAACTGAAGGAGTAGAAAAACTTGTAGCATTTATGAAGGAATTTGAGGAGAAACAAAATGTATAAAATTAAATTATTAAATAATATTTCTGAAGTAGGTTTAAATAAATTTACTGATAAATATCAAATCTCAGAAGATTTTAACGATGAAGACGCTATACTTCTAAGAAGTGAAAATATTCATGAATATAATTTTAACGAAAATGTAAAGGCTGTTGCCAGAGCCGGAGCAGGAGTCAACAATATACCTATTGATAAATGTAGCGAAAAAGGAATTGTCGTATTCAATACACCAGGCGCCAATGCTAATGCGGTTAAAGAGTTGGTCTTTGCTGGCTTATTATTGGCAAGTAGAAAAATATATGAAGGAATGCAATGGATTCAAACTCAAAAAAACAATGAAAACATCGCAAAGGATACCGAAAAGCAAAAGAAATTATATTCAGGAAATGAATTGATGCATAAAAATCTGGGGATAATCGGACTAGGGGCAATTGGTGTTCAGGTTGCCAACCTGGCAATTGATTTTGGAATGAATGTTTATGGCTACGACCCATTTATTTCACTGGCTAACGCCTGGAACCTATCAAGAAATGTTCACCACTCTGATACAATTGATGAAATTCTTAAAAAATGTGATTTTATTTCACTTCATATCCCTTTAAACGATAAGACAAAGAATATCATTAATGCTGATGTAATCTCTAAAATGAAACCCAATGTAAAAATTTTAAACTTCTCAAGAGATGGTTTGGTTGACACCGAGGCCCTGCTGGAAGGTATTGAATCTGGAATTGTCAGTAAATATATCACCGACTTCCCTGTTCAAAAACTTATCGGAAATGAAAATGTTTTAATTCTTCCTCATCTTGGCGCTTCTACAGAAGAAAGTGAAGACAACTGTGCCTTTTTAGCTGTTAAACAGACCATGGATTATTTAGAAAGAGGAAATATAACTAACTCTGTAAACTTGCCTGATTGCAGTATGGAAATTTATGACCATGTAAGAATTTGCTGCATCCATAAAAATGTTCCAAAAATGCTGACACAAATTTCTGATGCTTTATCAGCTTCCAATGTCAACATTGAAAATCTGATGAATAAGAGTAAAAATGAATTGGCTTATACAATAATTGATATCGTTGAAGCCGTAAACGATGATATTTTAAATAAAATTAAACAAATCCCAGGAATGATAAGGGTCTGTACCTATAACGACAAAAATGATTGAAGCTAAATAATTAGAGCATCTCATTAGGAAAACAATTAAAAACTGTGAATTACATACTCACAGTTTTTTTATTCGAACTAAAATATTTTCCCCATCAAGTATCAAATTTATTTAGTTTGGTATTTATTCCTTAATCCACTTGGATAGTTGCTTTTCAACATCAGCATCAAATAAATTGTTTTTTCTCATCCATTCGTCATTGAAAATATTATTTAAATACTTCTCTCCGCCATCACATAAAAGAATAACGGCATTCCCTTCTCCACTTTTACTTACAATATCCTCTATGGCTTTATACAATACTCCATCAGCTGAGCCACCGATTAATATTCCATGCTTTTTGGCAAAATATCTACATGTATTAAATGCTTCCTTATCGCTGGCATAAAAATTGTGATCTATCAAAGAAAAGTCAATAATCTTTGGTATATCTGCATCTTCTGGAATACCAGTACCAGATTGAAAATATGGTGCGCCGACTGGATTAAAAATCGTTGACCCTATAGGTTCGATAACATTTATTACTGTGTTTTTATTATATTTCTTTAAGCCCATAGCTGTACCACAGGCTGATCCTCCTGTTCCTATCGCTGCATAAAATTCATCAACTGTTTTTAAATCATTAATTAATTCTTTAGCCAGCGTATTTTCATAGGCTTTTTTATTGCTTTCATTATTTGTCTGATATGAAAAAAAGGCATTGTCTATTGTTTTTGCTAATTCTGCTGCAGCCTTTTCTCTTTCAGCAGCCGCCACCTCATCAGGCTTCTTTCCACGACCAACTTTTACTATTTCTCCACCATAGGCTTTTATTGTATCAATTTTTTCTTTTGAAGCATGATAATCAACAACCGCAATAAAACGATAACCCTTCAGCGCAGAAATTATTGCCAGACCTGTAGCGGTATTACCGCTTGATGATTCGATTATTGTCCCACCTTTTTTAAGTAGTCCACTCTTTTCAGCATCTTCAACCATTTTTAAAGCCATTCGGTCTTTCATACTTCCTCCTGGATTAAATTTTTCCAGCTTTAAGTACACATTCCAATTGGAATTCCTCAAATTCAGCTTTAACATTGGTGTTTCTCCAATCAACTCCAAAATATTATTTACTATTCGCATAATATCTATCCCTTTAACCTTTTTCTTTTTCTTTAAAAACCCACTTTTTTTATCCCATTAAAAATTATTTTATTTTTCTAGCTTCAGTATAATATCGCTTATCATTAGAATGACCCATTGAAAAAGTCTTTAATGGCAAAACACCATCTAAAATAATTGTTTTAAACAATTCATCTTTACAAATAGCATCAAATATAAAACCGATACTATTTTCCTTTTTAGATAATTCTATAACTGTATCATAACCATGAATATAATCAATTCTACCTTCATTTTTTTTCAAATAGCTATCCAAAAAAATTTGAATTGAGCCAACAGCTAAATTACTCTTGGGATTTTCAATATAGATACTTTTAGCCTGACCATTTAATATAACTTCAACTTTCTGACCTTTTTTTTCTTCATTGATTTTATAGTATTCATAAAGCTCTTTAAGCATTTTATCACTGTCCGTATCAAAGACTATACGATGAATCGCTTCAAAATCTAGCGCTTCGCTATGCAGATTAACCAATTCCACTAAAGTATAGCGGCTAGAGGAATTTAAATAATCCTTATCAGTCTTTTTTAAATTTTCATAGATTGTTTTTGCTGTTGATAACGAATGATTTCCATCTCCAACCGCAAATAATAATACTCCTTTATCTTTAACTCCATATTTCTTTTCAAAAGCTTTTTTATCCATCAATTTATTAAGACCATTTAAAACTTCTTCTTTTAGCTGATCATTTAAATTGTAACCTTCAAGATAACCACCATCCATATTAAGTTCAAAATCATATACCTGCATTTTTTTGCTGGCTTTATCTCTTAAACCCTCAATTATTTCCTTTTTTGAATCATCAATTAAAACCATAATATGAGGCAGTTCTAAAAGAGCCTTTTCTCTGATTTTAACTCTTGGCGGGATTCTTTCAATTATCGTTTTTTCTGTTGCTCTAATCAGGGAATCAGATCCTGGGGTATAGTCATATTCTTCTAAATCAACTACACCAATAATGCCATCTCTTATTCTTCCATCTTTTTGCCTTCTTTTAATATAAAAAATTGAATCTTTATATTCATCAAATAAATCATCCTGCAGATATTTTTCCATTGTTTCATTGATGTCTTTGATTCTCTCTTCAACCCTGTCCTCAAGATAAATCTCTGGAAGAGTAATACGAAGAGTTGAAGGACTATCTCCCACAACCTTATCCAATTTTTTCCAGTATTCTTGTTCTGATGTATATTGATCACAGGCAACTGTTGACCACTTAGTTAAATCAATATTTTTTTTAGGCAATAAAATATTACCAGCTTTAAATGGTATTTTCATTCAATTCACTTCTTCCTTCAATATATTATACATAAATCACTTTAACATTTCAAAATAGTAATAAACGACTAATAATATAGCAGTATTAAAAGTAAGGAACTACTCATTTTCATTAAATTTTAATAATTCAAAAGTTTTTCAATTACTTTCATAATTTCAATTGTTTTTTCTCTATTCATTGCTGGACTTTCAATTCTGCCACTTTTAATCATGTCTACCGCTTCTTGAATTTCACCTTCAAAATCACTATTTTGTGATACTTCTATCTCTTTAGTTTCATTGTTGTCAAAAACAATTGTAAATTTATTGCCTTTCCAATAGTTCGGTACATAGATCTTACCTTTTGTGCCAAATATTACCGCATAGCCTCTATCAAACGAATCATAAAACCAACAGCTTTCAATACTGGCTTTTATTCCATTTTCATATTCTATAATACCTTTGCCACCAAAATCACATTTATATTCATCACTAACATATTTAGCCCCTATTATATTTTTAATTTTAGAATTTGCAATACTGTTGCAGAAGCATATTGGATAAACTCCAACATCTCTAAGACATCCACCATGCTTTTCATCAAAAGCCCAGTGATCTTTTGGAAAATCAAGATATGAAATATTATATGAATAATCAGCCGTAATAGAAATTACTTCACCTATTATTTTTTCTTCAATAACCTTTTTAAGTTCTTTATGCATATTAGTAAAGACCGTTTTTTCTGCTTCTATTAAAAACAAATTCTTTTCTTTAGCTAAATCAAATAATTCATTTATTTCTTTAATACTACTCACCATTGGTTTTTCACAGATAACATGCTTGCCATTTTCTAAACAAGACATAATTTGATGATAGTGAAGATGATTAGCAGCACAAATATAAACTAAATCAACATTTTTATCTTTATAGACATCTTCATAATTATTATATGCAACTTCAGCATCATATTTCTCTTTAAACTCTATCGCTTTTTCTTTGTTTCTACTAGCCACACAATAAAGATTAGCATCTTTGACAAACTTAACGCCTTCTATTACTCTTTTAGAAATATTACCAAGTCCAATTACCGCGATATTAATCATAGCTGGTCTCCTTTATTATAAATAACAACTAAATAACTTGAACAATCAATTAATATTTTTGATTTCAATATTTAAATTCAACAAAAATGTTTTTCGACAATTTATACATATAATATTAATCATTTTTAAATGTTTTATTTTTAAATTCTTCTTCTATTCCATATAAACTTAAACCTTCAAGTGTCTTTTCTTTGTAAATTTTTTTTATATCATTCATATTATTATCATCAATCTCTTTTTGATTAAGTTTATAAATAGCTAGAATTCCGTATAAAGAATGAATTGTATTATATTTATGTTTATTATTTTTCTTATTAATATAATTTTCAATTGATTCCAATAATTTTTCTGCATTATCACAATCAAAGTATCCTTTCGATTTATGATAAGAAATATATTCTTTTAGTTTATTAAAATTGGAGTCGTTGTGCATACCAATAAAATCTTTTATCGGGAATTTTTTATCTTTAATTATTTCTTTTAAATTACATTCAACTTCAATTAAATCATTAAATCCAGACCCATCTTTTAGTTTAAAAATAGTTTTAATTTCCCATTCATTTTTACTTAATTCTTTAATTTTAGAGAAAAAATTAACATTATTTTCGATATAATCAATTAAATTTCTTGAATACTCAGCTTTTAATCCAGCATATATACCTATGCTCAATCCTGTTTCACCTGAGTAATCAATTGTATGCAAAATTCTTTTTTTACTTTCAGGCAAAACTTCTATTGCAACTGCATATTTAACAATATTTTTATTAGATTTCCTTCCTTTACCATAACCATCAAAGATTAAATTTTTATCTTTAACCATATCTTCAACAATTTTACGAATATATTTGTCATTTTTATCTTTAATTTCTTTTTGATATTTACATGCAATTTCTATAAAATTTTTCTCACTTTCACTTAATTCTTTTTCTTTGAAATCTTTTTTCACAATGTTTGAAAGGTCTTCTAAATTAATTTCAGCCATTTTTTCAGTAATTTCTTTACTAAGAGGTTTATATTTTTCACTTAGAATTTCTATGTACTGTTCAATAATTAAAACCTCAACGCTCTTTTCTTTGTTATTTATCAAACTAGAAAGAATATTTTTGATATTCTCATAAGAGATAAATTTATATCCATTATAATTATCTTCATTAAAATCTTCTGGTTTTTTAAGGTCTAAATAAATGAAATATTTAGCTTTATCCTTATATTTATTTTCTACTCCTTCTTTATAACGTTGGCATTGGCCGCTGTGCTCTTTTGAACCAAACTTATTTTCAATTAAACATGTAGCGTATTGTCCAACGATAATAATATCTATTTGGTTATTTCCTTCTCGACTTTCTAATTTAATTGATATATCTTCATCTTCTAGAAATGGAAACGCTGTATCCATTTGAGATGATTCCCATATTTTTTTAAAAAAATTATACCCTAGATTATGTGATCCTTTTCTATTAAATAACCATTTTAAAAAACTTGAGTGTCTTATTTCATAGTTTTCAACTCTTAAAATTTTAAAAATATTAAAATTGCTATTATATATATCATCAACTTCTGCAATCAAATTAGAGTACCTTTCTAAAAGCATATAAATCTCCTTCTAAAAATTTTATTTTTCAAAATATTAATAAAAGCATTTTTTATAAAACCATTATATTTAATATTTAGCACTTAAAAACATCAAAAAGACAATACCACTATCTTTTTTTATTCAACAATCTTTCAATTTCTTCTTTATAAGGTGCAACACCATCAATATATGGAGTTTCTAAAATCATTGTTTTTCCCTTTAATAATGGATGATGCACGATATTGCTTAAAATCTCAAAACCAATATTTCCTTCTCCAATATTGGCATGTCTATCTTTTCTGGCACCAGTATCATTTTTGGAATCATTGACATGAATAACATGAAGTTTTTCTAAGCCGATAATTTCATCAAACTGCTTTAATACCTGATCAAAATTGCTTAAATCATATCCACTGTCCCAGGTATGGCAGGTATCAAAACAGACTCCCAGGGGATAATTTACTAAAGAGATAATCTTAGCCAGATGCTCAAAACGATAGCCAATCTCAGAACCTTTACCAGCCATAGTTTCTAAACAGACAGTAACATCAAAGCCTTCCTTTAATACTTCATTGAGTCCTTCAGCAATTTTATCAATGCCATTTTCCAGAGTATCTTTCAAACTGCTTCCTGGATGCAAAACTATATACGTAGCCCCAATAGCACTGCTTCTAATCAGTTCATTTCTTAAGACTTCTTTTCCCATCTCAAAGGTTTCAGGCTTAGCAGTATTGGCCAGATTGATTATATAAGGCGCATGAACAATAATATCATCCATACTATAGCCACTTTCTAACCATAGTTTTTTTGCTTCTTCGATTTTCAAGTCTTCAACAGGTGCTCTAAAACTATTTTGCGGAGCTCCAGTATAGATCATCATCGCATTGGCGTTATATGATAAGGCTTCCTTTACCGAACCTAACAAATAATCTGGTTTAGCCATTGAGACATGTGAACCTAGCTTAATCATCTGTCAGTCTCTCTTTTCTCTCTTTGAGCTTTTTTAGCTCTTTCTTTTTGCTGTTCTTTGATTGCTGCTTTTATTTTCAGCCTTCTCTGTCTTCTTCTTATTTTTTCAACTTCAGCTTCTCTTTTCTTTTTGTAGCCTGGTTTTACTTTCTTTACTGGTTTTTTCATAATCTTTTGGATTTCAACATCTTCTTCAGAAAGTTTTTTTCTGGTTGGTTTAAAATCAAAAGGTTTTACATCCACCCATTGTCCCCTTCTGTAGTCCTTATATGAAAAATTAAATCCCTGATTTCTTAATACTTTAATACCATTGATATCGCTTTGATCAAATAAGACATAACTTGTTCCGCTTCTTCCTGCTCGGCCAGTTCTTCCACTTCTATGGGTATAATAATTCAGTGATGATGGCAAACCTAATGATATGACATGACTTACTGATTCAATGTCTAAACCTCTGGCCATAATATCAGAACAGACTATGTAACTTGTCTTATCTGCACTGATAGCTTTTAACGCCTGCTTTCTTTCTCTATTTGATAGATCACCATGAATTTCTATGATATCGTAACCCTTATTTTTCAATAATTCAGCTACAGAAATAACTTCTTGCTTGGTTCTGGCAAAAATCATACAGACATAAGGTTGGATCCCTGGCAAAATTTTTAAAAGCTTGTCAGCATAAGATGAGTAGCGACAATTTATCAGAATGTGCTCAATATTTGGTGATAGCTCATGTTTTTCAGTTGCTTCAATAAGCGTAGGTCTAGTCATATACTTTCTTAAAAACGGTTGCAGCTGACTTGGAACAGTAGCACTGAATACCAGCATCTGTAACTTCTTTGGCAACCTGCCACAGATTTCATCAACCTGCTGTAAAAACCCTAATTCTAAAGTCATATCAGCTTCATCAATGACAATAATCTTGGCGCTGTCCAATCTCAAAACTGCTTCATCGACAAATAAATCTTTCTGTCTGCCAATTGTTCCTACTACAATGTGGGGCTGAGTTTTTAAACCCTCGATCATTCTTTCTTTGTCCTTGCCTGAAGCTATCAGTTTAATGTTTATATCTTCATTAAACATATTGATTTCACTTATCATGGTATATAACTGAATCGCCAGCTCACGAGTCGGAGCTGTGATGATAGCCTGAATTTCATTTAAACTACTATCTACCATCTGTAAAATAGGAAGAATAAAAGCATGAGATTTACCTGTACCAGTCGCTGAAACTCCAATTACATCCTTTTTATCCAAAATCAAAGGAATAGCTTTTTTCTGTATTGGTGAAAAATCTTTAAACCTCTTGTATTCAATCAACTGTTGAATATCTTCTCTAAATTTTGATTTCATACTTTACCTCCTGCTCAGGAATTTATTGTAACATAAAACATTTACTTTATGTTAGTATAATTATGGTGTTAGAAAATATGGAAGTAAAAAAAGTTATACCTTCAGGTTACTGTAAAGGCGTCGTTAATGCTATTAATCAAGTCAAACAGGCTATAAGGGACTACCCAGACAAACAAATATATATTTTAGGTATGCTGGTACACAACAGATTTGTAGTAGGCGGTTTTCAATTGCACAATGTAGTTACTTTATCGGATAAAAACAAGTCTAAAGAAGAACTTTTAGATGAAATAGATGATGGTGTTGTAGTTTTTACTGCTCATGGCATTGATCCGAAAATTAAACAAAAAGCAATTGATAAAGGTTTAATAGTGGTTGATGCTACCTGCTCTGATGTAACTAAAAATGCCAACCTGTGTATTGAACATTTAAAAAGAGGTTATGATATAGCCTATATTGGCAAAAAGAATCATCCAGAAAGTGAAGCAGTCTTAGCTCTTGATAAAAAGATACATCTGATAACTGACCTGGAAGATGTTTATAACTTGAATATTTCTAACGAAAACATCTTAATTACCAATCAGACAACAATGTCTATCAATGATATCGAAACTATAATAAACACCTTACTTGAAAAGTATCCTCATGCCAAGGTTGTGGAAGAAATATGCAATGCGACCAGAACCAGACAGCAGGCAGTAAAAGATTTAAAGGGTTTTGATACCTTGATAGTCGTTGGCGATCCAAATAGCAATAATACTACTCAGCTGGCCAATATTGGAAAACAGGCTAAGATAAAAAACATCTATAAAATTGAAAATAGTCTTGAACTAACTTCAATTAACCTGGATAATATTAATAAAGTAGCTGTTACTTCTGGGGCTTCAACCCCAAATTATTTGACACAGCAGGTTATAGATTATCTTAAAACTAAAGATGAGCAATATCTTAAGGTTGATTTAGAAAAGATACTTGATTTATAAAGGAGAAACTATGCTGAATATTATTTTCATCAATGAACAGGAATATAAAGATACTCTGGTAGGAAAAGAACTACTGAATCTATTAGACAAATCTGTCCTTTTAAATAGTGATTGGGCTTGTTTCAGCAGGCATTTTGATGAAATCACCTTAAATGTTGCCTTGGACAATATGGTGTATTGTATTAATAACTTTCTTCACAGCAACAAATTTGAAAATATCATCATTGGCTGGAGTTTTGAAGATATTGAATTAATAAATCTGCTGATTACTCATCTAGATTCAAAAGATGCTCAAATTACCATCTTTAATTTAACTGATACCAGTGTTAAAAATGTTGAAAACTTTGAACTTTTAAACAAAGAATATCATAAAGATTACTATAGTATAGAAACTACTGGTCAGCTGGTTAAACTATCCTATGTTGATACTACGGATTGTTCCGCTTTCAAAAGTGCCCATATCCTGTCTAAAATCATTTATAAATAAAAGACCCAACTAAAGGTCTTTTTTTATATCTAAATTGTTTAATTATCTATTTAATTTTTGCTATTTTAAGGTTTTTGTCAACTTTATATCAATAGTATAGTCTAGTTGAATCAAATCGATTCCCGCAGCAATTAACATCCTTTTGCTGGCTTTCGTGTTGTCAGCATCAGCATATTTATCTGATTCATAATATATTTTCTTAATTCCAGATTGAATAATTGCCTTTGCGCATTCGTTACATGGAAACAGTGAAACATATAAACTGCAATCCTGAACACTTCTTGGAGCATTTAAAATAGCATTCAGTTCAGCATGAACTACATAGGCATATTTTGTTTCTAAAAAGTCTCCTTCTCTATCCCAAGGGAATAGAGCATCATCACATCCTCTTGGCATACCGTTATAGCCTATTGAAACGATTCTGTTGACATTATCAACAATTACAGCTCCAACACCTGTATTAGGGTCTTTGCTTCTTAGAGCACTCAGGTGTGCTAAACTCATAAAATAAGTGTGCCAATCAATTACCTTTTTCATAGTTATTCCCCTTTATAATAATTCTGTGTTTCAGTTATATACTTTTTCGCAATATTTTCCAAGTTCATCTTTTTATACAATTGACTGATTTCATAGTCAGTTCCAGCATAGAATTCATTAAAATCTTTATAAGTAAACGACATATAGCCTAGTACTATTGCTAATATGATACTACATATCAACGAATTTATTTTTAAAGATTTACTGCTATTACTCGCAAATATCATTCCCAGCATTATTCCAGTAATAAAACCGCCCAAATGGCCTAAAAGCGAAATGCCAGGCATCAATGAAATAATAATATTCATATATAATGTTCTGAATATCTGTCTTCTGAAAGCAGGAATTTTAAAGTAACCTTTTAAACCAAACATTACCAGTAAAGCTCCAAAAACCGCAAAGATACCGCCTGAAAGACCAACAGCAATGACATTACCATTGCCAATAAATACACAGACATTTCCGATAATGACGCCTAAAGATAACATCAATAATGTTTTATTCTTGCCATAATACTTTTCTGCCAACATTGCCATATCAAATAAAGCCATGAGATTAAAAAATAAATGCAGTAATGATGTATGGACAAATCCAGCTGTTAAAAAACGATAGACCTGATGGAAAATTGTAATATAGGCTTTATAATAAGCCCCAAAGATAATGGCGCTGTTTAATAAAGAAGTTTCATAAACAAATGCAAAAACTCTGATGGCGATAAATATCAATATACTGATTATCGCTGGTACTAAAAATGATACACATAAGCTTTCCTTTAGGTTAAGTTTTTTTCTTTCTTCTTTAGCTTTATTGGCACTTTGCAAAGTTTTAATCGCTAATTCTCTTTCAATTTTTCTTTTTTCCTCATCTAGATTTTCTACATCATAAATAATCGTTGTAATTTCAGGGAACATTTCTATTATTGGCTGTAAAACATCTTTATTTGGCTGCAATTTTATGTATTGAACATCAGCAAACATATAATCACTGGCATCCTCATTAAAGGAAATATCTAATATTAAACCAGTTTCCGATTTTATCAGGCTTCTTATCTTATTGGCAGTAGCAGCTAAAAACTGATATTTGCCATTTCTTTGCTGATCATTGTCATTACTTATATGAATAATCGGAAAATATGGATTTTTTTCATTTACCAGCCAGTAATCAATTTCCCTTTTCTCAGTTTTAAAATTACTTACAACCGAAACCTGCAAGTATTCTTTGGAAATCATAAAATATTTTATTAACTGCAAAGCCCACAGTGAAGCTTTATTATTCATTGTATATAACCTCTTCTCTTAATTTTTGCAGATATCCTTTAAAATCAGCAGGCAAATCTGCATTAACTGTCATACTTTCTTTTGTTGTTGGATGAACGAATGTCAACTCATGAGCATGTAACAGTTGTCCATCTCCCTTTTGTTTTCTAAAAGTGTACTTTGGATCATTGACAACAGGGTAACCAATGTATTCCATATGAACTCTTATCTGATGTGTCCTGCCAGTTTTTAAAGCACATTCGATTAATGAATGATCTTGAAATCTTTCAACAACAGTAAAGTATGTGATTGAATCTTTACCATTTTTATCAGTTACGGTCATCTTTTGCCTATCATATGGATCTCGACCGATAGGCGCATCAATTGTACCATGATCATGTCCAATAACTCCGTGTACTAAAGCATAATACTTCCTGCCCATTTCATGATTAGCCAGCTGCTGTGCTAAAAACTCATGAGCCTGGTTGTTTTTAGCCATAATAATCAATCCTGTTGTATCTTTATCAATTCTGTGAACTACTCCAGGTCTTAACACTCCATTAACATCGCTTAGTTTACCACAATGATATAAAACACCTTCTACTAAAGTCAGTTCCTTGGTTGAAGCTGTTGGATGCACTATCATCCCCTTTTCTTTATTGAGGATAATTATATCATCATCTTCATAAACTATATCTAAATCCATCCTATGTGGTTTTACAACATATTCTACTTCTTCTGGCACATCAACGGTAATCTCTTCATCCAGCTTTACTTTATAATTGCTTTTTACCGGTTCTTCATCAACACAAACCAGACCTTCAGCAATCAGTTTCTGTAACTTTGTTCTAGATAAGTCAATTTTATCCCTTAAAGCCTTATCTATTCTTAAACCATCCATCTGTTCATCGACGATAATTGTTATTTCTTCCATAAATGCCTCTTGTCTTCAATAAATAATTCAGTAATAATCAACAATATCGCTCCAATAGTTATACAACTATCTGCAATATTAAACACTGGAAAATCATATCCAAAAATATAAAAATCTAAAAAATCAATTACATAACCATAAACTACTCTGTCAATAACATTTCCAATCGCCCCAGCCAAAATCAGCTGCAGGGAAATCTTTTCTAACGTTTTGGGTTTATGCTTGATGATATAGTAAATGATCAAAGCACTGACAACTAGTGCCATAGTCACAAAAAACCATCTTTGTCCCCTTAAAATAGAAAAGGCAGCACCAGTATTTTCGGCATAGGTGATATAGAAAAAATCTTTGATTACTGTAAAACTTTCAGAGTAAATTTTACTAATAGCCTTCATAGCTATTTTAGAACTCTGATCAATTAATACTAATAATAAAACAAATAAAATTCCATTCACAATAAATCACCAATGATTATTATAACAAATTTCAATATTAAATAAAACAACTCAATAAATACTGACAGGTATTTTGTGATTAATAAGTGATAATGTCCTAAGTAGTATCATGGGAAAATGTCCCAAAA
>CAYUXW010000027.1:0-24168 GCA_964449115.1 uncultured Erysipelotrichaceae bacterium | reverse complement strand
TTGTCAGTGCTGTCGATGATGGTACAATTGATGGAGCCTGGGGTTCAGGGAATATTGATGATGAGGGAAATAAAACGCAAATAAATGTCTTAATTAAAAATGGAATATTGAATTCCTATCTGATAGATGATTTTAATGGGCGAAGAATGAATGAGAAGGGAAACGGATCATGCAGAAGAGAGTCATATAAGTATGAGCCAACCAGCAGGATGAGTAATACCTTTATTTTGCCAGGCAAGTCGACACCAGAGGAAATCATCGCTAACACTGAATATGGAATATATGCTAAAAGAATGGGTGGGGGAAGTGTCAATCCAGCTTCTGGAGAATTTAACTTTGCCGTTAACGAAGGATACCTGATTAAAAACGGAAAACTGCTTCATCCAATTAAAGGAGCGAGTTTAATCGGTTCAGGAAAAGAAGTTCTCTCGCATATCGATATGGTCGGAAACGATTTGGAAAGAGAGCAGGGAATGTGTGGAGCAAGTTCAGGCTATATTCCAGCTGACGTTGGCCAACCAACAATCAGAGTAAGCGAAATTACTGTTGGTGGGACAAAAGGAGCTGATAAAAATGGTTAAATATAGTAAATTTTTTAAAAAAGCTGAAGAAGAAAACATAGAAGCTTTAGAGCTGACAATTAAAAAATCAAGTCGTTTCTCGTTTTCCTTCTTCAAAGATGAAATCAATTCTTATAAGATGAGTGATTCGTTTATAATATCTGCCAGAGGTATTTACAATGGTCAAATGGGAACTGTTGAAAGTGAAAAATTTGATAAAAATACGGTGGATTATGTTATCTCGCGCATTAAAGAAAACGCTATGTTGTTAGATAGCGAAGATAAACCATTTATTTTTAAAGGGTCAAAAAACTATAAGAGGAAAAATGTATTTAATAAAAAATTAGATTCCACTTCAGCGAAGGAAAAAATTAAAAAGACTGAACAAGTGTATCAAGCAGTTAAAAACGTCAACAATCTGATTGAGAATGTTCAAACATATTATCAGGAAGAAAAAGAAGAATACACTATTTTAAATTCTTATGGTTTAAAATTGAATTCTAAAACAAATTATGCCTTAGTTTATTCTATAGCAACCGCTAAAGATGAAAAAGGTGAAACAAAGGTTGGTAGAGTTTATCGCTTTGTTAATGATTTAGAAAAATTAGATGAAAAACAGTTTGCTCAGGAGGTTGCTGACAAGACAATTGTACAATTTGGCTCTAGTCCATGTGCTTCTGGTAAATACAGATGTGTATTATCGCCAAAAGTTACAGGTTCACTGCTATCAGCTCTGCTGTCAAGCGTTTCAGCTGAACAGGTTCAGAAAAAAACATCACTGTTAGCTGATAAGTTGGAAAAGAAAATATGTTCAAGTAAGGTTACTGTTACAGAATCACCATTAAAAAGAAATCCATTTTTTAGATATTTTGATGATGAAGGTGTGGCAACCTTTGATAAAACAATAATTAAAAATGGTGTGCTTAAAACCTATGCCTATAATTTGCAGACAGCTTATAAGGACAATGTTGAATCAACAGGTAATGGCTATAAATCAAGAGATAAAATATCGACTGGATTCATCAATATAGCAATGAAACCAGGGAAATTAAATAAACAACAACTTTTAGAAAAAACAGGAAAGGGAATATATATCGAGGAAGTAGAAGGTACTCATGCCGGTTTGCATCCTCAATCAGGAAACTTTTCACTGAGTGCCAGTGGGTTTTTGATTGAAGATGGTAAAAAAGGACAACCAGTGGCATTAATTACGATTGCTGGAAATATCTTTGATGTTTTCAAGGAAGTAATTGCGGTTGGCAAAGATACAGAACTGCAATTAAATGGGTATGAGATGCCTTCAATTCTAGTCAAGAAAATCGCGGTATCAGGTAAATAATTATGATTAATGAAAAAAGACAATGGCAACTGCTTGAAAAGATTGGCTTCAGTAGAGTGGGTGGTTCTAAAGAGGAAAAGAAAGCTGCTTTGATACTGAAGGAAACAATAGAAAAAACAGGTAACGGAGCTTTTATTGAAGAATTTGAGGTTGACTGGCAAAAAGTAAATAAAGCAAGTTTAAAAACAGCTGATAAAGAATATAACGTTACAGCTTACTATCAATGTGCTAACACCCCTGAAGATGGACTTAGAGCACCGTTCTACTATCTTTCAACTGATAACGCAGTAGGTATTAAAAACTGTGAAGGTAAGATAATTTTAGTCAATGGCTACTTGAAAATGAAAACTTATGAAAAGCTTCTTGAAGGTAAAGCGGTAGGATTTATAACTTTTTCTGGTGAATTAAAAGAAGCTAGAGAAGTAACCGATTTAGAAAGCCGAGAGTTGAGATCACCACAAAGAGAAAAAGGAAATATTCCAGGTGTTCACATGACAATTCATGATGCTATGGAATTGGTTTTAGAAAATCCTGAAGAAGTTACTTTAAACGTTCAGCAAGAGACCTTTAAAATAAAATCTCAAAATGTCGTTACAGAAATAAAAGGAGAAATCAATCCTGATGAAATAATAGTTTTTACAGCTCACTATGATTCAGTTGAGTATTCTTCTGGCGTTTATGACAATGGAGCTGGAAGTGTTATTCTGATGGAACTTTATTATTACTTTTTGAATAATAAACCAAATAGAACTATCAGATTTGTTTGGTGTGGTTCCGAGGAAAGAGGTCTTTTGGGTTCTTTATATCATGTGAAAAATAATGGAGACACAATAGAAAAAGTTGTTTTGAATATCAATGTTGATGTGGCAGGACCAGTTTTAGGCAGTGATGTGGCAGTAGTTACCGGACCAGAAAGTTTAGTCAACTACATTGATTATTTAGCTAAAGAAAAAGGCTTCGAAGTAAAGGTAAGTCAGGATATCTATTCTTCAGACAATATGCCATTTGCGGGCAAGGGTATTCCAACTGTCTCTTTTGCCAGATTTGGTGGCAGTGGACAGGCCTATATTCATGACCGTTATGATCAACTGTTCTTTATGGATTCAAAAAATTTACATCGTACAGCTGAATTTGTCAGGGTGTTTGCCCAAAGGATGATTAACGGCTATGTTTTCCCTGTTCCAAGAGAAATGCCAGACAATATGGCAAAAAAAGTTGAAAAATATTTAAATGAAAAACTTACTGAAGAATAAAAGGCTTGATTATTTTAGGATTAAGACAACAAAATCATCTGAATAGATGAGATTAATTGTCTTTTTTTGTTATAATAACTTTGTCAAAGGAAGAATAAGTATGAGCAATTATAAAAAGATTTTAGGTGGACTATTAGCGGCAGCTGTAGGAGATGCTATGGGAGCAGCCACCGAAACTAGAAACACTGACCAGATAAAAGAAAGATTTGGTGGTTTTGTAATGGATTTTATTGCTCCTCCAGATGATGTTTTTGCCAGAGGATTTAAAAGAGGAAGTGTTACCGATGATTTTTCATTAGCTTACTATACAGCTATGGCGATTATTAATCATAAGGGAATAATAAACAATACTACTGCTCATGCTGCTTTAATAAACTGGTCAAAGACACCATATTATAAACTTGCCGGTCCAACAACCTGCGCTGCAATTAATAGAATATTAGGTAAAGAAGAATCTAATCCTGATGTTTTTAAGCCAGCGTATGACAACTTGAAAGGAACAAATGGCGGAGCGATGAAAATAGCTCCAGTTGGTTTAGCCAGTGGTGGTGATATTGATAAAGCCATCAAGGATGCAATTACCATCTGCAAACCAACCCACAACAACAGTACAGCCTTAAGTGGTGCCTGTGCGGTAGCGGCAGCAGTAGCTGAGGCATTAAATGAAAATGCCACAATAGATTCAATGGTTGAGGCGGGCTTAAAAGGAGCTTTGGAAGGTGAAAAACACGGGATTCAATTAGCTAATCCTTCAGTTTATAAAAGAATTCTTTTAGCGGTTAATATCGCAAAAAGATGCAAAGATGACATCGTAAATACAATGCAGGAACTATCGGATCTTATTGGCTGTGGTCTTTCAGCAGCTGAAGCGGTCCCGACAGCTTTTGGACTGCTGGTAGCCAGTGATGGTGATGTGGAAAAAGCAGTAATTGCTGCTGTAAATATCGGTAATGATACTGATACGATTGCTACTATTGCAGGTGCTATGTGCGGAACCTTAAGCAGCTATTACAATAAAAAGCAACTAGATTTAATTAATCAGGTAAACAGATTTGATTTAGAATATATCGCAGATAAATTGGGACAGCTATATGAATAAACATATGTTGATGATTGCCGGAAGTGACATTGATAGTTTTTATGAAGTAGAAGCTTTTCCTAATGCTGGAGATGTAACCATGGCTAAACCTTTGGGTGATAAAGTTGGAGGCTGTGTTTTAAATGCAGCAGCCATCAGTGCTTCTTTAGGCAGTAAGGTTAAAGTATTAGATTACTTAAAAGCGGATGATGAAAAGACCATTTGGCTTGTGGATGAGTTAAAAAAGAAAAAGGTTGATGTTTCTAATCTGCAATATGGCCATGATGTGATAAATGGCAGTTGTCTGATTATGCAATGTAACGATGAAAAGTGTATTTTTGTTATTGAACCGAAAAGACCATTTTTTGTTGTCAATAATGAAATGCAAAAACTGTTAGACGATTCATCAATTATTTATAGTTTAATGCACACCTTAAATCTTTCTTTTGAGCAGTTTGACTGTTTATTGGAGGCTAAAGAAAATGGAGCTAAATTGATTTTTGATGGCGCAAGTCAATACACCAATGTAAAGGAAGCGCTGATGATTGCCGATTTGGCTGATGGACTGTTTATAAATAAACAATCATATCAAAGACTGTGTGCTGCATTAGGCTATGATGTTAGAAATCTTTTGGAAGATAAAATGCAGTTTATCTGTGTAACTGATGGAGCCAACGGGGCCTATTGCTACACAAAAGATAATAAATACTACTCTAAGGCGATGAAAGTAGAAGTAGTTGATTCTACTGGAGCAGGAGATGCTTTTGCTGGATGCTTCTTACATTTTTTAAATAAAGGCTATGATTATGAAGCCTGCTTAAAGCTAGCAACAGTAAATGGTGGATATGCCTGTACAGTAGTTGGGGGAAACAGCGGAACATTAACAGAAGAACAGCTGTTTGAGTTGGCAGAAAATAATAATTTTTAAGGAGGAAATATGAAATTAGTAATTGATACAGCTAATGCTAAAGAAATCAAGAGATTATGTGAAATTTTAAATGTTTGGGGTGTAACAACAAACCCAACAATTATCACCAGGGAAAACAAGCCGTTTGAAGAAGTAATTAAAGAAATTGATGCGGTATTGAATGAAGAGCAGATGTTATTTATTCAGGTGGTTTCTACTGACTACCAGTCAATGGTTGAAGAAGGAAGATACATTGCTTCTTTAAGAAAAAATACAGCAGTAAAAATTCCTGTTACTGCAGATGGTTTAAAGGCTATTAAAACTTTACATCAGGAAGGTATCAAAATATTGGCTACCGCCATCCTTAATGCCAATCAGGGGTTTGTGGCGGCTTTAAATGGAGCAGAATATTTAGCACCATATGTTAATAAGATGAGTAACTATACTGATGGTATTGAAGAAACAGTAGCGTTGCAGCAAATGCTTGAGGCCAATAATTTAGATACTGAAATTATTGCTGCTTCACTAAAAAATACTGATCAGGTAAAACAGCTGATAAGAAATGGCATTGCTTCAGTTACTCTTCCAGTTGACATAGCTGACTTGATGTATCTAAGCCCTGTAACTGATGATGCTATCAACGCTTTCACTAACAACTGGTATAAAGCGTACAATAAAAAGACTTTAATATAGGATAATAAAGTCTCAAATTTAAAAAATAGGACAACGGCACTTTTGGCCATTGTCCTTTATTTTTGGCGAATAGTTTCTGTACTTGTATAACTTATGCCATATGGTTCTGAATCATCAATTCTACTTACAGTAATCTGGAAATCATGAATCTCGTATTCTCCATAGGAAATTTCCAAATTTGCAGAAAAGAAAACAACATTTTTTTCAAGACGCAAACCATCTTCCTGTCGATAGTAAGCGTGAATATTTTCTGCCAAAAAAACATTGCCCCAGTGGTTGTTATCAAAAAGAAAGAAGAGGTTAGCAGAAGAATTTTTATCCTTATTAAAAGCAACTACCACTACTTTAATAGGCGCATTTTCTTCTGTTGCAATAAGACAATCCAGCAGTTCATAGCCAGGATGATTATCGTTAAAGTTATCAATAAAATCATCTACGTTGGCTTCATATTGTGTATCGTGCTGATTGTGATCTTCGTTTTCTTTGTCCTTTTTAAAACAACCAGTTAGTAAAACCATAAAAATAATCAGTGTCAGAAAAATTCTGTTTTTAAATTTCATAATCAAAACCTCTCATTTACCTAGCTGATATAAATGATATAGCAGCAAAATTCTGATGTAAATACCTGTTGGTAAAATGTCTGTAAATTAATAATGAACAGGTGTTTACTCTGGATGGAAAAGGTGTATAATAATAATGAACAGGAGTTTATTATTATGGCACAAGTATTAAAAGAAAAAGTTAGAAACAAAATAATAGTAGCTGCTAAAGAGGAATTTTTTAAAAAAGGATATAAAGATGCCAGCATGAGATCTATTGCCATAAAAAGCAAGATGACAGTGGGCAATTTATATCGTTATTTTTCTAGCAAGGAAGAATTGATAGTTCAAATTGTTTCTCCACCAATGTTATTGCTAGATGGGCTCTTAAAGAAAATAACAGGTGATAAGCTGACTTTTTATTCTGAGTATATTGATTTAAGTGGTGAAAACCTGTCAAATTTGAAAGAAAAAATTAACGTTTTTGTCGAAGGCATGGTTGAGATCTACCAGCAGTACAAAGTTGAATTTAATGTTTTGATGATGCATTCAGAATTAAACGATGAAATAACAAAATGGTGCGCTAAGCTGATAAAGCATCTTTTAATAACCAGCAATAATATAGAAGAATATGAAGAAGAAGCTCTAATGCTTTCTCAAAGCTATGCAGTGGGACTTTTCAGTGGATTAAAAGAAATATTTGCCATAAGTGAACTGAACACAGAAAGATTAAAAAATGTAACAAAACTATATCTGGAAAGTTGTCTGTCGATGTTTCAGTTTGATATCAGAAAGAGTTTAGGTGACTAATGTGAGTTTTATAGAATTTAAAAATGTCTCAAAGATATATAAAATGGGTGAAGTTGAAATTAAAGCCTTGGATGATGTTTCTTTTGAAATTGAAAAAGGAGAATTTGTCTGTGTCTTAGGTGCTTCAGGGGCTGGTAAAACAACGATTCTTAATATTTTAGGCGGAATGGATAGTGCCACAAGTGGAACAATTGTTGTTGATGATAAAGATATATCTAACGCTGATGATAGACAGTTATGTGAATATCGTCGCTATGATATCGGCTTCGTATTTCAGTTTTATAATCTGGTGCAAAATCTGACCGCGATAGAAAATGTTGAGCTGGTAACACAGATTGCCGAAGATCCGATGAGTTCAAAAGAAGTTCTTAAAATAGTAGGTCTGCAGGATAGAATGCATAATTTTCCTTCACAACTTTCGGGTGGGGAACAACAACGTGTAGCAATTGCCAGAGCGGTAGCTAAAAACCCTAAGCTTTTATTGTGTGATGAACCAACTGGAGCTTTAGATTATGTAACAGGTAAACAGGTTTTAAAAGTGTTACAGGATATGTGTCATAACCATGGTATGACTGTAGTTATGATTACCCATAATGCAGCGTTAGCGGATATGGCAGATAAAGTTATCAGAGTTAAGAGTGGAACAATCCTGGATATAAAAATCAATGAGAATCCAAAGAATGTAGAGGATATTGAGTACTGATGTTTAGAAAAGATACGTTTAGATTGATAAAGAAGAGTTTAAATAGATTTTTGTCGCTGGTAAGCATAGTAGCTATTGGCACGGGTTTTATGATGGGATTGTTGTCATCGGCTACATTAATGAGAAATAGTGTGGACAAATATAACAATGATTCAAATCTACACGATATTCAGCTATTTTCTTCATATGGGTTTTGTGATGAAGATATAGGGTTGATAAAAGAAATAGATTTTATTGATGGAGTTTTCGCCTCAAAGATGCAGGATGTATTCATCAATGTTGAAAACCAGGGACAAAGAATAGTCAGATTAAGAGAGTTAGATAGTGATGTCAATAAATTTGAACTGGTAGAAGGTCGCCTTCCAATAAAAGATAATGAAGCAGTCTACATTGTTGGAGAATTTGCGGCTTTTGAAATAGGAGATAAGATAAAAATATATTTAGATGATTCTGATGTTTCAGAACTTATAAAAAATAGTGAGTTTACAATAGTTGGAAAAGTTAAAAGCAGTGAATACATGTCACTGTTTTTGTCGACTTCCCTACTGAAGAATTTGGATTTAAACAATGTAGTTTATATTCCAAATTCCAATTTCCTTAGCGATTATTATACAACGGTGTATTTATCAGTAAAAAACGCTCAAGATTATCAGACAACTTCAAAAGAATATTTTGATTTTGTGAATACTAAAATTGAAGATCTGGAAATGATTACTATAGAACAGCAGAACTACTTAAAAGAGCGCTTGCTGATTGATATTGAAAAAGAAATTATTGAAGGAGAAGAACTACTTCAGCAAAAAAAGGCTGATGGCGAAAAGGAGCTGGAAGAGGCCAGATTAGAGCTGGAAGAAGCCAATCTGATGCTAATTATTGCTCAAATGGAGATAGACAACAATCTTTTAACCCTGAAGAGCTCTGAAAAGAAATTGCTGGAAAACGAAAAACTTGTCAACAGCAATCTCAAGCAGGTTAACGAGGCAATAAAAAAAATAGAAACTGAACAAAACAAAAGCATCGATGAAATATATAGTCAAATGACGACCTTATATCAGACATATAAAGCGTTAGAAAGAATTGGAACAATCGAAAATGAAGCTACGGATAATTTATATGCCCAGATTGTCCAGCAAAACAATAACCTGAATTTAATAATCAATGAAAACAGAGCTTTAAAACAGGAATATGAAGCTCAATTGGTTGTGGTAAATAATAAGTTGGCAATTGAAACAGATCCTCAGGAAATCACCAATCTTAATTCACAAAAAGCTAACTTGCAGACAAGAATTGCCACCTGTGAGATAACAATTCAAACCTGTCAGCAGATTTTAGTCATCAACCAGCAGGTACTAGACAGTATCGAAAATAATCCAGATGGAGATACAAGCCCAACACAAATGGCGATGGATGAAATCGATCAGATGGCTGGTGGTTCAATTGAAACTACCTACATTCAACTGACTCAGCTGATTGAAGGGAAAAAGGAATTAGAAGCAGCAAAGGCAGAAATCGAAGAAGGTAAAAAACAGATTGCCGATGGTAAACAGCAGCTTGATGCAGCTCAAAAGGAGCTGGACATTAATAAAAAAGAATATCATGATGGTCTGGAACAATATCGTGAGGGCTTGATAAAGTTTAATAATGAAATAGAAAAAGCTGAAAATGAGATTAAGTTAGCCCGACAGCAATTGAAAGAACTTCCTGATGCCAACTGGATGATTTTAAATCGAGATTATCATTATACAAGCATCATGTTTAAAAATACCGCTTCACAAATGCAATCAATTGGCTCAATTTTGCCACTGTTATTCTATTTGGTAGCCGCCTTAATATGTATGACTACAATGACACGTCTAATTGATGAGCAAAGAGGTCAGATTGGAATATTCAGGGCTTTAGGTTTTGGGCGTGGTCAAATAGTTGGCAAATATTTAGAGTATGCCTTTATTGCTACCGTCCTTGGTTCAGCACTGGGAATATTTACTGGCCAACTGCTATTTTCAACGGTTATATATAATACCTGGAGATTAATGTATGATTTTCCACAGTTTCTAATGTCTTATCCATTTAAGAACGTTTTAATCTGTTTTGCCAGTTTCAGTGTGTTAATGCTTGCTGTTACTGCCAGTGTTGTTGCTAAGAGTCTGAAGGAAGCACCGGCTCAGCTTATGAGACCAAAAGCCCCTAAAAAAGCCAAGAAGGTTTTCTTGGAAAAACTTAAGTTTTTCTGGAGCAGATTATCTTTTACCAGCAAAATAACGGTTAGAAATATTTTCAGATATAAAGCAAGATTCTTTATGACTGTAATTGGGGTGGCTGGATGCACCAGTTTATTGGTGCTTGGTTTTGGCATCAAGGATTCAATAGGCGATATAGTAAACATTCAATATAAAGAATTCTGGACCTATAATACGATTGTCAATTTGGAAAATGACCATAATTTGGATGATGTTATCTTAATGTTGGAAAACAATCTAGATAATGAGTTTATTGTTCCTATAATGACTTATAATGGTAAAGTTTATAGTTCAAAACATGATGCAACAATAATTGTCGAGGTATTAGATGCCAGAAGTGCTGGCAATATCTTCAACCTCTATGATATAAAGACCAATGAAAAACTAAAGTTAAATAATAAGGGAGTTATTATTTCTGAAAAGTTTGCTAGAGTTAATGGTATAAAATCTGGAGATTTTATCATCATTGAATCAATTAATGGAATAAAAGCGGAGGTTCAGGTTATTGATATCTGTAAAATGTATTTCCAGCATTACTTATATATTTCTGATAATCTCTATAAGCAGTTATTTGATGAAGTAATCCATTATAATAAAATAGCTATTACCAATTACAAGGGTTATGAAAGTGTTGATCAGAGTTTAGAGGGTGTTAAAAGCGTAGCTTCAGTAACAGACTTCACTTCCTTTGTAGATCAGTTCAATTCAACAATTGAAGCGTTGGATATCATCATTGGAGCTGTTATTATAACTTCTGGTGCTCTAGCCTTTGTAGTGTTATTAAATCTGACACAGGTCAACATTTCAGAAAGAACAAGGGAAATTGCGACCTTAAAAGTAATTGGTTTAAGCGACCGTGAAATCTATAGTTATCTGTTTAAGGAGATATTGATGCTTTCAGCTATTGGAGGAATCTGCGGTTTACCTTTAGGGATGGTTGAACTAAAAATGGTTATGTCAATAATTGAAATAGATATGATTTTATTTCCAACAGAAATTAAATTGCTCAGCTATGTACTGGCTTATGGAATAACCTTTATTTTCACATTCATTGTCTTGTTATTTACCAGAAAACCGTTAAGAAAAATAAAGATGGTTGAATCTTTAAAGTCAGTTGAATAGGGAAATGAGGTTTCAAACAAAAAAGTCCTATAATTTTTGTTTAAAATGTAGTACAATTCATAATGGAGGGTTGTTTATGGATTTAGATAAACTTAAAAGTTTTTATGATGGCTATGGTATGCAAAGCTATGAAATCTTTGGTGCCCACCTACATGAAAACGGAACAATCTTTAGATTATATGCTCCAAATGCCAAGAGTGTAAGAATAGTTGGCGATTTCAACAATTGGAATGCGAATGAAACATTTCTGTTTAAATCAGACTTGGGATTTTGGGAAATCTTTTTGGAAAATGTTGGTGAATATGCCAGATACAAATATGTCATTGAAGATAAAAAAGGTAAACTGGTTGAAAAAGCTGACCCATATGGATTTTATAATGAATTAAGACCAGGAGTATGTAATAAAGTAGTATCTCTTGATTATCCTTGGAAGGATCATCAATGGATGGCTACCAGAGATAAGTGTTTTGATAAACCGATGAATATATATGAAATTCATCTTGGAGGGTTTAAACATAACTCTGAAGGTAAGTGGCTAACTTATTATGAGATGATTGATGTAGTAATTCCTTATGTAGTTGAAATGGGATACACCCATGTTGAACTTCTGCCATTAAATGAGCATGCTTTAGATGCTTCCTGGGGTTATCAGCAATATGGCTATCATTCAGTTACTTCTAGATATGGTTCACCATATCAGCTGATGATGTTTATTGATGCCTGCCATCAGGCAAATATTGGAGTTCTTATGGATGTGGTACTAGTACATTTCTTAAAGGATACCTTTGGTTTGGCAAAATTTGATGGAACACCATTATATGAATCAAGTGATAAGAGATACAATGAAAGTCAATGGGGAACATATTACTTTGATTTTTCTAAAAATATCGTAAAAAGTTTTCTATTAAGCAGCGTCTGTCTGTGGTTGGATAAATATCATATTGATGGAGTCAGAGTTGATGCTGTCAGTAATCTAATTTATTATCACGGCAACAAGCAGCTTGGGGAAAATAAAGAAGCAATAAGTTTCATTAAACGTTTCAATTATCATATTCACCAAAACTATCCAAGTGTAATCACTATGGCTGAAGACAGCAGCGATTATCCAAAGGTTACCGGTAATGAAGTTGAAGGTTTAGGATTTGACTATAAATGGGATTTGGGGTGGATGAATGATACCTTAAAGTATTATGAAATGGACCCAGAATACCGTAAGCACCATCATAATTTAATAAATTTCTCAATGGCTTATTTTTACTCGGAAAAGTTTATAAACCCATTTTCACATGACGAAGTTGTGCATTCTAAAAAGACAATCATCGATAAAATGTGGGGAAGTTACGAAGATAAATTCAGACAATGTAGAAACTTGATGGTCTATATGTATACCCATCCAGGCAAAAAGCTGAACTTTATGGGAAACGAAATTGCATCTTTCAGAGAGTTTGACGAGAATAAAGAATTAGACTGGTTTATCCTGCAATATCCAATTCATGACAGTTTCAAAAGATTATGCCGTGATTTGAATATGATCTATAAATCTCATCCAGCTTTCTATAAGTATGACTACGACTATAAGGGATTTAAATGGATTGATGCCGATAATAGCAAGCAGAGAGTTTACAGTTATGTAAGGTTTGATGATGACAATTGTTATGTAGTAGTATTGAATATGGCTCCTGTAGCATATGAACAGTTTGAAATAGGAGTACCTACATATGGTTGGTTCACAGAAATAATGAATTCAGAAAAAGACATCTATGGAGGATGTAATATGTGTAATTTCAACAAAATACAGGCAAAAAAAGGAAATCTACACAATATGAAATATAAATTAAATATTCGACTTGCGCCATATGCAGCGGTAATATTTGAGGCGAAATTACGTAATGGAGGTAAAAATGTTTAGTAACAAAGAAGAATTTATAGCTCAATACTGTCAGACAGTTATTGAGAAATATGGGCACGGGGTTGAGTATACTCGACCATCAGAGAGATATCTGGTTTTAGGAGAAATGGTTAAAAACTACGCTTCAAGAAACTGGAAGGAAGCAAAAGAAGCAGTGATTGAAAATCAGCAGAAGCAGTTATTCTATTTCTCAATGGAGTTTTTAATTGGTAGACTTCTGACAAGTAATTTAATGAACTTAGGTATCTATGACATTGTTAAAGAGGGATTAGCGGACTTAGGTTTTGATATTAATGAAATTGAAGAATTGGAAACCGATGCCGGTTTAGGAAATGGTGGTTTAGGAAGACTGTCTGCCTGTTTCTTAGATTCAATCGCAACCTTGAATTTGCCAGGTCATGGCAATACTATCAGATACGAATACGGTCTTTTCAAGCAGATAATTGAAGATGACAAACAGGTAGAAGTACCTGACATCTGGTTGAAATATGGTAATCCTTGGGAAGTTAGAAAATCAGACAGTGCTGTTGAAGTCAAGTTCTATGGTCATGTAGAAACTTTCTGGAATGAGCATGGAATTATGGATGTTAAACATGTTGATGCAGAAGTTGTCAGAGCTGTACCATACGATATGGCCGTTGTTGGTGCTAATAATAAATGTGTTAACACGCTAAGATTGTGGAAGCCGGAAGCAAGTGATAATGCTCCAGCTGGACAGGACTTTATCAAATACATTCAAGATGTTAATAAAATCTGTCAGAACGTTTATCCAGATGATTCAACTGAAGAAGGAAGAATGTTAAGAATTAAGCAGGAATATTTCTTCGTTTCAGCTGGATTACAAACAATTATTAAAGGACATTATGATAACTATAAGACTTTAGATAATCTGCATGAAAAAGTAATCATTCAGTTAAATGACACGCATCCGATTCTGATTATTCCTGAACTGATGAGAATTATGTTAGATGAATTCCATTATTCTTGGGATCATGCATGGAGTATTGTTACTAAAACAGTAGCCTATACAAACCATACAATTATGCAGGAAGCTTTAGAAAAATGGCCTGTTAAGATGATTAATAAATTGCTTCCTAGAATTTTTATCCTTATTCAGGAAATAGACAACCGCTTCAGAGCAGAAGTTTATTCAAAAACATATGATTTTAAATTAGTTGAAAGAGTAGCTATTATTAGAGATGGTATGGTTCATATGTCAAATATGGCCAATGCAACGGCTTTCTCAGTTAACGGAGTAGCTAAAATCCATTCTCAAATCTTAAAAGATGATGTAATGAAGGATTTTTATCGCCTATTTCCAAGTAAGTTCAACAATAAGACTAATGGTGTAACTCCTAGAAGATGGCTGTATTATTCAAATCCACAGTTAACCAACTTATTAAAGGAAACTATCGGTGAAGGATTTATGACAGATCTTACTCAGATAGCTGAATTAAAAAATTATGTCGAAGATCAGGAAGTTATCAATAAGTTCAATGAAGTAAAATTACAAAGAAAACAGATTTTAGTTGACTACATCGAGAAAACAATGGGATTAAAACTAAATCCTAACAGTATATTTGATGTTCAGGCTAAACGTCTGCATGCTTATAAGCGTCAGATGCTGAATTGTATGAATATCATCTATCTGTATCAAAAGATTAAGAGCGATCCAAACTTCAGAATGCATCCGACAACCTTCTTATTCAGTGCTAAGGCTGCGCCAAGCTATGTCTTTGCCAAAAAGGTTATTCAGTTAATCAATACCTTGCAAAGAGTTATCAACAACGACCCTGAAGTTAATAAATATATCAATGTAGTATTTATTCCTAACTACAGTGTATCAATTGCGGAAATCCTGTTAAATGCTGCTGATGTCAGTGAACAGATTTCAACAGCTGGAAAAGAAGCGAGTGGTACTGGAAATATGAAATTGATGATGAATGGTGCTATTACAATTGGAACACTGGATGGGGCTAATGTAGAAATAAGAGAAAATGTCGGTGATGAAAATATCTTCATCTTTGGTAATACAGTTGAGGAAATAAGAGTTTTAAGAAATACTGGTTACAATGCATTTGATTATTATCACAAGGATCCAGAGATTAAAAATGTGATGGATTCACTGGTGGATGGAACGTGGTCGACAAATAAAGAAGAGTTCAAAGGCATCTTTGATGAAATCATGTATCGAAATGATGAGTTCTTCCTATTAGCTGATTTTAGAGCTTATGTCGAAACTCAAAGAAAAATTAATGAATTATATCAGGATAGAAACGCATTTACTACAATGTGTTTGAAAAATATCGCTAGCAGTGCCTATTTCTCATCTGATAGAACAATCAAAGATTACAATAGAGATATTTGGAATTTAGAGGAGATTAAATTTTAAATGAATGACTACTTTATCAGAGCTTATCTAGATGACTATAAGCTGATCACGATTGAAATGGATATCAGTTTCTTTGGTGGTGAGTGTAATAGATTTGATCTGGTAAAAGAAGATTTAATTATCCCATTACAATTTATCAGCAAAACAAAAAAGGATACTTATTATGAATATAAGTATTCTTTTGATGCTGAGATAGCTATTTCACAGCCTTATGAAGTAATGGGAATAAACGGATATACTACTCCGCTAGTATATCGCTATATTGTCAAGACAGAAAGATTTAATCAGCAGTACTACTATGGCAATGAAGATTTAGGTTCAGTAGTAGCCAATGGGATTACAACCTTTAAATTGTGGGCTCCAACAGCCAACAATGTTGTTTTAAGCGTTAATGAGCAGTATTTCAAAATGAAAAGGAATGATGCCAGTGGAGTTTTTTCTTTAGCTTTTGATGGAGATTTGACTGGCAGTGTCTACAATTATATTGTTTCAGTTAATGGATACACCTATAAAACCATTGACCCTTATGGTAAGGCAAGTACAGCCAACAGTAAACAGTCAGTGGTAGTTAATCTGATAAAGGCTGAATCAAGTGGACTTGATATAACAAAAGACCCAGTTATCTATGAGGTATGCATCAGAGACTATAGTGCAGAGGGAACATATAATGGCTTAATTGAGCACTTGGATTATATAAGTGATTTAGGTATTACACATATTCAAATTTTACCAATCAATGATTTTGGTAGTGTCAATGATTATCATAAAGATATTTATTATAACTGGGGCTATGACCCAATTCAATATCAGGCCTTGGAAGGCAGTTATTGCAGTGATCCTACTAACCCTCTTTTGGTAATTGATGAGTTTAAAAATTTATGCGAAGCAATTCATCAAAAAAAGATGAAGGTGATTGTCGATGTTGTTTTCAATCACCATTATCACGCCCAAAGAAGCAGTTTCAATAGAACTGTTCCTTATTATTACTTCAGATATGATGAAGACAATAAATTTTGTGAAGGGTCAGGCTGTGGTGCTGAACTGGATACCAAGCTGAGCATGTGTCGCAAATACATCGTTGATACACTGGTATATTTTGTAAAACAATTTGATGTTGATGGCTACAGATTTGATCTGATGAGTTTTATTGATGTTGATACAATGCTGGAAGTTGAAAGAAGCCTGAAAAATATCAAAGAAGATATTATGCTCTATGGTGAAGGCTGGCTGATGAAAACCTGTGAAACTGAATTGAAACTGGCAAATTATCAAAACAGTGAATTGATAGAAAATATCGGTTTCTTCAATGATGAGTTTAGAGATGTTATCAAAGGAAATTCGTTTGATCTTTGTGCTACAGGATATGGTACAGGAAATCTCTGGCTGGCTAAAAGAACAATTGGCCTGATGCAGGGTAAGAAATTTTATAAATCATCACAATCTATCAACTATATAGAATGTCATGATGATATGACCTGTTTTGATAAACTTAAGCACTGTTGTGTCAATGAGATTCATAAGCAATTAGTTAAAAGACAAAAACTATTGCTTTCATTTGTGCTTTTATCAAAGGGAATCAGTTTTATACATGCGGGTCAGGAATTCTGTCGCAGTAAAAAGGGTATAAAAAACAGTTATAATGCTCCAGACAGTATCAACAAAATTGACCATAGTAAAAAGGAAGAATATTATGATGTGGTCAAATTTACTAAAGATTTAATTGAGCTTAAAAAGGAATACTCTTTTGGTCTGGCTGATGTTGTCTATTCTGAAAAATCAGGCGTAATAATTGGAGAGTACCAGGATTTAACTTTTATCATCAATCCTACTCACCAGGATTTCTTCTATCGCTTTGATGGACAGAAACAGGTTATTCTTGATGGTGAAGGAAAAAAAGATTATCATGTTAAAAATGAATATTTAGTTAAAAATATTACAACAGCTGTTTTAAGGGAGCTATAAATGATTAATAAAAGTTGGGACAATTTTTTAAATGAGCAGTTTAATCAGGACTATTTTAAAAAATTGTCCTCTTTTTTAACGCAACAATATCAACAGAAAACTATCTATCCACCAAAGGTTGAGGTTTTTTCCTCTTTTTACTTTACCGATTTAGACAAGGTAAAAGTGGTCATACTGGGGCAAGACCCCTATCATCAGCCAAATCAGGCCTGTGGTTTAGCTTTTGCGGTTAAGCCGGGTGTAGTCTTGCCACCATCACTTATAAATATCTATAGGGAAATTGAAAATGACATCAATATTAAAATGTCTGATAACGGCTATCTGGTTAAGTGGGCAACACAGGGAGTAATGCTGCTTAATGCGGTACTGACTGTAGAACAGTCAAAAGCTAATTCTCATAAGGGAAAAGGCTGGGAAATTTTTACCGATAATGTTATCAGGCATCTAAATAAGCAGAATCAGCCAATTGTCTTCCTGTTATGGGGCAATAACGCTAAAGAGAAGATGAAACTTTTGGATAATCCAAAACATCTGGTTTTAACCAGTGTTCATCCATCACCATTAAGTGCTCATCGAGGCTTTTTTGGTTGTCGACACTTTTCTAAGGCTAATGCTTTCTTAATTGAAAATGGTGTTGAACCAATAGACTGGAAAATGTAAAATGTTTAAAAATGTAGAACAAGCTATTGATTGGATTGTCAAAAGAAAAAAAAGCGAGCATCAATTCTCGGATTTTCTCAGTTACATAGAAGAGATAGATAATCCACAAAAAAAATTAAAATGCATTCATGTGGCTGGAACCAATGGAAAAGGCTCTACAGTAAATTATTTAAGAAATATTTTGCAGATGGCAGGCTATAAAGTCGGAAGTTTTACTTCACCTCATTTAGTTACCCACTTAGATAGAATCAGAATAAACGATAAGAATATTGCAGAAGAATATTTTTTAAATAAGGTAAATGAAAATTACAGGTTATGGCAACAGCTTGACTTAACGATGTTTGAAATTGATATGTTGATTTCCGTTGACTACTTTTTGGATAATGACGTTGATTATGCCATTTATGAGGTAGGTTTAGGGGGCAGACTTGATGCTACCAACATAATAGATCCTCTTGCTGTTGTGATTACCAATATCGATTTAGAACATACTCAAATATTGGGAGATACAATCGAGAAAATCGCCTATGAAAAAGCAGGTATTATCAAGGAAAAAACTACCGTTATTACTGCTGAAAAGAAAACAGAAGCACTGGATGTTTTTAAAAAAGTCTGTGCTGATAAAAAAGCAAAGCTGATAACTGTTAAAGAAGCAAGACAGATACAATTAAATGAAGATATAAGTTTTAAATATAAAAAGGGAAAATACAATATTCCAACAACAGCCCGTTATCAGATAGATAACGCAATATTGGCTATTGAGACAGTAAATCAATTAAAAAAAGCAAAGCTTCTAAAAGTTAAACCGGAACAAATAAAAAAAGGATTGTTAACCAACTGGGCTGGACGTTTTGAACTGGTCAGTAAAAATCCTAAAATTATCCTCGATGGAGCTCATAATGTGCATGGTATAGAAGCACTTATATCATCACTAAATGACAAAGAAGAATATGTTTTTGTCTTTTCAGCTTTTAGTGATAAAAACTACAAACTGATGTTGGAAAAACTTATCTTAAAAGGTGAGGTTATTGTAACAGAGTTTAAAAGTGAAAGAAAAGTTAAGGCGCTAGATTTAGCTTCAAATCAAAATGTTTTGGTCTGTTTTGATTATTTACAGGCAATTAAGTATGCGCTTACAAAAAATAAGACTTTAATCGTTACTGGTTCACTTCACTTTATATCTTTAGTGCGAAATAGCTTTGTTAAATAATTAAATGTAGTCTATAATGGATGTATATAAAGATTAGAAAATCTATTTATAAAAATATTTAAGAAAGGACGTTATTATGAAAACAGAAATGTTGGCAATGATTTTAGCAGGTGGAAGAGGAACCCGTTTGATGGAGCTTACTGAAAAGGCTGCTAAACCAACAGTTCATTTTGGTGGTAAGTATCGCATAATTGACTTTCCATTAAGTAACTGCGCAAACTCTAAAATTGGGTACGTTGGAGTACTGACCCAATATGAATCAATTATTCTGAACTCGTATGTTTCTCAATCATCATATTGGGGGCTTGATGGTAGAGACAGAGGCACCTTTGTTTTGAATCCTCGTGAAAAAGTTACCGGATTCAGCCTTTATATGGGTACAGCTGATGCGATTTATCAGAACATTGATTTTATGGATCAATATGATCCTGAATATGTCCTGATTTTATCAGGAGACCATATTTACAAGATGGACTATGACCATATGCTGGATTTCCACAAGAAAAACAATGCGGATCTGACAATAGCTGGTCTAACTGTTACCCTGGAAGAAGCAAGTCGTTTTGGCATTATGAACACTAATCCAGACTACAGTATTTATGAATTCGAAGAAAAGCCTCCAGTACCAAAAAACAACTTAGCTAGTATGGGTATTTACATTTTCAATTATGATGTTTTAAGAAAAGCACTTATTGAAGATGCGCCAAGAGAAGACAGCAATCATGACTTTGGTAAAAACATTATTCCTAACTTATTAAATGAAGGTAAACGCTTGTTTGCTTATCCATTTGCTGGTTATTGGAAAGATGTTGGAACTATTGATTCATTATGGCAGGCTCATATGGACCTTTTAGCTCAAGGTGATCCACTGAAACTAGATGATGAAAACCGGAAGATTTATACTGAAGACGTTCCAACTACTCCTCAATTTATCGGCGAAAATGCAGTTCTAAAGGGAAGCAGCATTAACCAGGGGTGTGTTGTTGATGGAACAGTTATCAACAGTGTGCTTTTCAGAGATGTAGTTATTGAAAAGGGAGCAGAAATTATTAACTCAGTAGTTATGCCTGAGTCAATAGTTAAAAGAGGGGCAAAGCTAAAAAATTGCATTGTAGGAGAAAAACAACTAATCCTTGAAAATGAAGTTATAGGTAGTGATGACAAAATTGAATTATTCACTTCAAGGGAGGTAAAATAAAATGAAAGATATTTTAGGTATTGTTAATTTTGAAAATGATGCTGTAAGAATTGAAGGATTATCTAATTTCCGTTCGATTCCAGCAATGTCTTTCTTAGGAAGATATCGTGTTGTGGACTTTGTATTAAGTAATATGGTTAATTCTGGAATTGACCACATCAAGGTATTGATTAAGGAAAAACCCAGATCTTTAATTGAGCATATTGGAATTGGTTCTCATTACAATATCAACTCAAAGAGTGGCTCTTTACAGATTCTTTATTCAGACAAAAATATCACAAACAAACTGTATTTCACGGACGTAAACTTATTAAATCAATATTCTGCTTATATCAAGGAATCTAACCAGGAATATGTTGTCATAGCTCCTAGTTATATGATTAATAAAATCAATTATCAGGATGTTGTTGAGCAGCATATCAAAACCGGTGCTGATGTAACAGCTGTCTACAAACAGGTTGATGATGGTCACAAGCGCTTTACCGGATGCGAAGAGTTTGATTTGATTAAAAACCGAGTTGTGTTGATGAAAGTCAGCCACGGTTCAACAAGTGTTAAAAACATCTCTTTAGAAACGTATGTAATGCACAAAGATTTCTTATTGGATTTAATTGATGAAGCTGCTCATCGTTCAGCTGCTTACTCAATTGGAGCTTTCCTGGCTAATGATGACAATATTAAATACATCAATATTCAAGGTTATAAATATGAAGGTTATTTAGCTTGTCTAAATTCACTGGAGGAATATTATAATACCAACTTAGAATTGATTAATCTTAATAAGGCAAAAGAAATATTTGATCAAAACTGGCCAGTCTATACCAAGACTAGTGATTCTCCTCCTGCTTACTATGCTCCAAGAGCTGAAGTTAAGCATTGTATGGTCGCAAACGGCTGTGTAGTTCAGGGTAAAATTGAAAATAGTATCTTGGGAAGAGCTGTTAAGATCAAAAAAGGTGCGGTAGTTAGAAATTCAGTAATTTTACCAAATGTTATAATTGGTGAAGATGCTATAATCGAAAATGCGGTAATTGATAAGGATGCAAAAATCCTTGTAAACAAAGAAATTATTGGTAACGAAGATCAGATCGCATATGTTAGAAGAGGAGATACAATATAGCTATGAAAGGATTATTATTTGCAGCTAGTGAAGGCTTACCTTTCATTAAATCTGGAGGATTAGCGGATGTTATCGGCTCATTACCACAATGTATCAATGATGATGAGTTTAAAGTTGCGGTAGTAATGCCTCTGTATAAAAGGATTATGGATAACTTCGAACTTGAAGAAGTAGGAAGTTTTCATGTAAATTCTGGATTGATTGATAAGGATGCTTCACTTTATCACACCCATTTAAATGACATTGATTACTATTTCATCAGACAGGACGATTATTTTGACCGTGATGGAATGTATGGTTTTGTTGATGATGGCGAAAGATTTGCTTTCTACAACAAAGCAGTTTTGGAAATGCTTCCACTGTTGCCATTTGAGGTTGACATTATCCACAGCCACGACTGGCATACTGGTATGATTCCAATTTTGTGTAAGCAGGAGTATCGTGATAAGAACTATCATAAGATCAAACATGTTTACACTATCCATAATTTGCTGTTCCAAGGTAACTATCCAAAGGAAATGATGAGATACTTCAATCTGGACTATAAATTCTACCAATATGGAGATGTTAAGTTTGATGATGGAATCAGCTTTATGAAAGCAGCAATCACCTATGCTGATAAGATTACAACAGTAAGTGAAAGCTATGCCCAGGAAATTTTAACTGATGAATTCGGTGAAAGAATGCAAGGTGTTTTAAGTAGCCGTAAATCAGATCTGGTTGGCATTGTTAATGGTATTGATACTGAAATCTGGAATCCTAAAACAGATAAATATATTCCATATAACTACAGCGTCACAGCTTTGGCCAACAAAAAGAAATGTAAGAAAGCTTTACAGAAGCGCTTAGGCTTAAGAGTAGCTGATGATGTTATGCTGGTAGGTATGGTTTCAAGACTGACCTGGCAAAAAGGAGCGGCTTTATTAATTGAAAAAATGAACCAGATTATGGGACAGGATATTCAATTAGTTATTTTGGGAACTGGTGACAGTTACATTGAAAATCAATTAAGAAAGATTGAATATGATTACCCACATAGAGCAGTATTCTATTGTGGTTATTCTGAAGAGCTGGCTCATGAGGTATATGCTGGTGTCGATTTATTCCTAATGCCTTCACTGTTTGAACCATGTGGAATTTCTCAACTAATTTCAATGAGATATGGAACATTGCCACTGGTAAGAGAAACTGGTGGATTGAGGGATACTGTTGTTCCTTATAATGAGTATGATCATACCGGAACAGGATTCTCATTCCAGTATTTCAGCGGTGATGAGTTAATGTATATCTTAAAATACGCAATTCATGTTTATTATTTCAAACAGAAAGATTGGAAGAAACTGATGAGAAATGCGATGAAGAAAGATGTCAGCTGGCAATTCTCAGCTAAAAAGTATAAAGATTTATACAGGTCATTATTTTAGTTGTATAAAGATTAAATAACAAAGAGATGGATTTTAAATAGTCCATCTCTTTTTTGGGTAAGTATGTGGTTTTACAGGTGCTTGTCTATTAACAGGTTTTAATTTGACAGCTGTTTATATAGTTTTAAAATGTCATTTAAAACGTGAGTGTGAATAAAATCGCTGTTATAGACGATGTTGGTTTCTCTGATCATTGACAGGTTTTCAATTGGCAAGGCAGAAAGCCTGTTTTTTCTGACGTCATTTTCACAGCTGCTTTTTGGCAGAATTGTCACACCGATATCTTTTCTAACTAAATCTTTAATAGTAGAGATATTATCTACTTCTAAGACAATATTGAAGTAATCGATGGATTCATTGATACTTCTAAGAGTTGAGTCAAAAAGCATTCTGGTGGCACTTGTTGGCAAACGCATAATCATTTTTTCTTTCTTTAAATCATCAATAGTAACCATTGATTTTTTAGATAACTTATTATCATTTGAAAGAACACATAGCAGATAGTCAGTATCCATCATTAGAAATCTTAGATTTGGTTTATTGAGTTTTTCTTCTACAATTATTAAATCTAACTCATAATTTTCCAACATTGTATAAAGATTTTTTATTACATCTGTAATAATTGTTATGGATATTGATTCATTTACGCTACTATATTTCCCCAATGTTTCGGCTATCAGATTGTTTTCTGAGGTATGAGTAATTCCGATTCTGATCTTAGTAGGTTTGCTGTCGCTGGCGGTAAGTTCATCAAGCAATTTTGCCTGTAGAGCCTTCATTCTTTTGCCATAATTTATGACAATTTTACCCTTTTCTGTCGGTTTCACCTCATTTTTACTGCGAATAAAGAGCTTGCAGTCAAACTGTTGTTCCAATTGTTTAATATGAGTTGAAACAGCTGGCTGGGTAACGCCAAGCCTGTTTGAAGCTTTGGTGAAGTTTCCTTCCTCGTTTAATACAAGAAGTGATTCTATTTTTACATCTAACATATTCTTACTCCTATAAAATATATTTATATATATATTAAATAATATAATTTGATTTTATGCAAG
>CAYUXW010000026.1:0-25638 GCA_964449115.1 uncultured Erysipelotrichaceae bacterium | reverse complement strand
ATGCCTTGTTTACTCCTTGGAAAATAGGAAATGTAGAAATTAAAAACAGAATTGTTATGTGTCCAATGGGAGGCACCAGTATTTTTGGCTGGATGGAACCAAACCATTTCGATAAAGAAGCTGCTAACTTCTTATTGGAAAAAGCTAAAAACAATGTTGGACTGGTTATTCCTGGTATTGCTCCTATTAAAGACCCAATGGGAGGTATGTGGCTGTATCAGAATAAGGGTAAATTTAAAAAACTAAAGGAGTTCATGGATGAATTCCATAAAACTGGGGCTAAAATGTTTATTCAGCTGACTGCTGGTTTTGGTAGAGCAATGGCTGTAAATCATCTAATGGTTCTGATGCTTAAAAATAAGGTTGTTGGTACCTTGGGTAAGCCAATCTTTGATATGGATTATATTACTGCCAGTGCTTCAGCTACGCCAAACAGATGGGCAGATGATATCTATTCTCGTCCAATGACAAAAGAAGAGATAAAGGAGATAGTTGAAGCTTTTGCCAAAACTGCTAAGTTATGTATGGAAGCTGGAGTAGATGGAGTAGAAATTCACGCTGTTCATGAAGGTTATTTGTTAGACCAGTTCACCTTGAAGTACTCTAATTTCAGAGAAGATGAATATGGTGGCTCTTTTGAAAACAGATATCGTTTTCCAGTAGAAATAGTTCAGGCAATTAAACGTGAGTGTGGTAAAGACTATCCAGTTTCACTGAGATATTCAGTTGTTTCTAAAACTAAGGGGTTTAGAAGTGGAGCTTTACCTGGTGAAGAATATGTCGAAGTGGGAAGAGATATGGAAGAGTCAGAAAGAGCTGCCAAGTACTTACAGGATGCAGGTTATGATATGCTTAACTGCGACAACGGGACTTATGATGCCTGGTATTGGGCTCATCCACCAGGATATATGGATAAAAACTGTAACCTCAAATATGTAGAACATATTAAAAACTTTGTTGATATTCCAGTTGTCTGTGCGGGCAATATGGATATCGCTGATGGAGCTAAATCAATTGCTGAAAATAAAATTGATGGATTAGGAATTGCCAGACAGTTTTTGGTTGATCCAACTTGGGTAACCAAGCTGATGGCTGGTAAAGAAGAAGAAATTAAACCTTGTATCCGCTGTCACAATGCTTGTTTCACAATGGCTAAATATGAAGGCAGTGCTAATGATCAGGATTTAATCGATGCCTTGAAGATGGCAAGATGTGCACTAAATCCAATTACTATGCAGACTAAAAAATACAAGATTGTAGAAACCAACAATCCTAAAAAAGTAGCTATAATTGGTGGTGGTGTTGGAGGAATGGAAATAGCCCTGCTGCTAAAAGCTCGAGGACATCATCCAGTGATTTATGAAAAGAGTGATGTTTTAGGTGGTATCTTTATTCAGGCAGCTAACTTCCCGTTTAAAGAAAATGATAAGAAATTGCTGCAGTGGTATTTAAGAGAAATCAAAGAAAAAGAGATTGAAGTCAATTTCAATACTGAAATCAAGGATATTTCCACTTTAGATGCTGATGAGATTGTCATCGCTACTGGTTCAACACCAAAAACTCTACCAATTAAAGGTTTTGAAAAAGCAATAGATGCTACTGACTATTTAAGAGGTGTAGAAGTAGGCGAAAATGTTGTTGTCATTGGTGGAGGTTTGACTGGCTGTGAAGTAGCCTACGATTTAATCCTGAAGGGTAAAAAACCAGTTGTGGTAGAAATGAAAAATGACTTGATTGCGGTTAAGGGAGTCTGCCTGGCCAACAGTTCATTCTTAAGAGAAATGCTGGCTTATAAAGAAGCACCAGTCTATCTGAATTCGGTAGCTACTGAAATTAGAGATGATGGAGTAACTATTAAAGATAAAGATGGAAAAGTTACTGACATCAAGGCAGATAGTGTAATTTCAGCAGTTGGATACAATCCTGCCCCACTTACATCAAGAGCTAAAAATGTTCACCTGGTTGGTGACTGTCGAAAGGTAGGAAGCCTGAGAACAGTTATCTGGCGTGCCTGGGATGTCGGAATGAGAATTTAAACAAGTAAAAAGACAAGTTTAGCGCTTGTCTTTTTTTTGTGATTTAAAATTATTAATGTTTTTATTCTATTTCATTAACTTCTTTTAAAGTTGGAATAGAATCAGCTGCTCCTTTTCTTTGAACGGTTAATGAGCTGGCTTTTGTTGCTAATAGTAAACATTTTTCAGGATTAAAGCCTTGCGATAAACCGTATGAGAAGTAGCCCATAAAGGTATCGCCAGCACCAACAGTATCAATAGCTTTTACTTTGAAAGCTTCCTGGAAGATTCTATAATCACCATCTTGATAATATGCACCAATGCTTCCTAAGGTTAAGATGACTTTAGCCTTTGGATACATAACTTTTAATTCGTCCAGGATTCTAAGCGGATCTGTTTCATTGGTGAAACCTTTTCCTTCAACTTCGTTGATGAAGAAATAATCAATTTTACTTAAAGGATAGGTGTAAATGTCATCATTGAATGGAGAAGGATTTAACATAATGGTTAAACCAAGTTCACTGGCTTTGTTAATCAGATAAATCTGATTGTTGATTTCGTTTTGCAAGATTAATAAATCTCCTTTCTCAAACTTAGAAAGAACCAAATCGATATATTCAGTTGTGATTGATTGATTGCTTCCACCATAGATGAAAATAGAGTTTTCACCATTTTCATCAATTTGAATAACTGCATGACCATTTGGCTCGTCAACTTTGTTTAAATAGGTAGTATCAACCTTGTTGTCAGCTAAAACTCTTTCTAATATTTTAGCATCATTACCAATGTTACCAGCTAAATAAACGTGCACCCCACTTCTAGCTAAGGCAATAGAAGCATTTAATCCCTTGCCTCCTGAAACAACATTATATTCTTTGGCAAATATTGTTTCTTTTGGTTTAGCAATTTGTTTGACATAATAATTATGGTCGATATTTAAGGAACTAAAAACTAATATTTTCATTGTAAATTCTCCTTCTTATTAGTTATATTATACTATGAAAATGCCTAATATTTGAATTAAAGGCTAAAAATACTTTATAATTTATATAGGAGATAAAAACAATTATGGATAATCGTAAAAAATACTCATTTTCATCACAAATGATGCTCTTTGGTGTCCTGGTGTATAAGTATTTTAAACAAAAGAAAAGAGAAAAGAAATACGCTAAGGAACTGGCTGCTAATAGGGAACGTCTTGGGCTTGATAAAGAAATTTATCCACAAAAGGATATTAAAGATAAGGTTTAGAAAACATATTTAGCTTTAGTTTCTAGTGCCTTTTTAATAAAATGGATAGATTATTTACTGTTCAATATTTTCTTATGGATATATTTTTTTCTGTTAAAAAAATGAATAACAAATAAGAAGTGCTACAATATAGATGAATAGGAGGTAAAAAATGAAGATTGCAGTTTTATTGGCTTCTGGTTTTGAAGAGGCAGAAGCTTTATTTACAACCGATATTTTTAGAAGAGCAAATATAAAAACGGATTTAGTCAGTATTAATGCCGAAAAAACAGTTGTTGGCTCGCATAATATTAAGGTTATTGCGGATTGTGTGTTAGATGACAACATCTATAATTATGATGTGGTTGTCCTCCCTGGTGGTTTACCTGGTGCAACCAATCTTAGAGATGATAAAAGAGTTATCGAAGCGATTAAATATTTTTATGAGAATGATAAGTACATTGGTGCAATATGTGCGGCTCCTATTGTTTTAGCTAAAGCAGATATAATCAAAGGGAAAAACATTACTTCATATCCTGGATTTGAAAAAGATTTAAAAGAAGGAAATTACCTGGAAGATAAAGTGGTTGTTGATGGTAAAATAATTACTGCCAGAGGACCAGCTATAACAATGGATTTTGCTTTTAAAATTATTGAATTGTTAGGCTATGATGCTTCTAAATTAAAAGAAGGCATGCTTTATAATATGCTGATGCAGACAAAGTAAAATAACTGTCCGAAAATCTATTTAAGAAGTAGATTAAAGGACAGTTTTATTTTTGGTCTTTAGAGTTTTTACTTCCCTATAGTAAAGCAAGCAATTGAATTAAGAGGTAAAAATGTTATAATTTACTGAAGGAGGTAAATTGTATGAAACTATATAATTCGTATACCTTACAAGTTGAAGAATTTAAACCAATTGTTGAAGGGCAGGTTTCAATGTATGTTTGTGGACCAACAGTCTATAATCATGCCCATATTGGAAATGCCAGACCGATAGTTGTTTTTGATACGTTAAGAAGGGTTTTTGAAGCCTTGGGCTATGAAGTAAAGTTTGTCAGTAACTTTACTGATGTTGACGATAAGATTATCAACAGTGCTTTAGAAGAAGGAGTAGATGAGGGAATTATCGCTCAAAGATACATTGATGCTTATAACGATGTAAGAGCTTCTTTAAATGTACTGCCTTTAGATGCAACTCCTAGAGTTACAGAAACAATGGATGAGATTATTGAGTTTATTGGTAAACTTGTAGATAACGGTAGCGCCTATGAGGTAAATGGAGATGTCTATTTTTCCGTTGATTCTGATGAGAACTATGGTCAATTATCTCATCAAAATGTGGAAGATTTAATGGCGGGGGCTCGCATAGAAGAAAATGATCAAAAAAGGAATCCTTTAGATTTTGTTTTATGGAAAAAGACTCAAGAAGGAATCAAATGGGATTCACCTTGGGGACAGGGAAGACCAGGCTGGCATACTGAGTGTGTGGTTATGATTGATAAAGAATTTGATAACAAGATGATCGATATTCATGGTGGTGGAAGAGATTTGAAATTTCCACATCATGAAAATGAAATGACTCAGTCTGTAATGTGCAACAATCATCACCTAGCTAACTATTGGATTCATAATGGTATGCTGGAAACTGAAGGTGGAAAGATGAGCAAATCTTTAGGAAATACTCAGTGGGCTAAAGATGTTATCGCAGAAAATGGTGCTAATTTGACCAGATGGCTATTGTTGAGTGCTAAATATCGCGACACTCTGATTTATTCAGATGAAACTTATGAAACCAGCAAGGTTGAACTGACCAAGATTGAAACAATTTTAAGACAGGTTGAAGTTAAAAAACAGCTGGATAATGTTGTTTTTGGACAGGATTATGATGAAAAGCAGTATCAGGAGTTTTTAGCAGCAATGTCTAATGATTTAAATACTCCTAATGGCTATAAGGTTATCTTTGATACGGTTAAATTATTAAACCAAAGTTTAAGAGTCAGAGAAATTGTTTATGAAAAAGTTGAAAAACTATACAATGCGATTAAAAAGATGCTGTATATTTTAGGCATTTATATTGATGAAGTGGTTTTAACTGAAGATGATAAACAAATCTATGACAGTTGGGATAAAGCCAAAGCTCAAAAGGATTTTGAAACAGCGGATAAATTCCGTGCCATTTTAATGGAAAGAAACATTCTGTAAAAAGGTTTGAAAAAACCTTTTTTCAAAAAGAAAGGACAAGCGTAATGGATATAAATAAATACGGTTCTTTACAGCTGGCTTTTATCGGTGATGCTCATTATAATCTAATAGTTAAAAGAGACATCATAGATGAAAAAGTCAAGATGAATGATTTACAGAAATTAGCAGCCAGATACTGTAGCGCCAGATTTCAGGCTAAAGCAGTAATTTATCTGATTGATAATAATTTGTTTTCAGAAGAAGAACTTAGAATTTATAAAAGAGCCAGAAATCAAAAAAGTCATGCTGCGCCAAAAAATACTGATATAGTTACCTATAAAACCTCAACAGGGTTTGAAGCTGTATGGGGGTATTGGTATTTGACATCTAATACACAAAAAATTGAAGAAATATGGGAAATTATTAAAAATTTAGGAGATGATTAATATGACACAATTGGTTTATGGGAAAAATGTTATTCTAAATTTGTTGAAGAAGAATAAAGAAATTGATTTTTTATATATTCAAAAAGGTAGAACTGATGATGATGTTCTATATCTGGCTAAGAAAAATAATGTCAGTTACCAGATAGTTGATCGAAAGTTTTTAGACAAGCTGATAAAAGGAAATCATCAGGGTTATGTAGCTCAAATTAAGGAGTACATAACATACACGATTGAAGAAATCATAAAATCTATTCCTGTGGGCAAACAACCACTTCTAGTTGCTTTGGATGGTTTAGAAGATCCTCAGAACCTTGGCGCAATACTGAGGACTGCAGCCTGTGTTGGAGTTGATGGGGTGATTATTGAAAAAAATCGAAGCGTTTCCTTAAACAGCACTGTAGCCAAAGTATCGGTTGGAGCGATTGATGTTGTCAAGGTTGCCAGAGTAACCAACTTGTCTCAAACTCTTAATAAACTTAAGGAAGATGGCTATTGGATTATTGGTAGCGACATGCAGGAAGCTCAGGATTATCGCAGTGTTGACTACAATATGCCGATGGTACTGGTTATCGGTTCTGAAGGAAAAGGAATGCGCAGATTAGTGAAAGAAAACTGTGATATAAAAGTAATGCTGCCGATGGAAAGTGATATTGGCTCACTCAACGCTTCGGTAGCCTGTGCGGTTCTGCTTTATCAAATTTACAGTCAACGATTCCCACTTAAATAAATAAGAGGGGCAGTATGGAAAGAAATAATGATTACGAATTGTTGTATTTAATTAGAAACAAAGATGAAGGGGCTTTAGAGAAATTGATTGAAAATTATAAGCCAATAATCTATAAAATGTATTATCAATTACGTCGTAAATTAGATTCTTTCCATTTTGATGATGGCTATCAGGCAGGATTGGTCGGTTTATATACAGCAGTCAGCTATTATAAGGAAGATAAAAATATGGCTTTTTCTACTTTTGCGATTATGTGTATTACCCGGGAAATGTATGCGACATATCGCAAAGAGAGAAAAAACAACTATGCTCAAAACAGTCGAATCCTTTCTTTGGATATGAAATTGAATGAGACAGAAGAAATATATCTATCTGATGTAAATCTGATTGATCAAAAAAATGACCCAGAATCACTGGCTATAAGCAGCTGCCTTTTGGAAGAAGTATATGGAATACTGGATAAAAAGGAAGCTGAAGTTTTACAGCTAAAAGCTAAAGGATACACTTATCAGGAAATGGCTGACTATCTTGGAGTCAAAGCCAAAACGATTGACAACTATATTCAAAAAATTAGAAAAAAATTGCAGTCTTTGTTTGACTAGATAATGGCTTTGTGTTAAAGTAAATTGTACTAATGAAGGAGTGTTTTTGATTATGGGTTCAACAAAAAATAAGGTAATCATGACTTGCAGCGAGTGTCTGTCAAGAAATTATACAACCAATCGAAATCGCAAAACTTCAAGTGAACGTTTAGAGTTATTAAAGTATTGTAAAAAATGCGATAGGCATACATTACATAAAGAAACCAAGTAGGAGGATTTATGGCAAAATCAAAAGGTAAAAAAAGTAATCCAAACAGTGGAAATCCAATTTCACGTTTTTTCTCAGGCGTAGCAACTGAAATAAAAAGAATCAGATGGCCAAAGTTTTCAGAGTTAGTAGCTGACACAGGAAGGGTATTGGCATTCTGTATTTTATTTGCTATTTTCTTCGTTTTATGTGACCTGGTTATTTCAAAATTCTTGATTATGATTGGAGTTGGCAGATAATGGAAGAAAGAAAAGAGTGGTACGTTGTTAATACCTATGCTGGACATGAAGCCAGAGTAAAGGATAACTTAGAAAAAAGAATTATTACAATGGGTTTACAGGACTGCTTATTCAGAATTGAAATTGCTGAACATGTAGAAGTAGATTATAAAAATGGAAAAAGAGTTGAAAAAGTTAAAAACATGTTCCCTGGTTATCTGTTTGTAGAAATGATTATGACAGATGAAGCTTGGTATGTGGTTAGAAACACTCCAGGGGTAACCGGATTTATCGGTTCTTCTGGTGGTGGTGCTAAACCATTCAGTGTTCCTGAAGAAGAAATTGAAGCTGTCTTAAGAAGAATTGGTAAAAGCGATCAGAAGATTGTTGTTGATTATCAGGTTGGAGATAGAGTAAGAATTTTAACAGGACCTTTCGCAGGTGTTGAAGGGGTAGTTGAAATGATGGATGATGAAACCGAAATAGCTACAGTATTGGCAATCATGTTCGGTAGAGAAACTCCAACAGAAATTGATTATGGTGATTTAGAAAAAACTGAAGATTAAGAAGAGAGACTAAAAAATCTCTTCTTTTTATGTTAAAATTAACTGGTGAGGAAAAGAAATGCTGAGATGTCCAAAATGCCAGGAAAGATTAATAAAAGATGGTAAACGTTACCTTTGTATCAATAATCACAGTTATGACATTGCCAGAGCAGGCTATGTCAATTTAATTTTGGCCAATCAGAAAAGCAGCGCCAATGCTGGTGATAATGTAGAGTCTTTAAATGCCAGAGACAGGTTTTTAAATAAAGATTATTATAAACCGTTAGCGGATTCTTTATCTTCCCTAGTAAATAAATATCTTAAAGATGGAAACAGCTTTTTAGATGCTGGATGTGGAACAGGCTATTATTTACAGCAACTGATAAACTCATGCAACAAAGATATTTCTTTTCTGGCGACAGATATCTCTAAAAAAGGAGTAATGATGACTAGCAGAAAATGTCAATCAGCAACCTGTTTTGTGGGGAATGTTTTTCATCTGCCTTTTGAAGAGGCAACCCTTGATGGAGCGATGAGTGTATTTTGTCCTTATTCAAGTGAAGAGTTTGCCAGAGTAATAAAAAAGGATGGATATCTGTTTGCGGTAACTCCGGGAGAACAGCATTTATTTGAGCTGAAAGAAATTGTTTATGAAACTCCCTATTTAAATAGGGAAGAAGGATATAAGCTTGAGCAGTTTGCCCTGGTTGAACAGTTTAATGTTACCTATATCATGAATTTGAAAAACAATGATGATATTTTGTCTTTGTGGAGAATGATGCCTTATTATCATACAACATCCAAGGAAGATAGCAGTAAACTGGAAAATTTAGATAAAATAGATTGCACGGCTGATTTTCTGGTTTCAGTTTATAAGAGGTACTAAAATGAAAAAGAGATTATATATAGTATTACTGGTAGTTTTAATTCTTTTTTCTTTTGGCTGTCAAAAAGAAGATAAATATTCAAAATATATCAGGATAGCGGTTTTATCAAACGAAGAAGCAGATGTAAGTAAAATATTGTTTTTAAACGCTGACCATCAAGTCGTCTATGAATTGGAAACTGAATTTGTTGATGAGGTGGTTCATATTGATGATAGATTGTATATTGGGAAAGATAAAAATAATTATCAGACAATTGACTGTATTGCCATTGAGTTTTTAGATGATATTCATGTTGAAAAAGGGATACTGTTACACTATTCAGAAAATGGCAGCTATGTTATCTATTTAGATGGCAAATGTAATGTAATTGATAAAGCTGGCACCAGAAGACAATTGGAAGGTTATCTTCTAAACTATCTGGTTTGCAATGATCTGTTTTATATGATTGATTATTCTAACTATCTATATTGCTATAGCGTCAATGATTATGAATTGAAAAGTAAAACGCAATTATTTAATTCTGAATTTATTTCTCTGACAGAAGTCGATGATAGATGCTATATCGTATCCAGTAGAGGTTTTACTTTGATTGAAGATGGTGAGGCAAAAGAAACCTTTGTCTATCCTTACGATTTTAATGAAGTTTTAAGTGTTTATAGAGATAAAATCGTAGTCAAAGAAAATAATGAGCAGATGGTTTACAGGGTCTTTTTTGATGAGCACAAGATGAAATTGGAACCTATATATGATGAGATATATTACACAAACATTAAATTCAATGAGATATTTAAAGAATACTATGACTTAGGTTATAAGGTTGTCTATTATGGAGAGAAATAGTATGAATGTAAAAGCAGTTATCCTTGATGTTGATTCAACATTGACAGCAGGAATAAATAAGCCAGTAGTTGAAAGTGCTATTGAAGCCTGTCGATTGCTGCAGGAAAAGGGAAAAAAAGTAATTATAGCTAGTGGAAGGCCACATTATGGAATACCTTCTATTGAAGGAAAGATTTTTCCAGATTACTATATTGCCTGTAATGGTCATATCTTTGCTGATAAAAATCTAAACGTATTAGATGCTAAATATATAGATAAGGATTTATTTGCCAGAATAAACAGTTTTTGTTTGGAAAATAATATCGGTATTTTCTGGAAGTTTGTCGATGGCTGCTATGTCTATGTTTACACAGAGAAGATGGATCAGATATTAGGCTCGCTAAAAATGAATTCTACCGACAAGCACCCTGATGAAAAAGCCTTGCCAGTAGCCGGAGCTTTAGTAGGAACTAAGCAAGAGATGGAGATGGTAAGAAATGAATTTGAAGAAGAGATGGATGTTATTGATGGTGGATTTATTCTATTTGATTTAGACCAGAAAGGCGTCAGTAAGAAAACGGGAATGGAAATGCTGGAAAAGGTTACTGGAATTACAGCACAGCAGTGTGTAGCCTTCGGTGACAGTGATAACGATTTGAAGATGATTGAATATGCTGGACTTGGAATCGCTATGGGAAATGGCTATGATACAGTAAAGTCTGTAGCTGATTATGTAACTGATGCAGCCCAGGATGATGGAATAATGAAAGCGCTAATAAAATTTAAAATATTATAAAAAAGATAAATTTTTATGTTAAAATCAATATGTTGTTTGGAGGTGAAATTTATGACTAAGATAGCTTTTGACAGTGAGAAATACATCAAAATGCAATCAGCAAAAATAATGGAACGAGTAAATCGTTTTGACAACAAATTGTATTTAGAATTTGGAGGAAAGCTATTTGATGATGGACATGCTTCAAGGGTCTTGCCTGGTTTTCCAAAGGATTTAAAGATTCAGATGTTGTCGGCTTTAAAGGATAAGATTGAAATAATCATCGTAATTAATGCTCATGACATTGAAAGAAACAAAAAAAGAGGTGATTTAAATATCACCTACGACCAGGAAGTGCTCAGAATGATTGATGCTTTCAGAGCCATTGGTTTTATGGTCGGATCAGTAGTCATAAATCAGTATGTTTCAATACCTGTTGTAAACAACTTCAAAAGACTCTTAGAGAGAATGGATATAAAGGTTTATCTGCATTACTTTATTGAAGGTTATCCAAATGATGTGGATTTAATTGTTTCAGAAGAAGGATATGGTAAAAATGAATATATCCAGACCGAAAAACCGCTGGTAGTAGTTACCGGTCCAGGTCCTGGTTCTGGAAAAATGGCTGTCTGTTTAAGCCAACTTTATTATGAGCGTGTTCGCGGTATTATGGCTGGCTATGCTAAATTTGAAACTTTTCCAATTTTTAATTTACCTTTATCTCATCCTGTCCATTTAGCCTATGAAGCAGCAACTATTGATCTGGATGATGTAAATATGATTGACCCTTATCATTTAGAAAAATATGGAATTATGGCTACCAACTATAATCGAGATGTCGAAGTATTTCCTGTTCTGTCAAGAATTTTAAAACAGATTACCAATGAAGATGTCTACAATTCTCCTACTGATATGGGAGTAAATATGATTGGCTTCTGCATCAGTGATGAGGAAGCGGCTAAAAAGGCTGCAAATGATGAGATTATTAGAAGGTATTATAGAGCGATGGTCGACTTTAGAAATGGTTATATTGAAGAAAATGCCTTAAATAAAATGCAAGCCATTATGAATAAAGCCGGCGTCAACATAAATGATAGAAAAACAGTAGCCATAGCTTTAGCTAAATCAGAAGAGACAAATGGACCAGCAGTAGCAATCGAATTACCAGATGGGGTAATTGTTACTGGAAAAAACTCTTCACTGCTGGGGGCAGCAAGTGCAGCAATATTGAATGCTTTAAAGCATATCTGTAATATCAATGATGATACGATGCTGCTTTCTCCCAACATCATTGAACCAGTTCAACATTTAAAGGTTGACTATTTAGGTAACAACAATCCGAGATTACATGTTGATGAGGTACTGATAGCTTTAACAATCAGTGCTCAGATGAATCCAGCTGCTTATCAGGCTATACATGCTTTACCTAAACTGAAAGATAGTCAGCTTCATTCAACAGTAATTCTGGCAGCTGTAGATATCAACACCCTAAGAAAACTAGGGATGATGGTTACCTGTGAGCCAAAATATCAGACTAAAAAACTTTATCGTCCTGGTAAGTGAAAAACGGATTAAATAAGTAAAAATAGATTGACAACACTCCTCAATTAATGTAGTATTATTATGCTCGCATTTTTTGCGGAGTGTTTTTTGTGGAAGAAGGGCAACCCTTCGTACCACACATAAATTTATAAAAAGAAAGGAAAAAGTTTATGAAGAGAGTTGCAAAAGTATGTAAGCTTCAATTCCCAGCGGGTGGAGCAAGACCTGGTCCAGCGCTAGCAAGTGCTGGTATCAACATGCCTCAATTCTGCCAGGCATTTAACGATGCTACTAAAGACAGAAGCGGGGACTTAGTACCTGTAATTATTACAGCGTATGAAGACAAATCATTTGACTTTGTCTTAAAAACAACTCCAGCAGCACACATGTTAAAGAAAGCCGCAGGCATCACTAAAGCCTCAGGCACACCTAAGACTGTTAAAGCTGGAAAAATCACAGTTGATCAATTAAAAGAAATCGCAGAATACAAAATGCCAGATTTAAATGCGAATGATGTTGAAGCAGCAATGAGAATTGTTGCTGGAACAGCAAAAAATATGGGCATTAAGATTGAAGGATGGGACTAAGCCATGGCAAGACGCAGTAAAAATTACCAGGCGGCAGCTAAACTTATCGAAAAGGATAAGGCTTATCCAGTCGCAGAAGCAATCGATTTAGTAAAGAAAGTTTCTTATGCTAAATTTGATGCTACAGTCGAATTAGTATTCAGATTAAATGTTGACCCACGTCATGCTGATCAACAATTACGTGGAGCAATTGTTTTACCAAATGGAACTGGTAAATCACAAAAAGTATTAGTTATCACTCAGGGACCTAAAGAGCAGGAAGCAAAAGATGCTGGTGCCGATATCGTGGGTGGTAAGGAAATTTTAGAAGACATCAAAAAAGGTTGGTTTGACTTTGACGTTATTGTAGCTACTCCTGATATGATGGGTGAATTAGGAAAACTAGGAAGAATCTTAGGACCTAAAGGCTTAATGCCAAACCCTAAAACTGGAACAGTAACAATGAACGTAGCAGCAGCAATCGAAGAAATCAAGAAAGGTAAAGTTACCTACCGTACTGATAAAGAGGGTAATGTAGCAGTTATCTTGGGGAAAACTTCGTTTGATACTGATAAGTTAGTTGAAAACTACAAAACTATTTATGATGTAATCTTAAAAGCTAGACCTGCAGCTGTAAAAGGTACATATATGAAAAACGTTACTGTTTGTGCATCTATGTCACCATCAGTCAAGGTTGACCATCTTGTATAATCAAGATAATTAAAATTTATTGTAAACAATATACCATAGACAGCAACGACCAATGAGGTTTAAGAATGTTGCCGAGGTAAAGTTGATAAGAAAACTTTGGCCTGTTTTGTCTTTGGAGAAAATAGGCTTTCATTTTATAAAGGTATATTGAACAAAAACTTAAAGAAAGGAAGAACATTATGAACCAACAAATACTAGAACAAAAGAAGCAGTTGGTAAATGAAATCGCTGAAAAGATGGATAATGCTGCTTCAACTGTAATTGTTGAGTACCGTGGCTTGAAGGTGAAGGAAGTAACTGAATTGCGCAGACTGTTGCGTGAAGAAGGTTGTGAATTCATCGTCTACAAAAACACCATGGTTCAACGTGCTTCTGAAAAATTAGGTTATGACTCATTGTTAGAATCATTAACTGGTCCTAACGCTGTAACATTATCATCAGATTCTGTTGCTCCAGCAAGAGTCCTATACAAATTTGCAAAGAAGCATGAAAAATTAGTAATTAAAGCTGGTATCGTAGACAAAAAAGTTGTTAATGCCCAAGAGTTGAAAGAATTATCAAAGCTTCCAAACAAAGATGGCATGATCTCAATGCTACTTGGATGTTTACAAAGCCCAATCCGTTCATTTGCTGCTACAGTTAAAGCTATAGCTGACAAAGATAATCCAGCAACTGAACCTGCTGCCGAATAATTAGATGGAGGAAATAAAAATGGCAAAATTAACAAATGAAGAAATCATCGCATCTCTTAAAGAGATGACAATTTTAGAACTAAACGATTTAGTGAAAGCTATCGAAACAGAATTTGGCGTAACTGCTGCAGTAGTACAGGCTCCTGTACAGGAACAAGAAACACAAGAACCAAAAGGACCAACTGAAGTTACAGTTATGTTAAAAGAAGTAGGCCAAACTAAGATCGCTGTTATCAAGGCTGTTAAAGAAGCTACTGGTATTGACTTAATGAGTGCTAAGAAAATCGTTGACGCATGTACACCTGATTCACCATCAGTAATCAAAGAAAACGTTAAGATTGAAGAAGCAGACACTATTAAGGAAGCTATTTTAGCAGCAGGCGCTGTTGTAGAATACAAATAAGTCTAAACAACAAATCTATGACAAGGCCGAGTTATTGTAATTTAATTCGGCCTCGTTTTATCAAATGGAGGATAATGGATGAGCTATTATTTTACCAATGAGACAAACAAAACATCAAACCGAAAGAAGATTGACTTTCGGTTTTCGGGCGTTTTAAGGACCTTTATTTCTGATGATGGAGTTTTCTCGAAAAGTACTTTAGATTTTGGTTCTAGAGTATTATTGGAAACTTTACTGGACGAAAATATTGAGGGTCATGTTGTTGATATGGGTTGTGGTCTTGGCTACATCGGCATTCTATTGAAGGAATACAAACCGAACATTACATTAACGATGGTTGATGTAAATCAGACCGCTGTAGAATTGGCCAAAAAAAATAGCGCATTGTATCATCAAAAAAATGAAGTAATCTGTTCTGATGGTTTTGAAAATATTACCAAAAGTTTTGATGTAATAGTTTGCAATCCGCCAATCAGAGCGGGAAAGAAAGTGATTTATAAAATATTTTCCGCTGGATATGACCACTTAAATGAAGGTGGGATTATGTATCTGGTGATAAAAAGAAAACAAGGTGCTGAAAGTGCCATCAGATATCTAGAATCCATAAACTTTACGGTAGAAGTAATCAATAAGGAAGGCGGATACTGGGTGATTAAAGCATCTAAAAACGATTAAAAAGAAGTTGACAATTTTACAGTATATTGTTATTATATATAATTGCATAATAGTATATTAAAATGGGTAAGAATCGTGTTTTTTACCCAATATTAAGGAAGGGGACGTAAAAATGAGCAAAAAGCCATATCGTGAAATCATGCGTGGTAAAGCAGTCCGTAGAGACTATTCTAAAGTAAGTGGAACCCTGGAACTACCTAATCTCGTAGAAATTCAAACCGAATCTTACAGATGGTTTGAAGAAGAAGGCATCCGTGAAGTATTTGAAGAAATTTATCCAATTCAAAATGCTAATGGCAATATCAATCTTGATTTTTTAAGCTATAAGTTTGGCGAGCCAAAAAATGATATTAATAAATGTAAAGCGGGAGAGTTGACGTATTCAGCTCCTTTAATTGCGTCTATGAGACTTACAATCATCGATGAACAAGGTGAGGTAATTCAAAGAGATGTTGAAGAAGTATTCTTAGGAGACTTCCCAAAACTGACTCCAACCGGAACATTCATTATCAATGGGGCAGAAAGAGTTATCGTTTCTCAAATCGTGAGAAGCCCAGGTGCTTATTTTGCGACAGCTATTGAAGATAGAACAAACAAGGACCTTTATACCGGTGAACTGATTCCATCAAGAGGAACCTGGTTGGAATTTATGACAGATTCTAAGAAAGCTAATCTTGGACGTATTGTCAATATGAGTGTTGATAGAAAGCGTAAGATTTTATCAACAGCTTTATTCAAGGCAATTGGTTTATCTTTGAATTTGGAAAAAGGTGATGATGCTTATGATTCTAATGAAATCAAAAAATTCTTGGCAGCACTTGATTTGCCAGTTTTTGAAGAAAATGAATCTGATATTGAACAACAGGAATTTTTAAATATTTACCTGTTGTTATATGCCGGTGTTTTTGGTAATTATGAAGAAATAAGAAATACATTGATGGCTGATAGTAGAATCAAAACAACCGATGAATCATTGAAGGCAATCTATGAAAATCAGAGATCAGACGATATTCACACTGTTGAAGGTGCAAAATCTTTAATGAATGCCAAGTTTTTTGATTCTAGAAGGTATGATTTAAATAAAGCTGGACGTTATAAAACTAATTTGAAACTAGGTGCTTATGCTCGTTGTAAAAATAAATACCTGGCTGAAGATTTAAAAGATGAAAACGGCAAAGTTGTCGTTAAAAAGGATGTATTGATTGATACCAAGGAATTATTAGCGACTATTGAGAACACCTTGAACAAAGGCTTAAATATGGTTGCCTATCCTCAAAGATATGAGTTCTCTCATCCAGATGCAGTTATCGTACCTGTAAACTATGGAAAAGCATTAGTTGGCAGAATTGTCGCTAAAAACATCGATATGGGTAACAGGGTAATTGAAGTTGGAACGGTATTAATAGATGAAGATATTACAGAGTTAGTTAAAAGTGATATCGAAATGATTTCTGTTTATGGTGGAATCATTGCTCAGGAAGTCAGATTAAACAGTAAAAATGTTGCTGCAGTATTGAACTATGGTGGAAGGTTATATTGTTATGGCCGTCTAGTGGAAAATGGCAAGGATGTTTTCCACAATGATGAGTTGGTTGTTGATAGATATATTCCAGATACTGAGCAGCCAATTTTAGATAATGAAGCAAGGACTTTTGTTTATGACAGTGTAAATAATGGTGCAGAATATTCACTATATCTGGTTGGATCTGCTAACCAGGTTATCTACGTAAAAAGAACTGCTGAATCTGATGAGGCAATTAAGGTTGTAGGTAATGATCCGCTGACTAGAAAGAAAACCATCATTATTTCTGATATGTATGCTCAGTATTCATACTTATTAAATAGAACTGAAGATATTGGCAGTGATGATGATATTGACCATTTAGGTAATAGAAGAATAAGAACTGTTGGTGAACTTATCCAGAACCAGTACCGTATTGGTTTTTCAAGAATGGAGAAAAACATCAAAGAAAGAATGTCTATTTCTGATATCAGCACAATTACTGCTAAAAACCTGACTAATATTAGAAGTTTGCAGGCGGCAGTTAAAGAATTCTTCTCATCTTCTCAATTGTCACAGTTTATGGACCAGGAAAATCCGTTGGCTGAACTTACAAATAAGCGTCGTATTTCAGCTTTAGGGCCTGGTGGACTGACTAGAGAAAGAGCCGGCTTTGAGGTTCGTGACGTTCACAATACACATTATGGAAGAATCTGTCCTATTGAAACGCCAGAAGGACCAAATATTGGTTTGATAAACTATCTGACTTCATATGCGAAAGTTAATGAATATGGCTTTATTGAAACACCGTATCGTAAGGTAGATAGAAAAAGCTTCAAGGTCTTGGATGACCAGGTGGTTTATCTGTCTGCTGATAAAGAAATGGATTATGTTATCGCTCAGGCTAATGAAGTTAAAGAAGGATATTTAACTGAAGGGCCATGTGTCTGTCGTTATCAGAGTGAAACAGTCATGATGGATAGAAGTGAAGTTGAATTGGTTGACGTTTCACCTAAACAGATTATCTCAGTAGCAGCTGCTTGTATTCCATTTTTGGAAAACGATGACTGTACCCGTGCTCTGATGGGCGCGAATATGCAAAGACAGGCAGTTCCTTTAATCAAGCCTCATTCTCCAGATGTTGGAACAGGTATGGAGCATAAGATCGCTCATGATGCCGGCAGTGCGGTAATTGCGGAAAGAAGTGGTGTGGTTAGTTATGTTGATGCTACCAAGATTGTTGTTCAAACTGACCAGGGAGCTGATACATATGACTTGATTAAATTCCGCAGATCAAACACTGGAACATGTATTAATCAGACTCCAATTGTTAAATTGGGAGAAATTGTTCAGGCTGATGATATTATCGCTGATGGACCAAGTATGGAAAAGGGCGAATTGGCATTAGGTCAAAACGTAAAAATTGCTTTCATGACTTGGAATGGTTACAACTATGAAGATGCGATTATCATGTCGGAAAGCCTAGTTAAAAATGATGTTTTCACTTCAATTCATATTGAAGAGCATACAATTGAATGCCGTAAAACTAAATTGGGTGATGAAGAAATTACCAGAGACATCCCTAATGTCAGTGAACAGAGCATTAGAAACCTGGACTCTAGAGGTATCATCAGAGTTGGAGCAGAAGTCAAAGAAGGCGACATCCTGGTTGGAAAGGTTACACCAAAAGGCCAATCAGAAGGTACTCCTGAGGAAAAACTTTTAGCAGCCATCTTTGGAGAAAAATCTAAAGAAGTCAGAGACAACTCATTAAAGGTTCCTCATGGAGGAGCAGGCATTGTTCAGTCAATCAGAAGATTTACCAAGGACAATCATGAGCTTCCTTCAGGCGTAGAGGAAATCGTTAAAGTATATATTGTTCAGAAACGTAAGATTTCTGAAGGCGACAAAATGGCAGGTCGTCATGGTAACAAGGGCGTAATCTCAAAGATTCTGCCAGAAGAAGACATGCCATTTATGGCTGATGGAACACAGATTGATGTCATGTTAAACCCATTTGGTGTTCCTTCACGTATGAATATTGGTCAGGTATTGGAAGTGCATTTAGGATTGGCAGCTGAAAAATTAGGTTGTAAATTCGCTACTCCAGTATTTGATGGAATAAACAATGAAGAACTGATGGATATCTTAAAAGAGACAGGTGCTTCTAAGGATGGCAAGGTTCAACTGTTTGATGGTAGAACCGGAGAGCCTTTTGATGAAAGAATTGCTGTTGGTGTAATGTACATGATTAAGTTGGCGCACATGGTCGACGATAAATTACATGCCAGAGCAACAGGACCTTATTCATTAGTTACTCAACAGCCATTAGGTGGTAAAGCCCAAAATGGTGGTCAAAGATTTGGTGAAATGGAAGTCTGGGCTTTAGAAGCCTATGGTGCTGCCAGCATCTTATCTGAAATGCTGACTATTAAATCAGATGATGTTATGGGTAGAACGAGAACTTATGAAGCAATTATCAAAGGAAAACCTATCCCTGAAAGCAGTGTAGGTGAATCATTTAGAGTATTAGTTCATGAGTTGAAAGCTTTATCATTGGATGTTCAGGTATTGGACAAAAATGGTAATGTTATGGATATTTCACAAAATGAAGAAGACTCAAAACCAGCAGAAACAGAAACAGAACAGGTCTTCGATAGAGCTGAAGGATATGGAATTGTGGATGTTGATGGTGAAGAGAGCATTCCAGCAGAAGCGGTAATTACTGCTGATGATATGGGTTATGATTTTTAAGGAGGTACTAATAAATGAATATTAATGATGTAGCAAAAGTTAAAATTGGTTTAGCATCTCCAGAACGTGTTTTAGAATGGTCTTATGGTGAAGTTAAAAAACCTGAAACTATCAACTACCGTTCTCAAAAACCAGAAAAAGACGGTTTATTCTGTGAAAGAATCTTCGGCCCAGCAAAAGACTGGGAATGTAGTTGTGGAAAATATAAGAAAGTCAGATATAAAGGTGTAGTTTGTGACAAGTGTGGAGTTGAAATTACCAGAAGCTCAGTAAGAAGAGAGAGAATGGGACACATCAACTTAGCTGTACCTATTGCTCATATCTGGTATGTCAAAGGAACTCCAAGTCGTATCGCATTATTGCTTGATGTTTTGCCTAAACAGCTGGAAGAAGTTATATACTTCGTCAAATGGATTGTTACCGATCCAAAAGATGTTCAGGAATTAACTTATAAACAGATTATTACTACCGCTGATTATCGTAGATATCGTGAGTTGTATGGTGCAAACTCTTTTGAAGCAAAAATTGGTGCTGAAGCTATCAAGCTGCTTTTAGAACAGGTTGATTTAGATAGAGAATACAATATTCTAGTTGAACAATTAGAAGATGCAACAGGTGAAAAGCGTAAAAGATTGATCAGGCGTTTAGAAACAGTCAGTGCTTTCAGAGACTCAGACCAACGTCCTGAGTGGATGATCTTAACATCACTTCCAGTTATTCCACCTGATTTAAGACCGATGTTACAGTTGGATGGTGGAAGATTTGCGACCAGTGATTTAAATGATCTTTATAGAAGGGTTATCACTAGAAATAATCGTCTGCAAAAACTATTGGATTTAGGTACTCCAGCAATCATTGTTCAAAACGAAAAGCGTATGGTCCAGGAAGCTGTAGATGCTTTGATTGACAATGGTAGAAGAAGCAAACCGGTAACTGGTGCTGGCAATCGTGCTTTGAAGAGTTTATCTCATGCCCTGAAGGGTAAACAGGGACGTTTCCGTCAGAATCTTTTAGGTAAGCGTGTTGACTTTTCAGGTCGTTCGGTTATTGCGGTTGGGCCAGATTTAAATATGTATCAGTGTGGCCTGCCAAGAGAAATGGCGTTACAGCTGTTTAAACCATTTGTCATCAATGAGCTGGTCTATCAGGAAAAAGCCAGCAATGCTAAAGGTGCTGAAAAGATGATAGATAGAGCAGACCCAAGAATCTGGGATATTGTTGAAGAGGTAACAATGGATCATCCGGTGTTATTAAACCGTGCTCCAACTTTACATAGACTTGGTATCCAGGCATTTATGCCTAAGATTGTTGAAGGTAGAGCTATTCGTCTACACCCACTGGTCTGTACAGCGTTTAATGCTGACTTTGACGGTGACCAGATGGCGGTACACGTTCCTTTATCAGAAGAAGCATGTGCTGAAGCGATGATTTTAATGCTGGCTTCTAACAATATCTTAGGTCCAAAGGATGGACAGCCTATCGTAACCCCTTCACAGGACATGGTTTTAGGTAACTTCTATTTGACAATGGAAGAAACTAAAGAAGAGTTCTACGAAGAAGCTCAGCGTTTAAGAAAGCTGGGTGAAGAAGACAGTGCTGCACTATGGGAAGGTTATGGCGATTCAGAAGGAAGAATATATAAGGATGTCGAAGAAGTATTATTAGCCTATGATACAAAACAGACACATCTACACACTAGAATTGCCTTAAAAGCCAGTTCTTTAAATAAAACCATCTTTACTGAAGAGCAAAACAACAAGTATTTGATTACTTCAGTAGGGAAAATTATCTTTAACCAGATGTTCCCTAATGATTTCCCTTATGTAAATGAGGTTAAGGGGAACTGGAATACACATGTTTCAGATGCATACTTTGTACCATTTGGCACAAACATTCCAGAATATATCGCTTCACAGCCAAAGCAGGAACCACTTAAGAAGAAAGATTTAAGTAAGGTAATAGCTGAGGTATATAAAAAGTATTCTCATGAAGGAGATACCTATGTCTACCTTGATAAAATCAAGGACAACGGTTTCAAGTATTCAACCATTGCTGGTATGACAATTTCGTTATCTGATATCAAAGTTGCTTCAAACAAAGAAGAAAAAGTTGCTGAAGGTAAAGAAAAAGCTGAAAAGTTAATGAGACTTCATAAAAGAGGTTTACTGACCGAACAGGAATGGGAAAAACAACTGATTGATTTATGGGGTGGAATTAAAGATGATATCGGTGACAGACTGATGTCTGAACTTCCAACTAAAAACCCTATCAATATGATGGCGGTTTCTGGCGCACGTGGTAATAAATCACATTTTACCCAGTTAGCTGGTATTCGTGGACTTATGGGCAAACCGACACAGGCTAAAAGTGCCAAGGGATTCCAATCATCAATTATTGAAGTTCCAATTTATTCAAACTTCCGTGAAGGATTAAATATCAGTGAGTTCTTTATATCATCACATGGTATCAGAAAAGGTCTAACAGATACAGCTTTAAAAACAGCTTCTTCAGGTTATTTGACCAGAAGGTTAGTTGACGTAGCCCAGGATGTTGTTATTGTTGAAGATGATTGCGGAACGGATAATGGCTATCGTATTTCAGAAATCAAAGACCAGAAAACTGATACAGTTATTGAAAGTCTATACGATAGATTGGTAGGAAGATTTGCGAAAGAAGATGTAGTAAATCCAAATACTGGTGAATTAATCGTCGCTGAGGATGAATTCATTAACGAAAGAATCGCTGATGAGATTGTTTCAGCGGGTATTAAGGAAGTTGTAATTAGAAATGCTTTCTCTTGTCAGTCAGAATATGGTGTCTGTAGAAAATGTTATGGACGTAATATGGCGACTGGTAAACTAGTTGAAAATGGTGAAGCTGTCGGTATTATGGCTGCTCAATCAATTGGTGAACCTGGAACGCAGCTGACAATGCGTAACTTCCATACTGGTGGTGTTGCTGGTGGTACAGATATCACTCAAGGTTTACCACGTGTAGAAGAGTTATTTGAAGCAAGAAGTCCAAAACATCCGGCAGTAATTGCCAAGGTTTCTGGAACAATCAGTGATATTACATCAGCTGATGAAAACGGTATTGTCAGAGTAGTTATTACTAATGAACAGCAGGAAAATATTGAACACAAGGTTACCAGCACTCAGATTATTCGTAGCTGGTGGCAAATTGGTTCATATGTCAATGCTGGTGAAAAGCTGACTGAAGGGACAGTCAATCCAAAAGACCTTCTGGCAGTAGCTGGTTTAAAAGCTGTTCAGGATTATATCTTAAAAGAAGTAATGAAAGTTTACCGCTCTCAAGGTATCGACATTTCTGATAAGCATATTGAAATTGTAATCTGTCAGATGCTAAGAAGATTTATTGTTGAGGATGGCGGCGATACGGATTTAATCAAGGATGCTACTATTTCAAAAACTAGAATTACTGAAATTAACGATGAAGTCTTAGAAAATGATGGCAATCCAGCAAAATTTAAACCAATGTTATTGGGTATTTCAAAATCTTCAGTTGAAACTGATTCTTGGCTGAGCGCTGCTTCATTCCAGGAGACAACCAAAGTATTGACTAACGCCGCAGTAAAAGGTAAAGTTGATGACTTAGTTGGCTTAAAGGAAAATGTTATTATCGGTAAGAAGATTCCAGCTGGAACAGGCTCTGCTTCTGAAAGAGAAACAACAAGATTGGTTAATGAAATGGCTGAAGAAATGAGACAGGCTAAAAATGACCGTTTAGCAATCGTTGCTGAAAAAGAAGCGGAAAAAAGTGCCAAAGAAGGTAGAAGACTGGACAGAGAAGATTAACTTACAGTTATAAATCAAATTAAGCAAGGCTCAACTGGGCCTTGCTTTTGTCTGATAAAAATGATTTTACATCCAAATCAGATATAGGTTGCTTTGTTTGGAAATACTAGCTTATTTTGATATAATTAATAGGAAAAGTTAGGAGAGTAAATATATGATTTATGCAGAAATACTTGCCGGTGGACAAGGAAAAAGAATGGGCAATACTGAAATGCCTAAACAATTCCTAATGCTCGGCTCTAAACCAATAATTATACACACTATTGAGCAATTCATCATTAATAGAAAAGTGGACAGGATTATTGTCTGTGTACCTAAGGATTGGATTAGTCATACAAGAGATATAATCGAAAAATATTTGCCTGGAAAAGAAGTAGAGATTGTTGAAGGCGGTTCAACGAGGAATGAGACCATAATGAATGGTTGTCGATATATTGAAAAAAAATATGGAGTCACTGATGATGATATTATTGTTACTCATGATGCTGTCAGACCTTTTGTAACTACCAAGATAATTGATGATAATATAGATGGCATCAATGGATATGACGCTATTGATACTGTTATTGCTGCAACGGATACGATTGTAGAAAGTAAAAACGGAGAGTATATTACTGATATACCAGATAGAAAATATATGTATCAGGGTCAGACACCGCAAACTTTTAGAATTAAAAAATTAGTAGAGGTTTATAATTCTTTAACAGAAGCGGAAAAAGAAATTTTGACAGATGCCTGTAAGATTTTTTCAATGAAAGATGAAAAGGTTAAGATTGTTGAGGGAAGTCCGACAAACATCAAGATAACCAACCTTTATGACTTAAAACTTGCCAATTCAATGGTGATGGAAAGAGGTAATAAATAATGATCAGTCAGACATACCGCTTATATTCACCTAAGCAGATAAGAATGGATCAGATAGATGAACAGCTGGATGAGGAAAGTATAATTGTCAGGCCAACATATCTGTCAATCTGTGCAGCTGATCAAAGATACTATAATGGAAAAAGAGATCCAAAAGCCATGAAGGAAAAATTGCCGATGGCTCTTATTCACGAAGCAGCAGGTGAAGTAGTTTTTGATCCACAAAATAAAATAGAAAAAGGAACAAAAGTTGTCATGATACCAAACACACCTGTAGAAAAGGATGCAGTAATTAAAGAAAATTACTTGAGAAGTTCAAGATTTAAATCTAGTGGATACGATGGTTTTATGAGAAACATTGTCTTAATAGATAGAAAAAGAGTTATCCCATATGATGGCTTTTCGGATAAGATAGCATCTTTTATAGAACTTTTAAGTGTCACAATGAATGCTTTGGAACATTTTGACCGCTATAGTCATATAAAAAAGCAGGTGTTGGGTGTCTGGGGTGATGGAAATCTTGGTTTTGTAACCGCGTTGATATTAAACTACACCTTTCCAAAAGCGAAGATAGTCGTTTTAGGTAAACACCCACAAAAACTTGATTATTTTCAGTTTGCCGATGAAGTTTATGAAATAGATCAGATTCCAGATGATTTTTATGTAGACCACGCCTTTGAATGTGTAGGCTCCTATGGTTCTGAAGATGCGATTAATCAAATAATTGATTATATTAATCCTGAAGGAAGTATTGCTCTTATGGGAGTTTCAGAAAGAAATGTGGCAATTAATACAAGAATGATTCTTGAAAAAGGTTTAACTTTAATAGGTAACAGCAGAAGCGGTTATGATGATTTTTATGCAGCAATTGAATTTATAAAAGAAAATAAGGATGTAGAAAAATATCTAAATACTATTATTTCTGATGAAATTGTCGTAAGAGAAATTAAAGATATGCACACCGCTTTTGAAAGAGATTTGACAAACGATTTTAAAACGATTATGAAGTGGGAAGTTTAAGAAACAAGAAAAAATCACAACATAAAACAATAAATTTATAATAAGTTTAAAGCATCAGGCAGATTATTTCCTGATGCTTTTAAATTGGCATAATAATGAGAAAAAAAGATAAATAACACTTGCATTATATTCATTTCGTGCTATTATAAATGAGCGCCTTAAATTGAGGCGGCAAAAAAGTAAATATATTCTTCAAAAGTGATTGAAAAAACATGATGAAATCAAAAAATGATGTTGACAAGCTCAATCAAAATTGATAAAATAATAAAGCGCCTTGAAAAGAGTGCGCGAATCGTTCTTTGAGAAACAGACAGAAACAACGTCAATAAAAAAGAGTAATTATGATAATTACGGATAGCACGCAAGTGTAATAAAAAAGAAATTAAAAAAGAGTTAATATCAAACGGAGAGTTTGATCCTGGCTCAGGATGAACGCTGG
>CAYUXW010000025.1:0-27004 GCA_964449115.1 uncultured Erysipelotrichaceae bacterium | reverse complement strand
TTAGTTTCTAAAAGCGATTATAAACGCATTAAGTTACTAATTCAAAAGTAGGAGGATAGATAAGTATGGCAAGAGTAAAAAGAGGTTACACAAAAAATAGACGTCGTAATAAGATTTTAAAATTAGCTAAAGGCTATTTCGGTTCTAAACATGCTTTATATCGCACTGCTAATGAACAGGTAATGCGTTCATTAAGATATGCATATAGAGACAGAAAAAATTTAAAGAGAGAAATGAGAAAATTATGGATTGCTCGTATCAATGCTGCAGCTCATAACAATGATATCAATTACTCTCAGTTAATGTATGGCTTAAGATTGGCTAATATTGACATCAATAGAAAAATGTTGTCAGAAATTGCGATTCATGACCCTAAAACATTTACAACTATTGTAAACAGGGCTAAAAAAGCAATCGAAAAAGCATCAGCTTAATAAAACAGACCCCATGGGGTCTTTTATTTTGAAATGAAAATTAAAAATTCATCAATCAGGTTGTTTTATAATAGTTAAAGTTTCAGTTTTACTGCCTGCTGATTTGACACTAAATAAACTGCATTTAAATTTAGAATAATAATTTATCAGTGTTTGAGTATTATTATTTTGTTGATTCATATTGTTGTCAACGTTGTTTATTATTTTACAGTCATATATTTCTAATAAAGTTTCAATCATTGTATTTGTTTTTTTGTTAATATTATCATTTATAATTATTAGCGCTGAGCTATTTACCTGTATTTTGTCAATTTCAGAAAAAAGAGGAAGAAAAGGAATATATCTATTGGCAATCACTCTATATGATGGACTATATTCATCACGAAAGATTTTTGAATGATGGATTGCAGGATAACCTTTATGGGACCATTCATTTACTGCGGTGTAAAAATCCTCTATAGAAAATGGTAGTGATCCATCATGAATTAATTCCTTTACAGCAATTAGCTGATCTTTTAATTTTTCTAAACCATTAACTTCTTTTTTTGCGGAAGCATAGAACAGTTTTCCTAAAGTATAAGGACTTAAGCCTTTTTTTAAATATAAAAGATTTACACGACTATATTTTCCATCAAGCTGTTCAACCAAATACGCATTTTTTTGTTCAATGCTTGAAGCTTCTTTTGTAATATAATCTGTAACAAAATCAAGTGAAGAAATCATATGTTCACAACCAAAACTGCTTTGAAAAAGAAATTTTAATATGTCCTGAATTTGTAATTTGGGATATTTTTTGTAATGTTTGATTAACAGATTTTTCGTTTTTGAATTTTTGTCCATAAACATACTTTGTTTGTATAGTAATTTTTTTAAATATACTATTCCTTCATATTTTTATTATACTATTTTTAACGTTAAGATTAAATTTTTCAAAAAAATTAATAAATTTTTAATGTGTTTTATTTAAAATAAAATAGTGTTTTGTTAATTTAATTGAAATAATAACAATCCAATTTTTCATAAATGAAAATAGTTGCGGATTGAAAAAAATGTGATATATTGAACTAAGAGGTATTATGGGGTATACCACTAAATAATAAAAAAGGAGGATTTTATGAGTTTTTTACAGGCTGCTTTAATTGGAGTAGTCTCTGCTGTTTCTTATCTAGAAGGAGGCTGGCTAGGGGAATGTAAATTCAGAGAACCTGTTGTTACAGGCGCATTAGTCGGTATAATTTTAGGTAAACCTGAGCAGGGACTAATTATTGGAGCTCAATTGCAGTTGATTTTTATGGGTGCTGCATCTATTGGACCAACAGCAGGATTGAGTGTAGGACCAGGAGGTACTATTGGGGCTGCAGTAGCTTTGGCTACAAATTCAGGAATTGAAGTTGCAATGACTTTTGCTGTTCCAGTTTCTGTATTACTTCAGTTTATGCAAACAATTATTGATACCTTATATTCACCTATGATGCATAGGGTGGATAGATTAATCGATGAGGGCAATAAAGAAAAGCAGATAATTGGCATTCATTACTTGAATCTTGTTATTACTATTGTAATATATTGGTTAATAACATTTGTAGCTTTATATGCAGGTAATGAAATCATAGCAAAAGTAGTTGATGGTATTCCAGCTTGGGCAATAAATGGCTTGAATGCAGTAGCGAAAGTTTTACCAGCAATGGGATTTGCATTGCTTTTGAACCTATTAATGGACAAAGATATAATTCCTTATTTGATTATGGGATTCGCTCTGTCTTCATGGATGGGTCTTTCGATGATAGCTGTAGCAACTATTGCTTTAGCAGTTGCTTTAGTTATGTATCAGATTAAGTCAAAGGATTTAGAATTAGAAAGAAGAAGCTTTTCTGATTTCGAGGAGGAACTATAATGGAAAATAGAGATATTAAAAATTTACCAAAGAATGAGTTTAACAGTATATTTTGGAGATCTTTTGCATTATTAGGATCTTTCAACTATGAGAGAATGGAAGGCTTAGGATTCTTATATGCTGTAATGCCTAGTTTAAAGAGAATTTGGGGCGATGATGAAGAAGGTTATAAAGCTGCAATGCATAGACATATTGCAGCATTTAACATGACAGTTGCTCCATCTCCATTTGTTATGGGGTTGACAGTAGCTATGGAAGAGCAGGCTAAAGAAGATGAAAACTTTGATGTTGAGTCAATCAATGCTATTAAAGTTTCTTTGATGGGACCATTAAGTGGAATTGGTGATACATTCTTCTGGGGTATTTTCAAAGTAATTGCAACTTCTTTGGGCGTTAGTTTTGCGATTAAAGGAAGTTTTTTAGGCCCAATTATTTTATTGGTAACTTATAACCTGCCGAACTTTTTAACCAGATATTTTGGATTAAAACTTGGGTATTCTCAAGGTGCTACTTTGATGAGTAATTTACAGGAAAATGGAATGATGGAAGTATTTACATACTGTGCTGGAATTATTGGTATGGCATCTATTGGTGCTATGGTTGCTCAATGGGTAGGAATTGTGACACTTTTGCAATTTGAAATTTCTGGTTCATTAATTGTGGTACAGGATTATTTAGATGAAATTGTTCCAGAAATGTTATCATTAGCTGCAACATTAGGCATTTATAGTTTATTAAGAAAACAAATGTCTATGGGTAAGGTAATTGTGATAGTTTCAGCAGTTGCGTTTGTATTAGGTATTTTAGGCATAATTGCTTAAGGAGGATTAAGTGGCAGTATTAGATTTAAGAATTGATGACAGATTAATACATGGACAAGTGGTAAGTTTTTGGATTCCTTATCATAAGATAGATAAGATTCTTATCGTAGATGATGCAATTGTTAAGGATAAATTTAGACAAACAGCTTTAAAATTTGGTACTCCATCTAGTGTGAAATTATCTTTTTATGATGCTGCCACTTGTGCAGATAAATTAAAAAGAAATTTGGATAGGGGTTCTAATGTGATGGTATTGTGTAATGGACCTAGACATTTACTTGAGATGTATAATGAGGGATATACTTTTGATAAAATTACTGTAGGAAATATTACCCCACCAAAAACAGCTGAATATCATATTAAAAAGACCTTATTCTTAACTGAAGAAGATTTATCTTATTTCAAACAACTTATAGAAAAAGGAGTAGAGGTTATAGTTCAAATTGTTCCTGATGATACACCAGAAAATTTGGCTGACCTGATTAAAGGAATTTAAAAATGGAAGCAACAGTACTTGGATATATGTATGATCAGCCAAGGGCTTTAAGAGCAACCTTTAAAGATAAAGATGTATTTTTGAAACCATTTGTTAAGTTGTTTCTTGAAAAAAAGTATAAAAAAGTTTTATTCTTTGGCTCAGGCACATCTTATAATGTTTCAACCTTGGCAGAGTATTATTTTAAACACCTGGTTGGTATAGATGCAGAAGCACATTATCCTACAGTTTTTATTAATTATGAAAAAGCTGATTGGAGCGGATTGTTAAAGAAAGAAGACATTTTATGTATAGGTTTTAGTCAGTCTGGCACTTCTATATCAACAATAAATGTTATGAAACACCTTAAAGAACAAGGCTATGATACTTTAGTTTTTACTGAAGCCTTAGAAAGTGAAATAACTAAGCATGTTGATTATGTTTTACCTTTGTTGTGTGGTAAGGAAGAAACACCACCTGAGACTAGAGGATATACAGTAACTGTTTTACAGGTGTATCTTCTTGCTTTGGAAACAGCATGGGTTCTTGAAAAATTGGAAAAAGGTGTATATGAAAACCATTTGAATGATACTAAGAATTTAGTAGATAGTTTTGAGCTAGTTATGAAAGAATCGGAAAAATGGTATGAAGATAATGTGACGACTATAGTGAACAGTGATAGAATATTTGCTCTTGGTTATGGGATAGATTTTAGCAGTAGTTTGGAAGCAATGTTAAAAATTGGAGAAATGCTGCGCATACCAACCTTAGGCTATGAAATAGAAGAATTTTCACATGGCCCTACTATGGGATTAAAAGGAAATCAGACAATCTTTATGTTTGGTTCAGATGAAGCTGAATGGGATAGATGTTTACATTTTAGAAAAGCATTTAAACAGTATACTGACAGGGTTCATTTGATAACTATGAAAGATGCAGACGTCGATTCTAGAGACCTCGTATTTTCGGTAAAAACCAACAAATATTTAGCTCCGATAGCGTTTACGGTTCCGATGCAGTTTGTTGCTGCTAAAGGTGCCAAAGATATAGGAATTGATACAGGAATAAATCCATTTAAGATTCAATTAGCTCATTTATAAAAAAGGAGTGACTTATGGTAAGCGTAATAGTACTTGGTCACGGCGCTTTTGCCAGCGGAATTAAATCAGCTCTAGAATTAATAATGGGAAAGCAAGATAACTTATATGCTATTGATTATAATGAAAACCTTGATATGCATAAGTTAAGGGAAAAGATAATTGAAATATTAAGTAAACTTGATGATAATCTAGATGTTATAATTGCTTGTGATTTATTTCATGGCACACCGTTTAATGTATCAATGCAATTAGCTTTTGAAAATGATAAAATTAAATTAATATATGGTACAAATTTAAATGTATTAATTGAAATAATGAATCAGTTAATGTTTACTCAAGATAAACTTGATATAGAAAAAGTGTTAGAAAAAGCAAAAGATGGTATTGGTATATTTAAAGGATTGGACGAAGCAAACGATGATGCTGAAGAGGATGAAGATGTCCTTTAGCTTATAACCAATCATTAAAGAATAAACGTTGGAAGTTATTAATTAAATTGATAACTTTCAACGTTTTGTTATTATAGTTTATTAGATTGAACATTAAAAATGGATAATCAATAATTGTCATCCATTTGTTTCTTGTTATTTCATATCTTCAATTATTTCTTCAATCGTTCCATAAACTCTGTTATCAACTAGACCACTGACGAAATTATTTAATTTGAATCTTTCGTTGTAATAATTTCTAACATCGCTTTTATATAGATACATCTTTTTATTTAAAGCGTAACCCATTCCAATTTCAGCTGCTGTTCCAGAATCAATTTCAATACCATTACAATTAGCAACCAGATAATCACAATCATAGATTGCTTTCAAATCCATAAAGAAACAAGCTCCTTTGACCAGTTCGCTACTTTTATTTGTAATTACAACTTCCTGTGGTAAGAAGGTAGTAAATCCTTTTTCTCTTAAAGCATCCGAATTAATCTGATTGCTGTATCTATCTCCTTCATTGAATAGTGGACCCGCCATATAGATTTTAGGTTTTCCTGGCTCATATGGATTCATATACTTATTTAAAGCTAAAATTGTTTCTTCATCGGTAATTTCATAAGCACCTTTAACATCAACAGGATCAGATCCGTACTTTTCTACAAAGACGGGATAGTAAAGATTGTCTTTCTTATAGAAAGCATATAATGGATCATTGTCATTACATTTGTAAAATTTCATATTTTTCCCCTTTCTGATATCGTTGTTTCCATTTTATCATAAATGTCATTGAATAGATAAAAAATATGTTACATCTCCCTGAGTTGTTAATTGATTTATAGGGATTATGTTTATGAAAAAATTAAAACGCACTAAAACAATTTAATTTTTCCTTCAGCAAAATCCTTTTTAAATTTTTCGCTAATATCCGGTGTCAATCTAGATGCTCCATAGAATTTAAGTATAGCATCACGATAACTTTTTCCGTTAATAATAATATCGCTTTCTTTAGTAACTAGCCAATTAGGACCATTTCCTAGTTTAGCAATAGTCCAATCTTTACCATATTTTTGAAATATTTCTCTTTCTGTTCCTTGAACAAATTCCTGTTGAAAATTAATATATTTAATATCCATTTTATAATCTCATTTTTATTTTTCTTTTTTCATCAGCAATGTGACAGGTTTACCATTAATTCCAATTTCTTCGCCTTTTTTAAGTTTTTTAAAGTTTGGAAAATGTTTATAGATAATTAATGAACTTACAGTTATAGAAGCTACGATAGTAATTAATGGCTGATTGCTTAATATACAGTAAACAGGGAAGAAGGTCACAAATACCAATGTTGCCATAACTATCCAGTTGGCTAGAAAAGATAATGCTAAACCAACAATTACCAAAGCTATGCCGATTTTCCAGTCAACCGCAAATACCAGCCCGATATAACTGGCAAATCCTTTTCCACCTTTAAACTGTAGATAAAAGGGAAAAATATGTCCAACTATAGCCATACATCCAGCTAAAATAGCAATACCTTCCTGTCCTGGATATAAATATCTAATCAAAAATACCGCAATAAAGGCCTTTAAAATATCATATACAACGACCACAAAGAAAGCAGGCCAGCCCATAGTTACTTTGGCATTTGAGGCACCAGCATTAAATGTTCCCTTAGTTCTGATATCAAAACCCTTGATTATACCCAAGATATAAGCTGGATTAATACAACCTAATCCATAACCAATTATAATTGCTAATAAATAATTCATAATAAATCCCTCACAATTTTATCTTAACATAGATTTGATTTTATGGATAAAGAAAAAAACAAATAGTTATGATATCATTTATTTGTAGTGAAAATATTATTGGAAAAGAATTATGAAAGTATTGTTAACCACCTTGAATGCTAAATATATTCATAAAAATCTCGCCTTGAGATGGCTTTATGTTGCCAGAGATAAAAGTCATGAAACAGTTTTAAAAGAGTTTACTATTAAGGATAAATTAGAAAATATCGTTGAAAGTATTGTAGAAATTAAACCGGATTTAATCGGTTTTTCTTGCTATATCTGGAATGGTGAGCAAACCTTGAAACTGGCTGAAAAGATCAGAGAAAGATTAAAGGATGTGGATATTGTTTTAGGAGGACCTGAGGTAAGTTATCAATATGAAGAATATCTGACTGAAGATATTGATGGAATTCTGCTGGATGAGGGAGAAATTTCTTTCTGGCAATATGTCAATAAAGAAAAAAACATCAATGGTCTGATTACACGTAATTATGTAAATACCAATATTGTTAAAACAGATATTAATTATTTAGAATCTTTGGATAGTCCCTATCTGCTGGATTTTGATCTGGATGATATGGACAAAAGATATCTATATGTGGAAACAAGCAGAGGATGTCCATACAAATGTAAATACTGTATGGCTTCATTGGACAATAGAATCAGGGATTTTTCTTTAGAGTATCTATTTGATTTATTTGACAAACTGGAAAAAACCAGTGTTAATCAGATTAAGTTTTTAGATCGAACATTTAATGCCAATAAAAAAAGAAGTCTATCAATTGCCAAAAGACTGATTGATTTCAAGGATGATGTTTCTTTTCAATTTGAAGTAATGGCTGATACCTTGTCTGAAGAGTTAATGGATCTTGTTTGCGCCAATAAAGTTAAAGATAAATTTCGCTTTGAAGTAGGAATTCAATCATTTAATAAAGAAACACTAAAAGCAGTCAGCAGATACCAAAATACTGAAAAGATGATAAACAATTTAAATAGATTGGTTGAAAACAATACCATTGTTCATGCTGATTTAATTGCTGGACTACCAAAAGAAGATTTAAACTCTTTTAAAGATACTTATCAAAAATTATTTGAGTTAAGAGTTGATGAAATGCAGGTTGGGATTTTGAAACTATTAAAAGGTACAGCTTTAAGAGATGAGATGGACAGATATGGAATTGTTGCTGATAAAAAAGCTCCATACCAGATTATAAGCAGCAATATCTTTTCTAATGAAGATGTAAAAAAGGTGGAGCTTGTAGCTTTAGCAACAGAAAGATTATGGAATAGAAACATCTGTCGAAAAACTTTATGGCATATTTTTAAAAAAACTGATTTGATGTTTGATTATATGCTTACCTTAGGAGAGAAGATAGACGCTTTAAGAAAACCTTATCAAAGACACCATCTTTTTAAAATCGTCTACGAGTCAATTAGCGATGAAATAGCAAGGTTAATCCTATTAAACGAGTATTACCTTTTGTTTAAACAAAGACCGGTAAGAATCGTTGAAAACAGTTTTGATAAAAAGTTGAAAGCCCAGATTTTGGAAGTGGTAATTCAAGAGGGAATATTAACCCAAAATGATATTCGTTACGCATATTTTGACTATGGTATTTTTAAAGGACAAAAATGCTACCAAATGTTAATATATAATAGTGATCAGAAGTATCCAGATAGATATTTTATCAGTTTAAACTTTGTTTACCTTGGAAAGGAAGATTTGAATGAAAGATGTAATGATTGCCAGTGGCAATAGTAATAAAGTCAGAGAATATAAAGAAATATTAGAACCTTTGGGCTATGTTGTTCATGATTTAAAAGAGATTGAGCATTTAGAGGTAGAGGAAACTGGCAGTACTTTTGCGGAAAATGCCTTAATCAAGGCTGAAAGTCTAAAAAACATCTATGATATGATTGTAATTGCTGATGATTCAGGCTTAGAAATAGAAGCCTTAGATAATCAGCCAGGCATTCATAGTGCCCGATTTTTAGAAGGGTATGATTACGATTATAAAAATAAGACCATTTTAGAAATGCTGAAAAACGAAAATAATCGTAAAGCCCGCTTTGTCTGTGCCATAGCTTTAGTGGATGATGAAAGACATGTATTTGAAGGAGTGATGGAAGGTTCTATAGCTTATGAAATGAAAGGCCAAAACGGTTTTGGCTATGATCCGATTTTCATGGTTGAAGAGTATGGTTTAACCAGCGCTGAATTATCTTCTCAGCAGAAAAATGCCATCTCACATAGAGGAAAGGCTACCAGATTACTATTAGAGTATCTAAAAGGTAAAGAATAATGATTCATATTGTTTTGTTTGAACCGGAAATTCCACAAAATACTGGCAATATTATTAGAACAGCTATGGCAACTGATTCAATATTGCATTTGATCAAACCTTATGGCTTTGTTTTAAATGAGAAGCATCTACAACGTGCTGGAATGGATTATATTGATAAAACTAGAATTGTTGAGCATTTAAACTGGGACGATTTTATAAAAGTTTTAAATGAAGATGATGAAGTGTATTATCTAAGCAGATACGGACATAAATATCCAGCTTCATTTGATTATCGTCTAGTTAAAGGTGATATATATTTAGTTTTTGGTAAAGAATCAACTGGAATTCCAAAAACTATCCTGAAAAATAACTTGGATAAATGCATTAGACTACCAATGGTAGAAAAAGCTAGAAGTTTAAATCTTTCCAATACAGTTGCTGTGATGGTTTATGAAGTATTAAGACAGTTGGACTATCCTGGCTTAAGCAGGGTTGAATGTCAAAAGGGTTCTGATTTTTTAGAAAGAAACAATTTTGATGAGGTTTTTTAAATTTATGTTATAATGACTAATATTAAAAAGGAGGGTCGATTATGTTAGAAAATGTTAATGATTATATCTCTCTTTTTTCAATTATTCTGGTTCTGGCAATAGTAATAGGACTGGTTATTTATTTTTTCAATTTGAAAGTAATAGAAAAAAATATCAGAAAGGAAGTTAAGTATTACGACTATCAAAAACCAAGTAATACTAAAAAATAATTATGAAAGTTGATAAGCGACTGATTAAAAACTTGTTTTTGGCTGTTTTATCGGCTGTTGTAGCAGCAATAAATTTAAATTCGTTTGTTCATTTCGGTAATATCACTCCAGGCGGATTTTCTGGACTGGCTTTGCTTTTGGTTCGAGCTTTTGACAGGTTTTTTAATATCAGTCTCAGTTATTCAATCCTTTATATCCTGTTTAATATACCAGCAGTTATCCTGGTAGTTAAATATGTAGGTAAGCAGTTTACTTTAGTTTCACTGGTTGGAGTTGTACTTGTTTCAGTTTTTGCTGGGATATTTCCCTATGTTAAAATTACCGAAGATATGTTATTGAATGCTTTTGCTGGAGGAGTTCTTTCTGGTATTGGTTCAGCATTGGTGTTAATGGCTGATGGCTGTGCTGGAGGGATTGATTTTATCTCAATTTATTTTGCCAAAAGATTTAAAAAATCCTTCTGGAATGAATCCTTAATTGTAAATGCAACCCTGCTGTTATTAGCTGGACTGTTGCTTGGCTGGGAAGCTTCCTTATATTCAATTGTTTTCCAGTTTGTTGGCACCCAGGTAGTCAAAGCAGCTGACAATAGATTTAAAAGGAATGCTTTTATAATTGTCACCGATAAAGTTGAAGAAATCTGTCATGATATTCAGACAAAACTCAATCATTCAGCGACTATTCTTGATGGTGTAGGGTATGCTTCACAAAAAAATAAAAAAATAATCTATACAATATGCGGTCATTATGAAACCAACATGCTGCTGGACATCATTCAACAATATGATCCACAAGCCTTTATTAATATTTCCGATTCTCAAAGAGTAGTAGGTTTCTTTAATGAAAAACCGTTCTATTAATGGACATTGTCGTAAAAACAAATAATATAGCTTTAACAGCTATATTTTTTTATGTTTCGATACAATATTAATAGTTTTTGTAGCGTTTAATAATTTATCTTGAAAACCAAATTTATAAATAAGTATAATAAAATCAGATAAAGAAGAGAATATAGAAAAATATAAAAAACAGTTTTTTTGTGTTGGAAAGTATGGGAGGACTGCTAAAATGAAAAAAATGTTAATACTATTAATGTCACTTATTTTGTTGCTGAGTATTTCTGGCTGTCAAAGTACTGAAGAAAAAATTGAGAACCATCTAAATAACAAAGAATACCTGCAGGCCTATGAATTAGCCGCAAAAACAAGTGAAGAAGAAATGATGGATAAAATAGTTTTGCAGTGGCAACAGACAATTCTTGAAAATGAAACAATAGATGAAAAATTTGCTGATTTAAATATGTATGATAAAGAAAACATGAACACCTTTGCCAGCAACATTTTAAACTATTTGTTTGAAAAGAAAACACCGAATAAAGAACAGCTTGAACTGATACATTCACTATTTGATGGGGTTAAAGAAATCAGGGCTAAAAGTTCTTTAGTTAAAAAAATACTAGTAGCATTAGATAATTATTCTTATGATGAGAAAATTTGGATTGTTGAAGAAAGAGAAACAGTTTCTTATGAAGAATATTTCTCAAAAGAACACCTTTATTCAGAAGAAACAGTACCGACTATTAAACCAAATGAAGAAGCTGTGGCCGCTTTTGTTACTTTTGATGAATTTGGAATGCTGGTAAATGTGGTTTTGAATGATGAATACACCGATATTAAAAAACAATATGTCTTATTTGGACAATTTGATTATAGTAATACAGCTATGTTAGCTTCAGATGGCTATTGGACATATGTAGGCTGTGAGAAAGAAGTCTATAGAATAAATATCAATGGTGAAAAAGAAACTTTGTACACTCTCAATGCTGAAGGCTATTTAAATAGACCTTATATTGATTTTGTAATGCTTGATCATGATGTGGCTTTATTATCGGAAGTAATTGATGATAAAATGTATATTCATCGAATTTATCTTCCGGAAAAGAAGATTGAAACATTTGAAACAATGGTCACAGGAATAGCTACAAAAGAATCTGGTATAATAATTGAACAAAAAAGTTCAAATCATATTCTATACTTTGGTATTAATCCGGCATATTTAGAAAAAGTGGATTATCTAAAGCAACACCAGGATTTACTGATAGATCTATATAAAAAGCATATTGATAAAAATTTAGATGAAGAAGAAAAGAGATATCTACTTGAAACCTTAGAAAACCCTATTGATAGTTCAGCAGTAAAAAAATTAAAAGAGATTATTGAAAAAGAGTATGGAATATATTCTTTAGGAAGATATGATTATAATGTTCTAACTAAGAAGACTGAATTTAAACAATATGTTCCTGAGTATCCACAAGGAATACCTTGGTAATGATGATAGTCAATAATTGATTCTAAATTATATATTTTAAAAAACTATAAATTGTAATTTTGGGGTAACCGAGAAATTTTAGGGTTTGTTCCAATCTTTTAGGGTCACTTTTAGGGTGAGATGGATATGGAATAAAATGAAATAAGACCCTAAAACTTTAAAAAAATGAAAGAAACGAAGAGCAAAATCGTTTCTTTTTTAGTGGTTGTAACCCCATATAATGCAAGTTTCTTTTGCTGGTTCTTTAATTTTTAGTTGGTATTAAAAAAACCTTTTTTTATCATAGCGGGGACAACCTTTAAGTTTTCGTGGGGGATACCCTTTAAGTTTTAATGGTGACAATAAAAAACCTTCATATTGTATTATTTTACTGAGATAAAAAACCATATGAAGTGAGTCGATATATGAAAATAAATGATTATGTCACAATAGTTCAGAATATCGAACAAGAAGATATAGAAAATATAAATACTATTAATAACTTCTGAAAATCCTTTGATATTATTCTAACCCTTAAGCAACCAAACTAACATGTATATATTGTGGTGGTTATATAAAATCCAGTGGATTATTTATTTTGCCTTTTTGACCCTAAAAGTCCCCCTAAAAGTTAAGACCCTAAAACTGACCCCAAAAGTCTAGACCCTAAAAGATTTCGATTACCCTAATTTTGAAGCGAGAAAATCGCTTCTTTTTTAGGATAAGAGCAACTATAAAATAAGTATGATATGGGGTGATTGTCTTGAATAAGAAAATAATTATTATTGCTGGCTTGATTGGTTTGGTTATTTTAATTTTTACTACCGGCAGCAGTGAAAGGTTAATAGAAAATAATATTGAGCTGGTGGAAGTAAAAAGAAGCACATTTATTTATGAATATAAAACATTCGGTGTTGTAGATAGTAAAAGTCATTATTTATTTTTCAATGGCTATATTAAAAATGTTTATAAAACAATAGGTGATGAAATAAAGAATAAAGATAAAGTTTTAAGTTATGTCAATGAATATGGAAATAGCAAGGATTTATTAAGTGAGGTAGATGGTTTTATCTACCAGATTGAAAATAACTGTATAACAATAAAAGATTTAGATTATTTTGTGATAGTTGAACTTACCTATGAAAAGTATAGTTTGATAAAAGAAAATGATACCTGCTTTATCGGTATCAATGGTAATTACTATCAAGCTAAAGTAATTGAAAAAGTTAAATATGATAATCAGGATAATAGGTATAGGGTAATTATAAAAACCGATTATGATGAATTAATCTTTTCTCAGCATGTTAATATCACCTTTCATCTTCAACAGAAAGAAGGACTTACTGTAGATAAAAGAGCTATCAATCAGGACAGCGATGGTTATTATTTAATTGATGAACTTTTTAAAGATGAATTGAATAATCTAGAAAAATACAGGATTTCAATAAAGGTATTAATGAGTAATGAAGATGTAGCTTTAATAGCAGCGGTAGGTTTAGAAAATAAAAAGGTTTGTATTCTATCTGCCTATCTAAAGGAGTTTTTAAGTGATCAAATTAGATAAGGTGGTAAAAAAATATAAGGTGGAAGATAAGGACTTATTAGCTTTAAATTATATGGATTTAGAATTAGAAGAAGGCTGTTTTGTAGCTGTAGCAGGAGTTTCAGGCTGTGGGAAAAGTACTTTATTGAATGTAATTGCTGGTTATGATGATATAGATTATGGTTATTATTTTTTTAAAAATGAGAATGTAGGCAAGTTTTCCAATGATAAGAAACTAAAGTTGATTAAAAGTATTGGCGTTATTTTTCAGAATTATAATTTAATGGATCACTTAACTGTAAAGGAAAACATTCTTTTGGCAACTCGCTATATTGATGGTAGAAAGGATCTAATAGAGATAGCAAGTGAATTAGATATTATTGATATTTTAAATAAATATCCCAGTCAGCTTTCAGGAGGTCAAAAACAGAGGGTGGCTATTGCCAGATGTTTAATTACCGATAAAAAAATAATCTTAGCAGATGAACCAACAGGTTCATTGGATAAGGAAAATGGATTAAGATTAATGGAAATATTTGAAAAGTTAAATAAAGAAGGTGTTTCCATTATAATTGTTACTCATGATGAAAGTATCGCTGGAAGATGTAAAAGGATAATAAGAATGGAGAATGGACGTGTGGTTGATTAAAGAAGTTTTTTATCAAAGAAAAAGACATTATTTAACTATCGTTTCCATATGTATTTCAATAGTTTTAGTATTGCTGGTAAACATTATTTCTTTTTATATAATTGAAAATATCAATCTGAGTTTTAAACAATTAGGATTAAATATAAATAGCATCCAGCTATTAGAAAAGAGAAATGATATCTGGATTGAAAATCTTCTTGAAAAATATGGAATAAAAGAATATAGTTCATATAATAAAAAAGAGTTAAAGGATTATAAGATAATTGGCTGTGATGGCAGCCTATCGAATGTATTTACATTTAATCTGGAAAGCGGCAATTTTTTAACTGAAATAGATAATTTATATAATGATAATCAGGCAGTAATTGGCAATAAATTAAAACAATATTTTAATTGTTATGAAATAAATGAATTGATAAGTGTTAATGGAATTACTTTTAGAGTTGTTGGAATATTGGAAGAAAATTGTAATAACCTTTACGAAGATTTTGATGAATGTCTTTTTATTTTTAATGACTATGTAATTAACTATGATCAAAGTAGTTTTTATTTTGTCAGCGAAGAGGTATTTAATGAAGAGTATTTAAATGAAATTCTAGGGAAAGATAATTTCATTTTTATTGATCAAAATCAAACAAAAAACTCTCTTACTATACTGCTGGATTTAATAAGGAGAGTTTTAATTGTTTTAGCATTTGTTTCTGTAATTGTTTCTATTATAAGTCTTGTAAATAATTCATTGAATAATATTCAGGCTCGTATGAAAGAAATTGGAATAAAAAAATCCTTGGGTGCCTGTGGAAAAGACATATATTTACAATTATTCTTTGAAAATATTTTAATATATTTGATAGGGATAATAATCAGTCTAATGATTGTTTCTGTTGTAGTGGAAATTATTAATGTATCTTCAAAAGTAAAGATTAGTATTGACTGGTTTGATAATATCAAATATATTGTTTTAATCTTGTTGATCGGCAGCATCTGTAATATTTATCCAGCCAAAAAGGCCAGTAAAATTACAATAATAGAAACAATAAGAAATAAAGAGTTTAGCTGATAAAAGTAATGAAGTTATAAATGTTTAGTAAAATTAAAAGTACCATTATCCCAATAAACAGTTTATTGACGATATTTTCATCGATTTTCTTATTAATGCTTTTTCCTGCAATTGCTCCAGCAATGCCAAAAACCATCATCCCTATAAGAATTGGTAAAGAAATATTGCTAACTGATCTGGTTATTATTGTCTGAATCAGGCTGGTTGCCTGTGAAAAGAAAATTACATATAAGGAATTTTGAGCGGCCTGTTTGGTTTGCATTGAAAAAAAGAATTGTAAAACAATAATATTGATAGGTCCTCCTCCAATTCCTAAAAATGATGATATAAATCCCAGCCCACAGCCAATAACAATGATATTAAATGCTGAAGTGGTATTTAATGTTTTTATTTTGTCTTTGTTGAGGGTATAAATTAAAGCGCCCATATTTATAACTAGTAATATTAAAGATTGAATTGCACTTGCATGATTTAAATTATTAAAAGCATTCTGAAACATTTCAAATATTATCTTGCCTAGCAATCCTCCAATAGTACCACCTATAGCTAAAAGAGTAGAAGATCTAAATTCAATAGCACTCTCTTTTTTAATAAAAGAGTTGCCTACATTAAAAGAAGTCATGGCAAAAACCGTACAACCACTTAAAAAATTGATAGTTGATAGGCTAAATAATCCCAGTGAATCTAATACGGGTTTAATGATAACTCCTCCACCAATACCACAAATGGAGCCAATTATTGAAGCTAGAAAACTTACCAGCATAATTATAAACACACCTTCACCCATAAACATAAACTCCTTTTTAAACTATTTCATTATAACAAATATACATAATGATATAATAAAGAAAATGAATAATTGACAGTATAAAATATTTTGTGTAAACATCCTTATATCTAGATATAGAAAAAGGAAGCTAAACTTTGTAAAATTAGTTTGAGAAAAATTGCAAACAAAGGAGAGCTTCCCATGACTAATTTTACCACAAAATTGTTTGATGCGATAGCATCTGGACAAAATATTGATGAGCTGTTCTGTAAAGAACTGGAAACAGCCATCAACGACCTTTTAAAAAGTGAACTGACTGTATTTCTCAACTACGAGAAATATGACCCTTCAGGTTATAATTCCGGCAACTCAAGAAATGGCTACTACACCCGCAGTCTGAAAACGAAGTATGGTGAGATTCAGGTGGAAATACCACGAGACCGTAACGGCGAATTCAGCCAGCAGACAATATCACCATATAAGAGACAAACCAATGATTTGGAAACAACAGTACTACAGTTATATTCAAAAGGTATCACAACTGCTGAAATAGCTGATCTGATAGAGAAGATGTATGGTCATGCCTACACGCCTGCAACTATCTCCAATATGACCAGACTGGTCCAGGAGAACGTCCAGCAGTTTCACAGCAGACTTCTGAACAAGAGATATGCCGTCATATACTGTGATGCAACCTATCTGAATGTAAGACGTGACAGTGTTGATAAAGAGGCTCTGCACATCTTGTTAGGAATAACACCTGAAGGTTTCAAGGAAATCATCTCATTCAGACTGTATCCAAGTGAATCCAGTGAGAATTATCGTGAAATGCTGCTTGATATCAAGAAAAGAGGTGTTGAAGAAGTACTGTTGTTTGTCAGTGATGGACTCAGGGGTCTGACAGAATCATGTCTGAGTGTTTACCCTGAAGCTTATTATCAACCATGCTGGGTTCATATTCAAAGAAACATACTGAGACTGGTCAGAGCCAGGGACAAGCTGGAAACAGCTTCAAGCATACGTTCTATTTATCAGGCTAGTTCAGCTGAAGAGGCCCAACTTCTCTTAGAGAAGTTCATTGAAGATATATCCTTCAGATATCCTAAAGTTAAAACTTTACTTATGAGACAAGAATATCTGTTTACTTTCTTTAAATTTCCTAAAGCCATAAGACGTTCAATCTATTCAACCAATATAGTTGAAGGATACAACAAGAAGCTTAAGAAACAGACTAAGAGAAAGGAACAGTTTCCCAATGAAGAATCACTTGAACGCTTCGTATGTGATCATATGATTCAATATAATTTGAAATTTTCAAATCGAATTCATAAAGGATTCAATCTGGTGCAAAGTGAATTGATTGAAATGTTTGATTCACTTTATCCAGGAAGTTAAACCAAACCTGACTAATGGACAAAGTTGAGTTTACACAAAATTATTGACACTACCGAATAATTTGGAGGTTTATATATGATACAGATAAATATAATTCATTTGGCGATGGAATTTGCCTCTGAAGCCCATAAAAAACAATATCGAAAAGGAACAGACAGGCCTTATATAATTCATCCAATGGAAGTGTTACAACTATTAACAGAAATGCAGGCCTCTGAAGAACTTAAAGTAGCGGGTGTATTACATGATACAGTTGAAGACACTGATATGACTATCGAAGACATTGAAGAAAATTTTGGTAAGTTGGTCGCAAGTTATGTTTCTTTTGTGACTGAAGATAAATCTAAAACATGGGCGGAAAGAAAAAGAAATGGGATAGAAAAAACTAAAAATGCTCCTCTAGAATTAAAAATGTTGAAGCTGGCTGACAAATTATCCAATCTGAGATCAATTGCTCATGATTACAATAAAGAGAAAGATTTTGTCTGGAATAGATTTTCTAAATCAAAAATTGATCAGAAATGGTACTATCAGGGAATGTGTGAGGCATTAAAAGAATTAGAATTTAACAATTCTACAAACAATCTTTATACAGAATTTACAACTTTATGTTATAAAATATTTGAATAAAAGGAGAAAAAAGGATGGAGAACTTTAAAAAAATAGCCAAAGCTGCTATAAATGCAGCTGCCAAGATAACTGTTGCTGCGGCAGGAGTAACTGTAACCTCAATTGAAAAGGTGATAGATATTGTCCAGGAAACAAAACAGAAGAATAGAATGGAGCTGTTTGTTGCTCAAGAAGGTTATAGAAGATTTGTTATTAATAAAACTACAAACCCTAAATTTGATATTTATGAGGTCTATAATAGTCAGGAAAAGATCGAATATCAGATAGATGGAAAGCTGACCTCTAAAAACTGTGCTCTTAATTTTGTATCTGATAATCAGGTAGTTGCTGATGTCTATGAAAATAAGTCAAAAAGAAAAAAAGGATTGTTCAATGAGTCGGTTGTTTATGAATTTGTATTAGAAGTCAATGATAATCATTATGGTTTTATAAATATTGGCTTTGAAGAAGGAAATCTTAATTTTTATCTTGATACCAATAAATGGAAGGCCAATATTGGAATTGGTGATCGAAAAGTTGAAATAGTGGATGATTTAGAACAAGCAGTCTGTTTAATTGATTTAAAACCAAGAGTTAAAGATATGATAACAGTCGATGTTAAAGAAAATCATAATCAGCTTTTAGCATTAATGTACAGTTTTGTTATTATAGCGGTTAAAAAGTATTTAGAAAAAAGTTAATTGGTAAAAAATAAAATAATAGAAAAAAGGATGTTGATATCCTTTTTGTTTAGAAAATATCAACACCCATTTTTCTTTGAACTTTTTTGAGTTTTTTATAAGAAATCCTGCTGGCTCTTTCGGCACCTTCTTTTAAAGTTTTTTCAATCAGGTCTGATTGAACAATTTCATCGTATCTATTTTGAATTGTTTCAATTTCTTTACAGACTACATCTGCAACTTCTTTTTTTAGTTCTCCATATCCCTTATTCTGATATCTTGTAACAATTGATTCAATTGCTTCACCAGACAAACTAGACATGATTTCTAAAAGGTTAGATACACCAGGCTGGTTTTCTTTGTCATAGTTAACCTTGGCGAAGTTATCAGTGACAGCACTCATTATTTTTTTTCTGATTACTTTTAAATCATCCAACAAATAGATACAACCCTTATCAGATTCATCTGATTTGCTCATCTTCTTGGAAGGATCTGATAGCGACATTATTCTAGCCCCAACTTTTGGAGACAATGGTTCTGGAACAACAAAGGTTTCAGAGTAGCGATTGTTAAATCTTTGAGCTAAATCTCTAGCCAGTTCTACATGCTGCTTTTGATCATCTCCTACTGGAACATAATCGGCATCATACAATAGAATGTCAGCTGCCATCAGTGAAGGGTAGGTAAATAAACCGGCTGTAATACCTTCATCACTTTTTTGACTTTTTTCTTTAAACTGAGTCATTCTGCTTAATTCACCCATATAGCTCTGACAAGTTAACAGCCAACCGAGTTGAGAGTGAGCGAAAACATCTGACTGTAGGAAAATGGTACATTTTTCAGGATCTAAACCACAAGCCAGATATAAGGCAATAGCATCCTTTAAGTTTTTTCTTAATGTTTTAGGTTCCTGGTAAAATGTTACACAGTGCAAATTCGCAATAAAAACATATAAATCATAATCATCCTGAAACTTTACAAAGTTTCTTAAGGCACCAATATAGTTACCTAAATGTAATTGTCCAGTTGGTTTGATTCCACTTAACATTCTTTTCATACATATAATCCTCCTAAAAATAAAAAAACACCAATTTTGGGACCCATTACGGGTGGTGCCACCCAAATTGTCTGACAAGACCACTTAAAAGCTATATGGTTGCTACCCACTAGACTCCCACTTCCCAATTGATCAATTACTTAATATGGTCTTGCACTATCACCAATCGCTGCAATTAGAGGTAATTAACTATTAAAGTGTTCATAATCTAAAACTATTTTACAGTTTGTTTGAAAAAAGTCAATATGACAATAGGTTTACTATTTAATATCTAATTAAAAAATTAAAAATATTTATAAAGCAGCAGTTTATTTCAGCAAAAGTTTATCTAATTCCTTAAATTGATTATTACTTTCTAATCGATATTTCTTTATGATGTTTTCTTCAATTTTTTTGACTTTTGTTAAATCGTTAATGCTCATTTTTTCAATTTGTGGTATTTCAATCTTATGTCCTTCAAATTTCATGTCTTCTAATATATTAGTCATTTTCTCATTATAAATAATAGGTAAAGTTGGAATACCAGATGATAATCCAAGGATCATGCTATGAAGTCTAGTGGCAATAACCATCGATGAGTTAGCAAAAATTTCTAATATTTTATCAACATCAGCCTGATAATTTACTACTTCAACCAATTGAATGTTATTGATTTTTTTATAAACTCTATTAATAGCCTTCAAATCTCCTTCATATTCGCAAAAAGAAATTAATTTAACTTCAATGTTATTCTGGGTGTAATAATTTACTAAATCAATTAATTTATTCTCATATTTTTCTAAATATTGTGCTAATTCTTTTTTGTTTTCCAGATTGATAATAGAAAATATTACATAAGGATTTTTAAGTTCTGTATTTAATTTATAATTACTCATATCTAAATTAAAAACGATATCAGGCGCATATCTTATATTATTGTATTTAGAAAACAAATTAAAAGAATAGTAGTCTCTGAAACAGACATCTTTAAAATTACTGAATAAAATTTCGTGTTTTTTAAAAAAATCATCTGTTTCATATGGACCGAAATTAGCTCCAACAATATAACTTTCGTTTGTAGCTGATAAAATATTTTTCATAAATTTGTGATTCTGTTTCCACACATTGTTTTGCATGAACAAAGAACCGCCTATTTTTATATAACCATCTGCTTTCTTTAAAATTCTTTTATTAATATTTAAGTATAAAGGGCGTATTCCAATTATTCTGACAGCAATTGCATCAAAAACTCTGACAAAGAAAGAAATATTAATATATTGTAAATTTTTGATTTGATGACTTAAATTATCATATTTGTTAATCAGATAAAAAGTCGTATCTGAATAACGCTCTGAAATTATTTTTATAAATAAATCATCACCTAAATTTCCTTGTAGATAAGCATCCATTATTATTGACTTCATATTATTTCCCCAAACATTATTTATAAAATTATAACATTTATTTTATAATTGTGATAATTTATGAGTGTTTTTTACTATAAGTTTACATTATGAAAAAAATAAGTTTAAACAGTATAAAATAAAATGAAAAAAGTTTACTATTGAAATTAGGCTATCTTTTTGTTAATATAATCTAGCGGGAGCACATTGCGCCCTTAGCTCAACTGGATAGAGCGTCTGACTACGGATCAGAAGGTTGTGGATTCGATTTCTGCAGGGCGCGCCATTATAAAACCATACCCTTATAAAAGGGTTTTTATTTTAAATCAGCCCAATGATGTATGATATAATTAGAAAAGGGAAAAGCATATGAAAAAAGTATTGGTAGGATTATCTGGAGGAGTTGACAGTGCAGTTTGCGCTTATCTGTTGTTAAAGCAAGGTTATGATGTGACCGGAGCTTTTATGCGCAATTGGGACTCAACTGTCAATAATGACATTTTAGGTAATCCAACAATTAAAGATGATATCTGTCCTCAAGAAAAAGATTATCAGGATGCCCTGGCGGTAGCTGACAGTTTGGGAATAAAGCTGTTAAGAGTTGATTTTGTTAAAGAGTATTGGGATGATGTTTTTACTAATTTTATATCAGAACATCAAAAAGGAAGAACGCCTAATCCAGATATTCTATGTAATAAATATATAAAATTTGCTGCTTTCTTTGATTTTGCCAGAAGCAAAGGCTTTGAAACGGTAGCTACTGGTCATTATGCCAGAATTGTTCAAAATGAAGCAGGTTTTCTGATGTTAAAAGGTTTGGATAAAAATAAGGATCAGAGTTACTTTTTAGCTCAGATAGATAGAAATGTATTAAAAAATACCATATTTCCTTTAGGAGAGCTTGATAAAAGTGAAGTAAGAGAAATAGCGCAGGAAATGAATATTCCAGTAGCTGATAAAAAAGATTCGACTGGTATCTGTTTTATCGGAGAAAGAAACTTTAAAGAGTTTCTACATAATTATCTGCCTTCAAAAGAAGGAGATATCATTGATGTTTTAACTAAAGAAGTGGTAGGAAAACATATTGGTGTCATGTATTATACTATTGGCCAGAGAAAAGGTTTGGGTATTGGTGGAGATCGAGGTCGCTGGTTTGTTGTTGGCAAAAATGTTGAAAATAATGAACTATATGTCGCATCTCAAAATGAAGATATCTGGCTGTATTCAGACAGCTGTTTAGTCAGTGGCTTTAATAGACTGGCTGATTTTGAAATGCCAAAACAGTGCAGTGCAAAATTCAGATACAGACAAAGTGACAATCCAGTAACAATTGAACAATATAGTGAGGATTTGCTCTTAGTTAAATATCCTCAAAAGATTAAGGCAGTTACTCCAGGACAGCAGGCAGTTTTCTATGATAAAGATATCTGTCTGGGTGGAGGAGTAATAGAAAAGACTTTTATTGGTGCTATTGAACATAGCGAACATATTTTCAAACATATTCATGAGTAAAATGGAAGAAAAAGGAAGATTTATAAAAGAGATATATCGCAATCAACATAATGGCTACACAGTAGCTGTTTTTGAACTGGAAGAGTCAAAAATTCAGGAAGAGATAACTGTTGTTGGCTATCTTGGTGAGATTGATAAAAATGCCAGATATAGTTTAAAGGGAGATTATGTTGAAAATCCAAGGTATGGGATTCAGTTTAAAATAGAAAGTTATAAAAAGTTAGTAGCTGATAATAAAGAAGGACTTATTAAGTACTTTTCAGGAGATCAATTTAAGGGAATTGGACCAGTATTTGCGGAAAGATTAATCAGCAGTCTAGGTTTGGATGCTATTGAAAAAATAAAAAATGATAATGATATTCTAGATGAAGTACCATCAATGACCAATAGAAGAAAACAAGCTATTCTTGAAGGCTTAAAACAGGAGGCTGATGAAGCGGTGATCTTTTTAACCAGTCATCACATAAGCCTGAAAAATGTCTTTAAATTAAAACATAAATATGAAGATGACCTATTAGAAATAATGAAGAGTAATCCATATAGAGTAATAAGAGAAGTTGATGGAATAGGCTTTGCGACAATTGATAAGTTTGCCTTGGATATTGGTTTTGAAAAAGACGATATTGAACGTTTGACAGCCTATGGCGAAAGTCTTTTGATGTCTTTATGTATGAAAAATGGCGATACCTATCTGGAAGTAAATGAATTTATAAAACATTTAGATAAAAATATTGGTCATTTTTTAGATGATGTGCATGAAGTAGTTGAAAGATTGATAATGTATCGTTTAGCGCATGTTGAAGAAGATAGAATCTATCACATATCTCAGTATGATGCTGAGGTATATATTGCCAGATATCTGGCACTTTTTCCTCAACAGCGTTTATTAGAAATTGATGGTTATTCAGCTCAAAAAGCAATCAATACAGTACAACAGAATCTACTTATTACCTATGACCAGGTACAGCTTCAGGCAATTATGTCTTTTTTTGAAAATGACCTTTTAATAGTAACCGGTGGTCCTGGAACAGGTAAAACCACAATTGTCAAAGCCATGATTAAAACAAGTGAACTATTATATCCTAATTACAATATAAATCTAGTTGCTCCAACGGGAAGAGCAGCTAAAAGATTGACTGAACTTACTGGTTGTGAGGCCAAGACTATTCATTCACTTCTTTTGTGGGATAAAGAAACTGGTAGATTTGCCAAGGATGAAAATGAGCCTTTAAATGTCGATATCTTGATTATTGATGAGTTTTCCATGGTTGACCAATATCTTTTCTACAATCTATTAAAGGCTTGTGGCAGTCTTAAAAAACTGATAATCATTGGTGATGCAGATCAGCTGCCTTCAGTCGCAATGGGAAGTGTATTAAAGGATTTAATTGAATCTGAACTTTTTGAAGTAATTAAACTGGATAAGATTTACCGTCAAAAAGAGGGCAGTGATATAATCTATTTAGCTAAAGACATTAAAAATGAAGAAGTTAGTACAATTCCAACTAATAATGAAATCAGGTTTTTTGAATGTGAAAGAACAGATATTAAAGATCTGACTTTACAGATTGTTGAGCATGCGTTAAACAGGTATGAAACTATAGAAGAAGGATTTATGAATGTTCAGGTACTGGCCCCAAAACATAAGGGTGTTAATGGGATTGAAAACTTAAATGTCGCCTTGCAGAAAAAGTTTAATCCCTATGCCAAAAATAAGAGACAACTTCAGGTTGGTTATAGAACCTTTAGATTAGGTGATAAAGTTCTACAGCTTAAAAATCAGCCAGACGATGATGTTTACAATGGAGATATTGGAATTATTATTGAAATTGTCTTTGCCAGTGAGGATCACAATAATCAAAATCGTATTATTGCTGATTTTGAGGGAAGAATAGTTGAATATACCTATGATACTTTTTCCAATTTAGCCCATGCCTACTGTATGTCGGTACATAAATCACAGGGAAGTGAGTATCCGATTATCATTCTTCCGATGTCGTTGGAATATAGTATCATGCTGCAGAAACGACTTATCTATACAGCGGTAACCAGAGCTTATAAAAGTCTGATTTTTGTTGGCCAGAAAGAGGCATTCTTTAAAGGAATTGTTGGCAAGGAAATGAGTTTGAGAAAAACAACCTTGAAGCAGAGACTTATTGATGAGGTCAGTTTTTATGAACAAATCTAAACAAAGACAACTAATAAAAAAAAGATTAAAGACATTATCAATTCTTGAGAAAGCTGTTTTTTCGGACATTATCGCTCAAAAACTTTTTGATCTGATTGAGGTTTATAATCCTGAAATGGTAATGTCATATATGGCTTTAGAAGATGAAGTTAACTTAGAAAGATTACACTATTTGCTTAATAGAAAAGGAATAAAACTCTGTTTTCCAGTGGTAGAGCAAAAAGTAATCAATGCCTATATGTCCCATAGATTTGTCAGGGGAAGCTTTAATATTCTAGAGCCAAAAGATGGAATATTGATAAAAAAAGAAGACATTGATATTATCGTTGTCCCTTGTGTTGGTTTTGATAAAAGTGCCAATAGACTTGGTCATGGACAAGGATATTATGATAAATTTCTCCAAGATTATCAGGGAAGAAAGTTTTCCGTTGCTTTTGAAGTTCAAAAGTTGGATAAGATTGACGCTGATGAAAATGATATAAAAATGAATCGTATTATCACTGAAAAAGGGGTATATCTATAAAGTTATACCCCTTAAATTATTTGTGTTTTCACCAATAATCTTCATTCCGTTTTTTTCATAGAAGTTATTGGCTCTCTCATTCTTTTTGGAAACTGATAACATTACTCCCTTACAACCGACACTTTTTAGATGAGTAAATAGGTGTTTTAGCAACATCGTTCCAATGCCTTGATGCTGGAAGCCTGGTTTAACATCCATATGAAGATGAGCTTCATATGGGTTGATAAAAGAAGCATATGCATTTACTTCATCTTTGACTTTCTGTTCAAAATCTTCTCTGATGGCTTTAGCTTGTGGAAGATAGTAATTCAGCATATGATGTTGAAATCTATTGAAATCAATTTCAGAAATGATATAGCCAACAATGTCATTATTTTCCAGATTTTTAGCTACAAAACAGTTTTCTTTGGAAAATTCGGTGTAATAGTCAATATAAAGGTGTTGTGAAAGAACCTTTTCTTCATAAGGTTTGTTGGGATTGCTCGATACAGAGACATTGATTGCTCTTATATCATTTAAATATTTGTTGTCAAAAGGGATTATTTCTATTTTCATACATACATTATAACAAAATTATTGATAGGTCTTTCTTGTATTGGAAAATGTTTTTCTGTTGCTTTCGTTTTTTAAGTGTCTTCAATCATTAAATAATGCCCCCACCACCCTTGTTACCACCAAATTCACAACCATGAGTGTGGTCTTTACCATAGTACCAGCGACCATAACGATAACCATAGTGACTTGGACAATTGTCACAATCCCCATCACATATACCGTTGTGATGATGTTTCTTATCACCTGCTGAAAAGTCATCTAAAAAATCAAAAAAATCTACTTTTTTTGGCTTTTTAGAAAGTAACTCGAACTCATTTTCATCATCTTTAAAAAAATCATCAAAATCATTCTTATTCACATTCATCACTCCTTGTCAAATTTTCAAAAAATTTAATTTATTACAGCGCACCATTATTTAATATTCCTTTTTTAAATTATAGCACTATAAATGTCCAGAGAGAAAAAGTGTTTTGATGATAAAAAAATAAAAACTATTATTCTGCAGATTATTTCTTAACCGCAAAATATTTCTTGCTTGTTTACTTTACCTAACTGTTTATGTTATAATTCTTGCGGAAAACGATAGAGATGTACTAGTACGTTATGTAGGTTTAAAAGAGAGATACTGTCTGGTGTAAAGTATTAACTGAAATAGCTGAAGCTCACATTTCTGTGCAATGCAAACATTGACGTAACTCAGGCGTTAACTAGATATTGAGGTGCATGTTTTAAACATGAATCAGGATGGTACCGCGTTAACTCGTTCCTGTAATTGG
>CAYUXW010000024.1:0-28213 GCA_964449115.1 uncultured Erysipelotrichaceae bacterium | reverse complement strand
AAGACCCTAAAACTGACCCTAAAAGTCTAGACCCTAAAAGATTTCGATTACCCAATTTAAATCATCTTTTTTAATTGATAATACAAAAAAAGAAACTGTCTAGTAAAACAGTTTCTAATAACTTTCCATCTTTTCTTCCTGATCAATTCTATACTCTTCTAAGACCTCATACAGAATGCTGGCATCGTTTTTTCTTACTACTTCTTTAATATCCAGTACTTTTATTTTCATTACTCGGCTACCATAGGTAATTTCAATAATATCACCAATTTTAACTTCTTTTGAAGGTTTGGCAATTTTCCCATTAACTGTAATTCTTTCGTTAGCTGCCAACTCTTTTGATACTGTTCTTCTTTTTAATATTCTTGAAACCTTTAAATATTTATCTAACCTCATAAATTATTAATTACCTCCAATACCTTGACAATCCTGTTCATGTAGTTCTTTTTCTTTTCAACAATCAGGATAATCTCGTTCTTTATGTATTTTAATTTAATTTCATTAGAAATTTTTGAAATCTTCTCAAAGAATTTAACTCCATCGATTGAGGAAGAATATTCCTTAGTCAATACAATTCTATTTTCCTTTTCATATTCCTCATAAGAAGCAATCCTGTCAGTATTTAGCATCATTTCCAGTCTTTTCTTTTCAAAAAGATTAGTAATTGTTGTTGGCAGTTTGCCATAGTAATCGGTTAATTCTTTTTTATACTCTTTAAGTTCTTTTTCACTTTTAATTATTGCCAGCTTCTGATAAATTTCGATCTTCTCTAAATCTTCCCTGACAAACTTACTTGGAATATAACCATCTATTTCACTGACCTTATTTCTTGCTTCTTCAATTTCTTCTTCAACAATACCTTTTTGTTTATTGATTGCCTTATTTAACATTTCCAAATACAAACTCATTCCTATGGTATTGATAAAACCGGCCTGTCTTTCCCCTAACAGGTCTCCAGCACCCCTGATGGTTAAATCTCGCAGGGCTATTTTGTATCCTGAACCTAACTCTGTAAACTCTTTAATAGCCTGAAGTCTTTTAGTTGCTGTTTCCGATAACTGCTTATTGCTTCTATACATTAGATAGGCATAGGCAATTTTATTGCTTCGGCCGACTCTTCCTCTAATCTGATAAAGCTGAGCCAAACCAAAATTGTTAGCATCTTCAATAATAATTGTGTTGACGTTTGGTATATCAATTCCTGTTTCAATGATAGTAGTACAAATAAGGATATTAAACTCTTTAGTTATAAAGCGATACATCACATCTTCAATTTCTTCTCGATTCATTTTACCATGACCAACAGCTACAGTCGCATCAGGTACCATGGCTGATATTTTTCTAGCAACATTATAGATGTTACTGACATTGTTATAAAGATAGAACACTTGTCCATTTCTTGCCAGCTCTCTGGAAATTACTTCTCTTATCAGTGAATCATTTTTTTCAACCACATAGGTTTGAATTGGCATTCTATCCTGTGGTGCTGTATCTAATTGAGATAGAGACATTACGCCAACCAGCGACATCTGAAGCGTTCTAGGAATTGGGGTTGCACTTAAAGAAAGGACATCAATGCTCTTTTTATATTCTTTGATTTTTTCTTTAGCTTGAACTCCAAATCTTTGCTCCTCATCAATAATTAATAAACCTAAATCATGAAATTTTACATCATCACTAATAATTCGATGAGTACCAATTAAAATATCTATTTTTCCTTCTTTCAATTCCTTGATAATCTGTTTTTGTTGAGAAGAAACAACATATCTATTTAGCAGTTTAATCTTTACTGGAAAACCTCTAAATCTATCAACAAAGGTATTATAGTGCTGTAAAGAGAGAATTGTTGTTGGACATAGGTAAGCTACCTGTTTTAAATCCTTAACCGCCTTAAAAGCAGCGACCATTGCCACTTCTGTTTTTCCAAAACCTACATCACCACATAAAAGCCTATCCATCGGTCTAGGCTGTTCCATATCATATTTAATCTCAGCAATCGCCTTTTGTTGATCTTCTGTTAATTGATATGGGAAGTTAGCTTCAAACTTATGACTGTATTTGTCATCCTTACTGAAAGCATGACCAATGTTTTCTTCTCTGGCAGAGTAAAGATTGACCAACCTTTCAGCAATATCATTTACCTCCTGTTGGATTCTCTGCTTGCTTCTTTCCCAGCTCTTGCTGCCCAGTTTGCTCAGTCTTACTCCCACACCTTCAGCTGCTAAAAACTTTCTAACCATCTTGAATTGTTCCAGTGGCACTAGTAATAAATCATCATCTTTATATCTGATTTGAAGATAGTCACGAAGCTTGTTTTGAATTTCTTTGGTGACAATACCTTCATATTTTCCAATACCATGCTGATTATGAACAACATAATCCCCTATTTTTAAATCGGTATATGATTCTAAGATTATGGCTTCTTTAAACTTGCTTTCGTATCTTCCTTTAACAACTTTAACTCCAAAAAGCTCCTTGGCTGTTAAAACCATTATATCTTCATAATTGAACCCTTCAAAAAGCTCCACATCTGTAAACTCTACAAAATCATCAAGATATAGTTTTTCCTGTTCAAAGGCACTTTCCAATAATTCTTTTTGAGTATTGTTAATAGATAATACTAGTTTATTTCTTTTAGATAATCTAACTATCTCTTCTACCACCTTATCTAAAGGAAGCAACGGAAAATAAGTCATTTTTACTTTTGACTTAATAGAATCAATGCTGGAAAAACTGCTTTTGATATGATAAGGATTGTGTCTTTCAACAACTCGATCAAAATCATCAAAAACGCTGTAGTAGTTTAATCCCAAATCATTGCTGTATAGCTCATTTATGTATTCATGGTTTTCTTCAATTATCAACTCCAGGTTAGCCCTGATGTCATCGTCAGTGGAAACGATCAATTGCTTTTTTTCTACATAGTCTAATAGTGAAGCGGTCTTTTCCTTAAAACATTGATAACGATACAGGTAATGCTCAAAGATATTGTTTTTTAAATAGTTGAGATCTCTTTCAACATTGTCTTTTAAAGTTGTAAAGTTTCTAGCTTTCTTTTTGTCTCTTTCTAGTTGTTTCTTTACTTTTTGCTCAAAAAGTGAAAAATCCTCATCAAAGATTAAAAGTGAAGCTGGCACAATTTTGCAATTTTTTACCTGTTTAATTGTTCTTTGAGTTGAGATATCAAAATAACGAATCGAATCAATTTCATCATCAAAAAATTCTATTCTCAATGGTTTTTCATCCTGAATAGAAAAAACATCAATTACTCCTCCTCTTAAAGAGAAGGTCAGTGGCTGATCAATTCTGGCTGTTTGTTTATATCCACTTTTAATTAAATCGTTTCTTAAGTCATTCATAATATATTTTTGATTGACAGATAGATTTAATATTAATTTTTCAAATGATTCTTTTTTTGGCAAATACCTTATTATTGCCATTGGGTGAGTGATAATTACTTTTGGTTTTTCATCCAGACATAAAGTTGTCAATACTTCCATCTGATTGCCATACATGCTAGGGGAAGCGGCTACCGCTTCAACTCTTAGTGATTCTTCCATAGTAAAAAGCAGCACATCTTCCTTTAGCAGGGGGTATAGCCGATAATAAAGTTGCTGTGCTGAATACATATTGCCTTTTACGACAATTTTGGTTGTCTGTTGTTGATGAAAGCTAGCAGCTAAAACTAATGTTTCTTCTGTTTCTGTTAACCCGTTTATCTTTTCAATATTCTTATTAAGAGCTAATACTGCCGGATCTTTCTGCAACAATTGGTAAAAATTAATCATCCTGTTCCTTTTTGTTGTACATATTCATCACTTTATCAAAAGGTAAATCAATAAAATCAATTGCTGCCAAAGCTGCTTTTTCAATTGCTGAATTAAACATTGGCAATTTTTCTTTTTCTACTTTACCCAGTACATAATCAGCAGTTGGAATAAATGGATGCTTTTCAATTCCAATTCTTATTCTGGCAAACTCCTGAGTAGCAATATGGGAGATGATACTTTTCATCCCCTTGTGACCACCAGATGATCCTTTTGTTCTTAATCTGATTTGACCATAGCTGATATCTAAATCATCATAAATTACCAGTAAATCTTCCTGAGGATCAAGTTGATAATAGTTGATCGCTCTTCTAATTGCTTCTCCAGAATTATTCATATAGGTTTGCGGCTTCATTAAAAGAACCTGCTGTCCTTTATACATTGTCTTGCCAGTTAAAGACTTGAAGGCTTTCTTGTTAATTTCTACATTCAACTTATCAGCTAAAATATCCAATGCTAAAAAACCAGCATTATGTCTGGTGTTTGAATATTCCTGACCTGGATTTCCTAAACCTACAATTAACTTCATTTTATTTACCTACGGATTTTTATTTTACACTATTTATCATTTATGTCAATAATGTCATTTATTATATAGTAACCACACATTATTCCAGCTGCTGCAGGCACAAACATCATTGAACCTAAACTTTCTTTTTTCCCTTCACTTATTTCTAAGGGTTTTTCTTGGGAGAAAACGACAGGAATATCTAGAGAAATATCATTTTTTCTAGCCAGTGTTCTTAAAGCTTTGGCCATAGGATCATTCTCTGTTTTAGATAATTTAGTGATGAAAACTTTTTGAGGGTTCAATCTTCTGGCCATTCCCAAACAAGAGATTACTTTAATATTATTTCCCAGGCAATATTTCCATAAAGCTATCTTACTGCTGATAGTGTCAATAGCATCCACAACATAATCTATTTTTTCATTGAATAATTCATCAATATTTTCCTGAGAAAAGAATGCATCATGAACTATTATCTCAGCCTTGGAATTAATGCTTAATAGCCTTTTTTTCATCACATCAATCTTTCTTTTACCGATTGTTTCTTCAGAAGCTATTATCTGTCTATTGATATTTGAAGCATCAACTTCATCACTATCAACTAAAATCATTCTCTTGATTCCACTTCTTACAAGTGCCTCGCAGGCATATCCCCCAACTCCGCCAAGACCAAGAACCATAATCGTTTTACTTTGGATAAGATTGAAGTTTTCCTTGCCAATCATATTAACAGTTCTACTATTATCCATTTAAAAACTCCTCTACATCACTATATATCCTATCTAGATAATCTTTGTCTTCGATATCATACCACCTTACCGGCATCTGATTATTAAACCAGGTATACTGTCTTTTCGCAAATTGTCTAGTATGCGTCTTTATATTATCTACACAGCTTTCTAAATCTTTTTGCTTTAAATAATAAGGAATCAGTTCTTTATATCCGATACCGGTAAATCCCTGGCTCTTTAAAGAATAATTACTGAAAAGTTGGTTGATTTCTTCTATCAGCCCTTCTTCAATCATTTTATCAACTCTTTGATTGATCCTTTCTTTCAGTCTTGCTCTATCCATTGTAAGACCAATAATTTTGGCTCTGTAAATCATCGTGCCAGATTGTCTGGCTTCCTGCTCTGATTTTTTGATTCCACTTTCAGCCATAACTAAAGCTCTGATAATTCTTTTTCTATTATTGGGATGAATTGCTTTAGCTGATTGTTTATCCAATTCTTTTAATTTTTGATGCAGTTGTTCATTATTAAATTCACTATATTTACTTTCATCTATATTTGTAGGATTATCTACAAATTCATAATCATACAGCAAAGCTTTGATATAAAGTCCCGTTCCACCTACTACTATCGCAGTTTTCCCTTTTTCACTTATTTCTTTAATTTTCTCTCTGGCATCTTTTTGAAAAGTTGCGACATCATATCTATCCGTTAACTGTTTATAATCTATCAGGTGATGAACTACTCCCTGTTTTTCATCTTCAGTTACTTTCGCACTGCCAATATTCAAACCTTTATAAACCTGAATACTGTCGCCATTGATTATTTCACCATTAAAACGCTTGGCTAGTTTTACCGATAATGATGTTTTACCTACAGCGGTAGGTCCTACTATAACTATGACTTTAAGCACGCTTAAACTCCTTTATTAAATCCTTTTCACTAATAGCTATCATCGTTGGTCTTCCATGAGGACAGTTAAATGGCTGTTTACATTTTGAAAGTCTTTCCAGCAGGGTTTTACTTTCTTCAATTGATAGATACTGATTGAAACGAACAGAACTATGGCAGGCTAAAGAGGCTATTTTTTCTTTTCTAATATCAATTCTGCTCATTTGTTTATCTTCCATTATTTCACTGATTAAATGCTGAATAAAATGAGCTTCATCAATCTGCTCAAAAAAGTAAGGCACTTCACGAGTAACGATGGAGTTCATTGAAAACTGCTCAAACTTCAATTTAATACAGTCCAGTTGCTCATTGATTAAATCTAACTGATTGACAACAGCTGGACTTACTTCCACTACCAAAGGAAAAAGCAGGTGCTGAGTTACAATACTTTTTTCCATTATCTGATTTTGTATTTCTTCAAACATGACTCTTTCCTGGGCGGCATGCTGGTCTATGATATAAAGATTTTCCTCATCATTAGCCAAAATGTATTTGCCATGTAACTGAGCCAGATATTTAAATTTATGTGTTTGTTCTGGTTCCAGATAATCCAGTATTTCTTCTTGAACTATACTTAAAGGCTGTTGTTGATAGGAAAATAAGTTATCTTCCTTAATTAGCTCTACTTCTTTATAATCTTTTTCCTTTTGAGGCTTTGTTATATTTTTAAGCAGCAAATCGCTAGGAGTCATTTCCTTTTTTAAAACCTCGCTGATTCCATTGGTAATCAACTTATATAGTTGTCTTTCTTTAGAAATTCTTATCTCCCATTTAGATGGATGCACATTTACATCCACCAGTTTGTAATCAATATCGATATTGATTATGGCAATTGGGTAACGATCAGACATCATATATCCATTATAACCTTCAATAATGGCTTTTTGAATCTGATAACTTTTAATTATTCGACCGTTGATAAAAACATTTATATACTGCCTTGTGGCTCTGGTAATTGCTGGATTGACAATATATCCACTTACTCGAAAGTCATAATCTTCAAAATCAACCGCGATACATTTCTTAGCAACTCCGACTCCATAAATTGCCATGATTGCCTCTTGTAAAGAGCCTGACCCATTGGTTTGAATTCTTATTTGAGAATCATTAGATAATTCGAAAGATATTGCTGGATGAGATAATGCCATTTTGGAAATCAAATCTAAAATCAGATTAAGTTCAACATTAGCGCTCTTTAAATGTTTCAGTCGGGCTGGTGTTTTGTAAAAAAGTCCTTCCACTTTGATAGTTGTTCCTTCAGGTGCTCCAAATGGTTTGGCTTCAACAATTTTTCCATATTCCACTCTGACCAGAGTCGAATCAACTTTATCATTAGTCATTAAGGTTACTTTACTTACTGAAGCAATAGAAGGTAAGGCTTCGCCTCTAAAACCCATTGTGCTAATTTGCCATAAGTCATTTACTTCTTCTATTTTACTTGTAGCATGACGACTAAAAGCGGCAGTGGCATCTCTTTTGTCCATTCCACAACCGTTATCGGTTATTTCAATATAATCTAATCCTCCATTTATCAAACGAATTTCTATTCTGGTAGCCTGAGCATCAATAGAATTTTCCACAAGTTCTTTAACAACTCCCATGGGTCTTTCAACGACCTCCCCAGCAGCTATCATATTTGATAAGAGTTCATCTAATATTTTTATTTTACTCACAATTATTTACCTTCCATTTTATCTTTCATCTTTGATAACAATTGTAGCGCCTCAATTGGAGTCATATTATCTGGATCAACATTTTTCATAATCTCTTCTATTTCTTTAATATGGGCTGGTATTTTTTCCATCACTATTATCTGAGATTGATCATTTCTGTGTTTCTTGCTTTGTTCAAAACCCTTTAACAGGTCTTTTGCCCTTTCAATTACGCTTTGAGGCAGTTTAGCCAAAGAAGCTACGTGGATTCCATAAGAGCGATCTGCTCTACCGTCTTTTACCTTATATAAGAAAGTAATCTTCTCATCTTCCTCATAAACATCAACATTCTTATTTTTAACTCTTTCCATATTGTTTTCTAAGGCAGTAAGCTCATGATAATGCGTACTGAAAAGAGTTTTAGCCCCAATAGCTGCATCAATATATTCCAGCATTGCCTGAGCTAAAGCCATGCCATCATAGGTTGAAGTGCCTCTTCCAATTTCATCAAACACAATTAAAGAATCTCTTGTAGCATTTTGCAAAGCGTTGTTAGCTTCCAACATTTCAACCATGAAAGTTGATTGGCCTGATAATATATCATCCGTTGAACCGATTCTGGTAAAAATTTGATCAAAGACTGGTACAACAGCACTTTTTGCCGGAACATAACAGCCTATCTGAGCCATTATGGAAATCAGAAGACACTGTCTCATATAAGTACTTTTACCACCCATATTTGGTCCAGTAATAATTAATGTGCTAATTGTATCATCCATATAGATATCATTAGCTACATACTTCATATCTTTAAAGGAATCCAGTATTGGATGCTTTCCGTTTTTAACATCCATTACTCCTTCAATCGAAAACTGCGGTCTTACATAGCCATGGCCACTGCTGATTACAGCTAAGGCATAGTTGGCATCGATAATTCCCAAAGCAGTAGCCAGCTGCTGCATACTTGCCAATTTAGTTTTTATCTTATTAATTAAATCAATAAATAAAACATTTTCCAGTTTAATCGCTCTTTCCTGAGCGTGCAGAAGAATGTTTTCCTGCTCTTTGAGCTCGTCGGTAATAAATCTTTCTCCCGTAGTAAGAGTCTGCTTTCTTTGATAGCCCCACTCTTCCTTTATCTGATTTAGTGCCCCTTTTGATATTTCGATATAGTAGCCCATAACTCTGTTATAGCCAATTTTTAAAGTTTTTATACCGGTTTTTTCTTTTTCCTGTTGCTCTAAAGTTGCCAGCCAGTTTTGTCCATTTCTTTGAATTTCTCTGTAGTGGTCCAATTCTTCGTTATAGCTATCCTTAAAAACACCTCCATCACTAATATATACAGGTACATCCTCATTTAAGCTCTTTGATAATAAATCAAATATATTTTCACACAAATCAAGTTCATCAAACTTTGGATAAATCTTACTTTCCTTTATTATGCTATGTATCTCTGGAGCTACTTCTAAAGATTTTTTTAGTCGGATACAGTCTTTAGGATTTGCTGAGCCATAAGCGACTCGAGCAACAATTCTTTCTAAATCATATAATTCGCTTAAGGTTTCCTTAAGATGCTCCCTTTTTAAGAAGTTTGTGTTTAAGTAATTAATGCAATCTAAACGTTGATTCAATAGTTCAGTGTTTCTTAACGGTTTTGAAACCCATTTTTTGAGCGTTCTTGAACCTAATGCACTTCTTGTCCTATCTAAAAATGACCATAAAGTAATTGATTTACCAGCTGTCCTGGATGGTTGAATTAGTTCAAGATTAGTAATTGTTGCATAATCCATTTTTAGAAAATCATCTTCATTTATTTCTTTGAATTTTCTTAAATGTGACATACTTCTCTTTTGAGTAATCTCTAAATAATTAATTAATTTTCCAATCGCTTCTAACAGATGAACATCTTCTACTTCCTCACACAGGTATCTGTACTCATCTTTTATAGTCGATTCATCACATACAGAGACAGTTAAAAAATAGTTGTTATCTAAATTGTTAATAGCTCTGCTATTAAAATTACTATCAACTACCACTTCTTTAATATCGTTACTTATAAGCGTTTGAATCAGTGTTGCTATATCATGCTTTATTGATATCAGTCTGGTTTCGCCAGTAGTAGTTTCACAGATAGCCAAAGCATAGCCGTATCCATAATCTACTAAACTCGCTAAAAAGACGCTACTTTTTTCATCAAGCAACTCCTCCATAATTGTCCCTGGAGTTACAACCCTTACCACATCTCTTTTTACCAGTCCACTTGCCTGTGAAGCATCTTCCAGCTGCTCAACAATCGCAACCTTATATCCCTTGTTTACTAATCTTTGAATATACCCAGTAACCGCATGATAGGGCACTCCACACATCGGTACTCTTTCTGAGACACCGGCATTTCTTCCAGTTAAAACCAGATCTAACTCATGAGATGCTATTTTTGCATCTTCAAAAAACATTTCATAAAAGTCTCCTAAACGATAGAAGACCAGTGCATCAGAGTATTTTTCCTTGAGTTGCAAATAATGCATCATCATTGGTGTATATTGAGTCATTATTTCACCTCTTTAAACTTTATATTCTAAACAATCTTGATAGTTTTTAATTTCCTTGCTAATTTTTCTACATAAAGCTGCGCTTCCTGGGCCATAACTTATTATGTATCCATAGTATCTTTCTATTATTTTATAAGCTCTTCCTTCAATAATGTTTTGTTTATTGATTTTTTCTTTATCATATAAGACAACAATAATTGAGGTTGCTGATGAAGTTATTTTCTTTATATTTGAAATACCACCAAGATTTTCTATATATTGCTTTACTTCAATTGTCTGTTTTTCTTTCTCTAAGAAATCATGAGCTAACAATTTGTAAAAAACAAAAACCGCTAGTTGATAAACAACAAAAACGATTGCTCCTATTAATAACAATCTTTTTACAGCTGGCAGTAAATTGGCATCACTGGAATATTTTACCAATTCATAAATGTTTCCTGTAGCAAGAAATTTTGGATTACCAAAAGCGCCACATCCCAGGTATGTATTAGTTAATCCGCAAGCCAGATATATCAAAGCGGTAATAATTATATGTATTCCCAATAAAACAGGAGCAGTAAACATCAAAACCAATTCCATTGGCAAAGTTGCCGCTCCAAATAATGAAGCAACGATTCCTAATAGAACTAAACCTAAAGATCTGTTTCTTTCTATCTTGTCAGAAATGTTAAGATAGTAGGCTATTATTAATGACGGTATGGCAAACAGGTTAATTACATAACTTGCACTGACATATCTTCCCGTTCCAATTGATATTGCATTTGTTTTATATTGTTCAATCCAAATATTGACATCACCTAAAATGGTCACTTCTGCTGGGGTAATCCAGCTACCACCAAGATTTCCAAATAGGAAGTTGTTGGTGATAATTTCTTCCATACCCAAAGCATTTAGAAATTGCCTAATCAGTCCATAAACAAACATGACTGCTGGATTGGAATGGTTATTTGATATCCAATTCATTATATTGTTTAAAATCATTACCAGATAACCATATTCATGACTTATTAAAGCCCCTATAACAATAGCAAGGACAATTGTTATTAAAAAGAACCAGATATCATTGTCAATAAACACGAACATTCCATAATTATATCTTTTTCTTGAAAGTTTATAAGCCAATCTAACGATTATTATTACAATTATGCTGGCTATAATTCCCAGGTTAAGAGGAGATTTAATAATGGGATTATTTGCGGCATTCACCGTTTCATATGACAAACCAAAAACGGCTTTATAGTAATTGACATTGAAAGAAGTCTTGGCAAAAAACATCGTAACAACATTAAGCAAAGTATAGCTTAGCATCGTTGCAATTACAGGAATGACATCATCATGTGTTTTCCCAATATAATTGATTGACAGAATAAAAGGAAACAAATCTACAATCAGCTTTCCGCTATATCCACACATCGAAATAACGAGACTTATGACCTCGCCTTTTGTACTTATGCTTCCTATTCTCATTAATATAAAGCCAATAAATAACATTCCTAATGAGAATTTAATTGATTCAATAATTCTATACCATCTACTATTCATTAGTTATCCTTCCCGTCGTTAAAATAACTGCTTTAAGTTGTTTATCCACTTACGAGGTTTATAATGAGCAATTTGAACAAATCTATCTGAGAGTGTACATGTTATCTGCAGTTTTCCCTCTAAATCAATGTCGTATCTATCAAAACATAATTTAGTATTACTGAAATCTTCGCTGATAAAATCAATCTTTGTTGAATCCAACATAACAATTGGATTGATAAGGGAACGAAAATGAGAATGATGAACTCCTCCTATTTCTTTTAGTTGCATCACTTTTAAACCTGGCTGAATAATTGCTCCTGATATTGCTCTGTTGTATCCTGTCGATCCTATCTGTGTTGACACACACATACCTAAACCACGAAAGGTTTCTAGTTTTTCATCATCTAAAAAGACATCAATTGTCTTTGTTTTATAGCTTTCAACTCTCATTTCATTTACAGAATAAAATGTTTTTCCGTTGGAAAGAACAATTTTCAGCAAATATCTTTTTTCAATCTCTGGTGTTTTTGTCAAAATGTTATTAACACATTCCTTCATTTCTTTTAATGTATAATCAGCATAAAAGCCCAGAGTTCCTGTATGTATACCTGTAAATACTACCTGGTCCAGTTTATTAATATACTTGTGAATTGCTGATAAGAAAGTACCATCTCCTCCAATAACACACACTATATCTGGACTGGCATCATCATATTGCATATTGCCTTCCTGAAGTTGTTTTTTTATTGTCATAGCGACTTTTATCGATACAGTATCTTTCTTTGATACAATAGCAAACTTTTTCATAGAATTCTTTCCTTCTCTATTGTAATATTGTATCATACTTGAGAGGTTTTATTCCACATGAAACAACAACTTGAAATAGAATTTAAAACACTGATCAATAAGGAGCAATTTGATAAAATTACTGCATTATATCATCCTTTGTCTTTTTCAAAGCAACATAACTTCTATTATAAATCTTCTTTTTGCGATCAATCTTTCAGGGTCAGAATAAAAGAAAATAAGAAAATATTCACTTTAAAGGAAAACTTAGATAATCAAATACTGGAATATGAGAAGGAATTTACAGGGTTCTTTTATGATGATGATGAAATCAAAAGCATTCTTCATCAGTTCAATTTACTACCCCCCTTTTTATTAATTGGAGAACTAATTACTTATAGAGCAACAGTTGAAAACGATTTAGCACAGTTATGCTTTGATATCAACTGCTATAACGGATTAACAGATTATGAAATTGAATACGAAATGAAAAAAGACCATAAAGGTCTGAATACATTTAAAGAAATTCTATCTAAAGCTGATATAGAATACATACCTTCTTACGCTTCTAAATATGTCAGATGTATTTCAACAAAAGAATAGTGAGACTCACTATTCTTTTTCATATAAATAACTCATTTTCATTTTACTTAGCATCTCTACCTGAGAATCGCTGAATTCTCTATTTGAAACTACGATAATTATAATTTCTTCCTCAATAGTCTCTTTGATATTTGCTGATAGACAGACTAGCTGTCCAATCATTTTAAAATAGTTTTCCTTGCTATCTCTAATATTTGAATAGAATAAATAATACAAGATATTGGGCTTACCAAAATTGATAAAACCGATATGCCTGTTATTAATCCATAGATAGTTATCAATACTATATTTTTTTTCTACTTTTCTATAGTACTTGCTGTTTATTTCGCCCTCAATTCCTAATGACTCCATTATTGTTGCAATTTTATACTGCATCAATTGCTGATTGAAGCTGGTTTCATCAGCTGTACCCTGAATTGAACTCCAAAGATCCAGCCCTATTCTTTTGGCTTCTTCTAATATTTTTAAAGTTTGCTTTCCTTCATGTTTATCTAGATAAGTAAAGCTCTCTAAATTTTTAGGTATCTTGTAGCCTAACTCTGATAAATAAATTGGATTTCTAAAGAAAACCACTCTATCCAATACCAGACAATTTATTTTTTCTGGCATTTCTTTAGTTTTTTTGCTTTTATCAATTGCTTCATACAATTCTTTTCTTGAAATATAACCCGTTTTCGTTTTATGTTTTCTCCACATTGTGGCGACTGTCATCGTTGAAGAGCCCATAAATCTTCCATATCCTAGCAATCCTTTTTCTTTTCTAGTTTTAGTAGCAGTGTCTTTAGACAAGAAAAACAGCAAATCGCCAATATTAAAATCAGAAAAGTTCTTTGTTGACAGGCGCCAGAACACTATTGAACTGGATCCATTCAATCGATGATATTCAATCATCTTCTCATCTGTAACATAAGCGATTGCTGCCATACTTCACCTCTTATTGTTTTATTCTTCCTTTGAAGGCATGCATTAAAGTTAACTCATCAGCGTAATCAAGATTACTTCCTGTTGGCAATCCTGATGCCAACCTTGTTACTATAAGATCAGTATTTGGTTTTAATATCTTGCATATATATAACGCTGTTGTATCTCCTTCCATAGTGGAATTTGTCGCAATAATTATTTCCTTAGTATTTTCATCTATTCTATCAAATAAATTCTGAAAGTCTAAATCTTCTGGCAAAATACCCTTAATTGGCGAAATAGCTCCATGCAATACGTGATAGACACCATTATATGAGCCCATTTTTTCTATCGCAATCAAATCTTTAGTTTGTTGTACAACGCAGATAACTTCCTTATCTCTAGTGCTGTCTTCACAAATTTGACATTTTTCTCTTTCAGTTAAGTTGCCACAAATAACACATTTGTGAATTTTTTCTTTTACCAGCAATAGTTGATTAGCAAAAGCTTCAATGTCTTCCTTAGGTAACTCTAACAATCTCATAGCATATCTTTCAGCTGTCTTTTGTCCTACAGAAGGAAGCATCCTTAAATATTCCATTAATTTTTCTAGCGTGCTAGGGTACATACTTTATTCTCCAATAACATCATATCCATCTTTGCCAAATAGAGAAGCTAGCCTGTCTTCAGTGGTTATGGTCTCTTCTTTTGTTCCAGGAGTTTCTTTTTTTGGTTTTTGGACTTTACTTCTTTCATTTTTAAAATAGGTAATCAAGAAATCTCTTTCTTCTCTTGTCACACACACTATATCCTTTTTATTAGGAAGATATTTTTCCATCATATTTTCTAATATTAGGTTATTTTCTTTATTATTAACAAAATTAGCATCCATTCGGCTATCAACGGTTAATATCATGTTTGTTTTACTTGAAGCCATAATTTCAGCATCTTTTACCAAATCCAGCAACTGTCTTTCTTTTCCAAAGAAATTATCAGTAAAAATACTGCCTATTATTTTAGCATCAACTTCTTTAATCTTTTTAGTTGCCTTTAAAAGCATCTGATAGTACTGGTCATCAGTATATGATTTATTTTCAGCAACTACAGGTTTAGCAGTTTCATTTATTATTTCTTCTTTTTCAATAACAATTGGTTCTACTGATACTTCTTCCTTGTATTCAACCATCTTTAAAAGGCATACCTCTAAATAAGTCAAAGTGTTTGTTGCATCACGATATTTTGACAGCGTATCAATCAGGTAATCAATATATTTTAACAAGGTATTCGAATCAAACATAGCTGCCATTTTTTCTACGTTTTCCCTGCTCAGGATAGTTAAGGTATCTATATTTTCACTGTAAATATAAACTACCGCTTCCTTGGCGATATCAATCAAGTCTGTTGTCAACCTTCTAATATCAATTCCCTTTGTTTCAATCTCCGACAATTTTTCTATCAATTGAGTTACATTCTTTTCATAAATCAGCTGATATAGTTCGATTTTATCTGCTGTAGTAGCTACACCATAAACATCGCTGACATCTTGCAAGGTAATATCGTCCTGAGCATAGGCAATACACTGGTCTAAAATACTTAAAGCATCTCTCATTCCACCTTCTGCCAGATCAGCAATTAAGGCGTTAGCTTCCTTTGAACAATTGATATTTTCTTTTTCACATACCTGTGCCAGGTTACTTTGAATCACTCTTTTGCTGAGCTTTTTAAAGTCAAAACGTTGGCAACGCGAAATAATAGTTGATGGAATCTTATGTGGTTCAGTAGTTGCTAGAACAAAAATACAGAATGAAGGCGGTTCTTCAATTGTTTTTAATAGAGCGTTGAATGCTCCTGTTGTCATCATATGCACTTCATCTATTATGTAGACTTTATATTTTCCACTCATAGGAGCATATTTGACCTTTTCAACCAGTTCTCTGGCTTCATCAACACCATTATTTGAAGCAGCATCCATTTCTACAACATCTGGATGCCCGGATTCCTGAATGTCTATACAGCTAGGGCATACACAACAAGGTCTTTCTGTTTCCGATTCACAATTAACCATCTTCGCCAAAATTTTAGCTACCGTTGTCTTTCCTGTTCCTCTTGGACCACAAAAAAGATAAGCGTGAGCCAGCTTGTTGTATTTTACCGCATTTTTTAATGTTTCTACGATATGCTGCTGACCAAATACCTCATCAAAATTTTTCGGTCTATATTTTCGATATAATGCTAAATATGCCATAACTTACCTCTTTTGTACCTATATTATACTATAATAACTAGTCTTTTTGTTGCTTAGCTCTTATGTTTTTAAAAAATGATTGCATTAAATCAGAGCACTCTTTTTCCATAATCTGTTTTCTTATATTTGGATAGTGAGCAAAGCCCTGAATTGTCGTCAAATCAAAAACCGATCCAAAAGAACCTGACTTATCATCTTTTGCTCCATAATAAACATTTGCTATCCTGGACTGCATAATTGCTCCAGCACACATTAGACAAGGTTCAACTGTAACAAAAATGGAACAGTTATCAAGTTTCCAGCTACCAAGAGTTTTGCAAGCCTGTTCAATCGCTATTATTTCAGCATGACCAACTACAGAGCTTTCGTTTTCTCTGCAGTTATGCCCTCTGCCAATAATTTCATCATTAAAAACCACGACAGCACCAATCGGAACTTCGTTTTTTTCCAATGCTTTTTCAGCCTCTTTTATAGCCTCTCTCATATAACGTTTCTTATCCATTTTAAACTCCTGTAAAGAAAAAGGTACACACACATCTCGCTTACGTGGCTGCTTCATTCCTGACCTGACCAAATTAAAGTCTGACATGTTGTACCACTTATATTATACTAAATTTACGCTTATTTTCAATGTTTAATTGCTTTTATTAATGTTTCACGTGAAACATTAATATCCTTTAATAAAATATGTGTAATATTCATCAAAGGTTATATCGTGCTCCTTAATAAACATAGCAACCTCTTTTCCAACATATCTATAATGCCAATTTTCTCTGTTATATCCAGTCAGATGCTCTTTTCCAGCTTGATACCTGTAAATAAAGCCATAGTACCAACAATTTTCCTTTGACCATTCAAACATATTGTAATAAGAATATGTTGTATTCCCCTCTAAAGGATAGATTTCTATATCAACAGCTAATCCTGTCTGGTGTTCGCTGTGACCAGCTCTGGCGCCTCGCGAGTCTGCAATTGCTGTGCCATAGGTGCTTTTTTTGTAATTGTAAATTGCTTTCTGGAGATCATAACTTCTATAACCATTGTCTCCCTGTATTTTTATCTCTAGCAACTCTTTTCTTGCTGCTTCACACATTTCTACAAAAGCTTCATATGCTTCTTTTTCCATTCTGGCACCATAGCTGCTATATTTTTTATCAACAACTACCAAATTGGCAGGAACATAATCACTTTCCAAATAATGATATTTATTATTAATTACCAATATTCCCTTCGATAAATCCGAAGGTTCAACATCTGTATAAAAAGGTCGATCAGCATCACAATTTACAATTTCTACAACCTGTCTTGGAGTATAATCACTATTTTCCTGATATAGCTTCAAATATCTTTCTACTCTTGTAGGCATAAAGAAATCAGCATAAATTAAATCCAACAGCTGTTTTGAAGGTTCTATATCTTCCAATCCAAAATTTATAATGCAAATTACATCATTTGGTTCTGTTTCACTATATTTTTTGGAATAGCCAACATATTTTCTGATTGTTGCTCCATCTATTTCTAAATGAATATATCTAGCCAACACATCATCATATGTTATATCTAACAGTTGCTTATTGCTTAAAACAATCACATCGTTAATTGACGCTTCTCTGTTTTTAAATAGATACTTTAAACACTCAAATAGATTAGGCTGTTTAACCAAATCTATAAAACTGTCATAATATACTACTTTATCATCGCTTTTATTTACTTCGACTACAATTCTTTCTATTTCAAAAGAAGGATGAATTTTATAGTAATTAAAATAGTCTTCTATTCTTTCCTCGTTATATTCTTCTATAACGATGATATTGTTGATAAAGAGATTTCTTTCGTTTTTTTCTTCTATTTTGTTATAACCGAAATAGACCAAAACTAAAATACAAATTACTAGCAATGTGTATTTAAATACTTTTTTAATCACCTTCTCACCCCTTTAGCAATTGTTTATTAAAATGTTTCACGTGAAACATTAGTACCCTTTGATAAAGTATGTGTAATATTCATCAAAGGTTATATTATGTTCTTTGATGAATAGGGCAACCTCTTTTCCTACATATCTATAGTGCCAGTCTTCCTGCATATATCCAGTTAAGTGCTCTTTACCGCCCTGATATCTATAAATAAAACCATAATCCCAGCAATTTTCTATTGTCCACTGATACATTCTAGAATAAGAATAGGTGCTGTTGCCATTTAAAGGGTAAATTACTATGTCAACAGCCAATCCTGTTTGATGTTCACTGTAACCGGCTCTGGCACTGCACGAATCAACACCACTTGTGCCATATACATATTCATAATAGTCATATATTTCGCTTTGATAATCGTAACTCCTGTACCCATTGTCTCCATTTATTCTAATTTCCAACAAGCTTTCTCTTGCTGCTTCACACATTTCTACAAAGGCTTCATATGCTTCTTTTTCCATTCTGGCTCCATAGCTGCTATATTTTTCATCAACAACCACCAAATTGGCTGGCACATAATCACTTTCCAAGTAATTGAACTTGTTATTTATTACCAGTATTCCTTTTGATAAATCAGAAGGCTCAACATTTGTATAAAACTGTTGATCAGCATCACAGTTTACAATTTCTACGACCTGTCTTGAAGTATAATTTATATTTTTCTGATACAGTTTAAGATACCTTTGTACTCTTGTCGGCATAAAGAAATCGGTATAAATCAAACTTAAAAACTGCTTTGATGGTTCTATTTCTTCTAAACCCAGAGTGATGATGTGAACTACATCATCCGTTTCAATTTCATCATATTTTTTTGAATATTCAACACATTTTCTGATTGATGGCCCATCCATTTCCAAATGAAGGTATTTTAACAGCAATTCGTCATATTCCATGTCTAATAATTGTTTATTGCTTAAAACAATTACATCTTCTGTTTTAGCTTCAGCATACTTCTTTGAATATTCAACACACTTTCTGATTGCCGCTCCATCCATATCTAAATGAAGATATTCCATCAAAACCGCGTCATATTCTATATCTAACAACTGTTTATTGCTTATGACGATTACATCATTGATTGATGCTTCTTTATTTTCAAAAAAATAAAATATACATTCAAATCGATTTGGTTGTTTTATCAAATCAAAGAAACTGTCGTAGTATAACACTTCCTCGTTTCTATCGTTAACTTCAGCTACAACCCTATCTATCTCAAAAGAGGGGTGTATTTTATGATAATTAAAATAATCTTCTGCTTTATTTTCATCATAATCAAATAAAACACTGATTTCATTAATGTACTTATTTCTTTCGTTTATTTTTTCCAGCTTGTTATATCCCAAAAAAACAATAAACAAAATAATGATTGTTAATAGTATGAGTTTTAATGCTTTTTTCATTATATTGCACCTCAGTTATGAGTATAACACCAAAATGTTTCACGTGAAACATAAAAACGACCGCTAAGTCGTTTTTTATATAGTTTTATTTTGGAAGCACAATCTCTTTTCCGCCCATATAAGGCTGTAAGACCTTTGGAACATTTATAGAACCATCTTCATTCAAGTTGTTCTCTAAAAAAGCAATTAGCATTCTTGGAGTAGCCACAACTGTATTGTTTAAAGTGTGAGCAAAGTATTTGTCGTCTTTTCCTTGAACTCTGATTCCCAATCTTCTAGCCTGGGCATCAGTCAGATTTGAACAAGAACAGACTTCAAAGAATTTTTGTTGCCTTGGAGACCATGCCTCAATATCACAACTTCTATATTTTAAATCTGCTAAATCACCTGTACAGCAGATAAGCTGTCTTGCTGGTATATCTAATGTTTGTAAAAGTTCAACAGAATACATCCACATTTTTTCATACCACATATCACTTTCTTCAGGTTTACAGATGACAATCATTTCTTGTTTTTCAAATTGATGAACTCGATAAACCCCTCGTTCTTCAATTCCGTGAGCGCCTACTTCCTTTCTAAAACAAGGAGAATAAGAGGTCATAGTAATAGGCAATTGTTCTTCTTTCAATATCTGATCCTTAAATTTTGCAATCATAGAGTGTTCTGAAGTTCCGATTAAATATAAATCTTCTCCTTCAATCTTATACATCATTCCTTCTTTTTCTGCAAAAGACATTACACCATCTACCGCACTTCCTCTTATCATAAATGGAGGAATGCAATAAATAAACCCTTTATCAATCATGAAGTCTCTAGCATATGCCAACACAGCTGAATGCAACCTGGCAATATCACCCATAAAGTAATAAAAACCAGAACCTGACACTCTTCCTGCCGCTTCTTTATCTAAACCATCAAAACTAGCCATAATTTCTGAATGATAAGGAATTTCGTATTCAGGAACTTTTGCCTCGCCAAATCGTGCTCCTTCAACATTTTCTTCATCATTTTTTCCCAGAGGAACATCATCAGCAACCATGTTTGGAATCATCATCTGAATTTGATTTACTTTTTCATAAAGCGCTTCTTCTTTGTGTTCGTTTTCATTTAATTGGCTGGCAATTTCTAAAACTTTTTCTCTTGCTTCTTTGGCTTCTTCTTTTTTACCCTGTCCAAGCAATATACCTATCTGCTTTGACAATTGATTTCTTTGACTTCTTAATTCATCATCCATCACCTTATAGCTTCTGTATTGTTTATCTAATTCAATAATTTCATCAACTAAAGGCAATTTATCATACTGAAACTTCCTTTTTATATTTTCTTTTACCAACTCAGGATTATTTCTAATAAAATTCATATCCAACATAATCTTTCCTCCTCCTAAAAAATAAAAGACATCATCCAAAGGGACGATGTCTCGTGGTGCCACCCTTCTTGATCAGAACAAAACTGATCTCTCAATTAGATAACGGTTTTATCCGGGAAGTTTTACTTCCAGTTCCAAGATAGATTCAATGAGTTTACGTAATGTTTTACACCAGCCAACATCTCTCTTTAACTTGACCTCATTTACTAGTTCTCTTCATTACTATTACGAATATTATAGTTTATTATCTTCCAGTATTCAACTTGTTAGTTATCTTCTTCTGAATTCTTGTGATTAATAAGTGATAATGTCCTTGTTAGTTATCTTCTTCTGAATTCTCTACTTCCAGCTTGCTTTCAGCTTTCTCTGTTTCGCTTGTTTGTTTTTCCAATGCTTCTTTTACGGGCTCTTCGTTTTCTAACTCATCATTTTCTTCGTGCTCAACAATGGTAACAGCAGCCAGTTTAGATTCATCTACATTAATAAGTTTTACCCCCTGTGTATTTCTTCCATATATTGCTACAGTATCTAACGAAATTCTAATTATTGTTCCATCATCACTCATTAGCAGTGCGTCTTCATCACCGTTAACAGCTTTCAAGCACATTAATTTTCCATTCTTTTCTGTAATGTTAAGAGTCGCAACTCCTTTTCCACCTCTGTTTGTTTTTCTATATTCATCTATCAATGTTTTCTTACCATATCCATTTTCGCTGATAGATAAAATATATTCTCCAGAAGCACTGGTGGCAATACCGACTACCTGACCTCCATCAGTGTCAAACCCTTTGACACCTGAAGCATTTCTCCCCATTGGTCTGACATCATTTTCATCAAATCTTATTGCTTTACCATTATCGCCAGCAATAATGATTTCATCTTTACCAGAAGTAATTTGAACACCAAACAACTCATCGTTTTCTCTTAATGAAATGGCAATCTTTCCTGTTTGTCTGATTGATATAAATTCTGGCAATGCCACTCTCTTTATCAATCCGTTTTTAGTAACAAAACATAAATATTTATCTTCCAATTCTTTATCTGGAGTGACGCTTACCAACGCCCTGACTTTTTCATTTTCATCTAAATCCAGCAGGTTGACTACAGGCATTCCTTTAGCTGTTCTTCCTGCAGAAGGAACATTATAACCTTTTATACGATAAACCTTTCCAAAGTTTGTAAACAGCAGTAAATCATCATGGGTAGACATGATGATCATTTCATCAACAATATCATCGCTGTTAAGTCCCATGCCTCTGATACCTTTTCCACCCCTGTTTTGAGTTTTATAAGTATCAACAGTTGTTCTTTTAATGTAGTCGTTATGAGTTATAGAAATAACCACTTCTTCTACTGGAATTAATGATTCATCATCGATATCTCCTTCTGAATCATTGATTTCTGTTTTTCTTTCATCTCCATATTTAGACTTGATTTCGTTTAATTCTGTCTTTATGATGTCCAAAACTCTTTCCTGACGAGCAAGAATATCTCTAAAGTCAGCTATTTGAACCTGAAGATCGTTATATTCATCTTCTATTCTTTGCCTCTGAAGTCCAGTCAATCTTCTCATCTGCATATCTAAAATTGATTTGCCCTGAATTTCAGATAAGCCAAATCTTTCCATCAATCTATTTAAAGCTTCATCATCGTTAGCGCTTGTTTTAATAATTTCAACAATTTCATCAATATGGTCAATAGCAATTCTCAGCCCTTCCAATATATGAGCTCTGTCTAATGCCTTATTTAAATCAAATATCGTTTTTCTTGTTATAACATCAATCTGATGGTTTAAATATACTCTAAACAGTTCTTTAACTGGCAAAACTCTAGGAGCGTTGTCAACCAAAGCTAGCATATTAATACCATAAGACACCTGAAGCTGGGTTTTACGATACAATTGATTTAACAAAACTTCTGGCTGAATGTCTTTTCTACATTCAATAATAATCTTGATACCGTCCATGTTTGATTCATCAACCATGTTAGTAATTCCCTCAATTTCTTTATCTCTGGCTAATTCGACAATTTTACGATAAAGATTCAATTTATTAACTCCGTATGGTAGCTCGGTGATAACAATTTCGTGTTTCCCATTTTCCATTTCAATAATATCAACTTTGGAACGAATATAAATAGTTCCCCTGCCTGTTTCATAAGCTTTTTTAATACCGCTTCTTCCTAAAATAATTCCACCTGTTGGAAAATCAGGACCAGGCAGGTAGTTGTCCATCAGCTCAATAACTGACATTTCTGGATTATCTATCAATGCTTCTAAAGCTTCAATTGTCTCGTTTAAATTATGAGGAGGCATATTTGTTGCCATACCTACCGCAATACCTGTTGTACCGTTGACCAGTAAGTTAGGGAATTTAGCTGGCAAAACAACCGGTTCTCTTTCTTCGCCATCGTAGTTATCAGCAAAATCTACCGTATCCTTTTGAATATCTCTTAACATCTCCATTGATAGTTTTGACATTCTGGCTTCTGTATAACGTTGTGCCGCTGCACTGTCCCCATCTATGGAACCAAAGTTACCATGACCATCTACTAATGGATAGCGATATGAAAACGGCTGAGCCATTCTAACCATCGCTTCATATATTGAACTATCACCATGAGGGTGATATTTACCCATAACTTCACCAACAATACGAGCACTCTTTTTGTATGAAGCATTGGCATAGTTTCCTAAACCATGCATCCCGTATAGAATTCTTCTTTGTACTGGTTTCATTCCATCTCTGGCATCAGGTAAAGCTCTGGCTACAATAACGCTCATTGCATAATCTAAGAACGAACCTTTTACTTCACTAGAAATATTTATATACTCTATATTGTCATAATTGTTGTTTTCATCATTTTCAATTACTAATTCTTTTTCTTTTTCCATGACTTTCTCCTTTTATGCAATGTCCAAATTCTTTACAAACTGGGCGTTGGCCATAATGTAATTTCTTCTTGGCTCTACTTCATCACCCATTAACATTTCAAAATACTTATCAGCTTCTCTAGCGCTGTCAATTGTTACTTGAAGCAACGTTCTTCTTTCTGGATCCATCGTCGTTTCCCACAACTGTTTGGCATCCATTTCCCCCAAACCTTTGTATCTCTGAATATTTACTCTGTCTCCAAGCTCTTTTTTGATTTTTTCCAGTTGTCCTTCAGTGTAGGCATACTTACTGACATTTCCTTTTTGTACACGATACAAAGGAGGCTGAGCAATGTAGATATGTCCTGCTTCAATTACTTCCCTAAAGAATTTATAGAAAAACGTCAATAAAAGAACCCTGATATGTGATCCGTCAACGTCAGCATCTGTCATGATTACAATTTTATGATATCTAAGTTTACTTAGGTCTAATTCATCGCCAATACCGCAGCCAAAAGCAGTAATCATTGATTTAATCTCGTTATTATCAAAAATCTGGTGTTCTCTGGCCTTTTGAACATTCAAAATTTTACCTCTCAATGGTAATATTGCCTGATAACGTGGATTTCTTCCCTGTTTTGCTGAACCACCAGCCGAATCCCCTTCCACGATGTATATTTCGTTTAAAGAAGCGTCTCTGCTTGAACAATCAGTAAGTTTTTCTGGCAAGTTTGCTGATTCCAGTGAATTCTTCCTTCTGGTGACTTCTCTTGCCTTTACAGCTGCAGCTCTAGCTCTATAAGCAACTATTGCTTTATCAACAATTGCATTGGCAACTGAAGGGTTTTCGTATAAAAATCTTTCAAATTGTTCGCTGAAAATACCCGATACAATTCTTCTAACCTCACTATTTCCCAGTTTTGTTTTTGTTTGACCTTCATATTGAGGATTAGGGTGCCTGACTGAAATAACGGCTGTTATACCTTCTGTGACATCTTCCTGTTTCAGGTTTTCGTCGTCTTTCTTAAGTAGATTTTGACTTTTAGCGTAATTATTGATGACTCTCGATAAAGATGCTCTAAATCCCTCCTCATGGGTTCCTCCTTCATGAGTATTAACGTTATTACAGAAAGAATAAATATTTGAGTCGTAGGTTTCATTGTATTGCAATGCTACTTCACAAAAAATATCATCCTCAACTCCGCTTACATGAATTGGAGTTTCAAACAAAACTTTTTTATCTTCATTAATAAAAGAAACATATTCTGAAATACCGCCTTCATATTCAAAAACATCAGATTCAATTTCTTTTTTTCTTTCATCATATAATTCAATTCTTAAAAACGGACTTAAAAAAGCTAGTTCCTGTAATCTATGATGAATTATATGATAATCATATTCTGTTGACTCAGTAAAAATTAATGGATCAGGTTTGAATCTAACTGTAGTTCCGTGCTGGTTTTCTTTACATTCTCCTATTTGAGTGAGAGGTTGTTCAACTTTTCCTCCATTGGAAAATCTAATTTTATATACCTTCTTATTAATTCTAACTATTACTTCCAGCCACTGACTTAAGGCATTGACAACAGAGGCACCAACACCATGTAATCCACCTGATACCTTATATGCTCCGCCGCCAAACTTACCACCAGCATGTAAAACCGTAAAAATAGTTTCTACTGCTGAAACTTTTGTTTTTTCATGAATATCTACTGGCATTCCTCTTCCGTTGTCAGTAACTTCTATAACATCATCTGGTAAAAGCCTGACAATCATCTTGTTGGCATAACCAGCTAAAGCCTCATCTATGGCATTGTCGACAATTTCCCATACTAAATGGTGTAATCCTCTAGCTGAAGTTGTCGCTATATACATTCCAGGTCTTTTTCTAATCGCTTCTAAACCTTCTAAAACCTGAATATCATCGGATGTATATGAATATTCATCTATGGTCACATTTTTATCCATTGTTAATCATTCCTTTCCCTATTCTAATTATGTTAACGTCTTGTCTTCTAATTAGACTAACTTCCCTTAAATCTGTCGTTGTAATAATTGTTTGGACAGAATTAGGAAGCAATCTTAATAGACAAATACGATGTTCGCTATCCAGCTCAGAGAATACATCATCTAATAACAGGATTGGGTATTCTCTTTTTATTTGATAAATGATTTGTACTATCGATAATTTCAAGGCCAGAATTACCATTCTTTTTTGACCTTGAGAACAATATTTACTTACATTCATATTATTCAGATAAAATTCGTAATCTTCTCTATGAATGCCAATATTAGTCTGTTTTAGCGCTAAATCTCTATCTTTTAAACCTTCGTAGGTTTTTTTCATTTCTTCTTTCATCAATTCATCGTTATTTTTTTCTCTGATAAATGATTTATACACCATCTGAAGTTTATTTTTGCTCCCACTTATCTCACTATAAAAATAAGATAAATAAGCATTTAATGAATTTATAAAACTGTTTCTCTCTTTAATAATCTGAATTTGTGGATTAAAAAGAAGTTCAGTATAGGTGTCTAACATTACATCATCAATCTTTTGTTGTTTTAAATAAGTATTTCTTTGTTTTAAAAACTTTAAATAATTTGAAAGATTAAGCATATATGATCTGGATAATTTTCCCATTTCCATATCAACTAGTCTTCTTCGATCACGAGGTGATGAATCAAATAAATCCATATCATTAGGCGAAAATAAAACAGCATTTAATTTTCCAATAAATTCTGAATTTTTCTTAACCAGTACATTATTTACAGATAATGATTTTCCTCTTTTATGTAAAATCACATCTAATTTATCTTTACCATTTTTATTAATTACGACACCTTCAACAGCTGCAAATTCTTCATTGAATTTAATAATTTCTTTTTCATCATTATTGCGATGACTTCTGGTTGTTGATAATAAATAAAGAGCTTCTAATAAATTAGTCTTTCCAATTCCGTTAGGACCAATTAAAATATTCATTCCATTTTTAAAATATATTTCCTGATTGTGATAATTTCTATAATTTTTAACTCGGATACTTTCAACGTACATTATCTTACCTCATATTTTTTATTTTCAATTTCAACAATAAATCCAGGATAAATTTTTCTTCCTCTTCTATTTTCTACAATTCCATCAACTTTAATTTTTAATTTCTTAACTGCTATTTTTGCTTCTCCTCCTGAAGAAATCCAATCAGTTAATTTTAAAAGTTGCTGCAATTCAATATATTCAGTATTAATTTTCACAATCATATAGAGCCTCCTCATTAATTTAAACCAACATGTATATTATACCACAAAAAAGTGCTTTTTCCTCATTTAAAAGCACTACAATAATAATTTAAATAAAATCATTGTTTCTATTCAAAAATAATAAAAACCACTCAAAATGTCTTATATTGCCTTAAAAGCAAAAAACTATAAAAAAAGACCTTGCGGTCTTTAGTTATAAGTCTTAATAGGAAGTACTAGTTGCAACACATTTTCATCATCAACTGATTTTAAAATAAATGGTTTCATATTTCCATTAAATGATATTTTCACCTGGAAAGCATTTAATACTCTGATGGCATCATAAACATAATTTCCTTTAAAAGAAATGCTTAATGGACTTCCAACATATTCAATTGGTGTTACTCTTTCTACCGAAACAACATCGCTGCTTCTTGAAGTAATAACAATTTCTTCTTCATTCATTTCCATTTTTACTAAATAAATACCTTCATTTTTTATAAAGCTGGCTCTATCTAAAGCATTTAAAAGATCTCTTGCATCAACTAGTAATTCATAATTAAATTCTGTCGGAATCAGTCTACTTGTTTCTGGATAAATACCATCAATCAATCTTGTTTGAACTAAGATATTGTTAATAATAAATAGAACTTTTTTATCACTCAGTGAAATAGTAATATCATTATCGGTATTTATAATTCTTGATACATCTTGAAGACTTTTTGCTGGAACAGTGATATTGAATTTATGATTATTGTCTAAAATAATTGTCTTTTGAGCTAATCTATAAGAATCTGTCGCAATACAGGTCAAAACATTTCCACTACAGTTAAAATTTACACCGGTTAAAACAGGTCTGATTTCTTTTTCACTGGTCGCAAAACAAGTCTGATAAATAATATTTTTTAAGACATCTGCTTCAAGTTCAAAAGATTCTGCTGGTTGAGAAAAATCAATAACTGGGTAGTTTTCTGACTTAATTCCATTTAATTCGAAGTTCACCTGTAAACCTCTAATGTTGGTTAGACATCCATCAATAGTTTCTACTTCAACAATTTCTGCATCAATTTTTCTAATCATATCAGA
>CAYUXW010000023.1:0-28306 GCA_964449115.1 uncultured Erysipelotrichaceae bacterium | reverse complement strand
TTTTGGGACATTTTCCCATGATACTACTTAGGACATTATCACTTATTAATCACAGGCCTACCATGGTTCCCTTTACATTTTTTATCAGGTTGTATACAATATTACTTAAATTAAAAAAAACCTATTGGTATAAGCGATTTTTGAGTTTTTATTATAAAATGTAAGCGCTAAATGTTTATTTAAAAGTAAATGCTTGGTATAATAAAAATGTAATTAATCGCTCAAGATTATGTTTTTAGTGTCTAAAGAAAGAAGGAATTATATATGATTATTGTTAATGATTTAAAAACTGGAACAACTTTTCAATATGAAGACAGTATTTATACAGTTTTAAATACAACTTTAAATAAAACTGCTATGCGACAGATGGTAGTAAAAGTACGTGTTAAGGATTTAAGAACAGGTACCATCAAGGAAATTACCTTTACTGGTGGAGATAAAGTTGAACCTGCAATGATTGAAAAGAAGGAAATGCAATATTTGTACGATGCTGGTGAAGGAATAGTATTTATGGATAATGAAACGTTCCATCAAATTGAAATAGCTAAAGAACGTCTACAGTGGGAGTTAAACTTTTTAAAACCACAGGAAAATGTAATGATTACAATGTTTGAAAATGAAATCTTAGGTGTGAGTTTACCTGATAAGGTTGCATTAAGAATAGTAGAATCAGAACCGGCAGTAAAAGGCGATACTGCAACAAATGCCAGAAAAAATGCAGTTTTAGAGACTGGTTTGGAAATAAAAGTGCCTTTATTTATCGAACAGGATGAGGTAGTATTAGTAACAACAGATACTGGTGAGTATTCTAGTCGTGCATAGGATATGGGCTATAGGGAGGTATATTTATGAATGGAAGAAGTAGATTAGACAGGTATCAGAATCTACGTTCTAGTGCATCTAATGAAACAAGTGTAGATGAGAAGACTACTGCTTCAAGAGGACAAACTGGTTCTTCAGGAAGTTATCCGTCTTTTAGAAGTGGTTATTCTCGTCAGGCAAGCAGAAGTAGATTGTATCAAACAAGTGAGTATGATTCTTTATTAAAGGAACATGAAGACTTTTTAAAGAGTTTAGATGAACAATTTGGCACGCTTGATCAAAGCGCTTTTTCTAGTGTTGAAACAGCAGAAAGAAAGGCACCAGGTGTTCAAAAACCTCAGCCAATCGTTCAACCAGCTTCAGAAGAATTAACTCAGCCAGCACAACAACAATATACCCAGCAATTTCAGCCTGTATACGAGCAACCTCAACAGTATATCCAACAGCCATATGGACAACCTATGGCTCAACAGGAATATACCCAGCAGCCTTATGCTCAACCAGTATATCAGCAACAATATACTCAACCAATGCAAAGAGTAATGCCTGATCAGCCTCAACAATATGTCCAACAACCATATGGACAACCTATGACTCAGCAGGAATATGTCCAGCAGCCATATGCTCAACCGGCATATCAGCAACAATATACTCAACCGATGCAGAGAGTAACACCCGATCAGCCTCAGCCATATGCTCAGCAACCTTATGGTTACCCTATGGGTCAGCAGGGATATGTGCAGCAGCCATACTATGAAGGATATCAATATGCTCAGCAACCATATTATCAGCCTGTACAACCACAACATGTTCAGCCACCTGTTGAACAAGCAGCGAAAGAGCAATTAATTGAAGAAAAAGTTGTTGAAGAAAAAGCACTTGAAAAAATAATTGCAGATGAAATAGTAAATGAAGAAAAATTTGTCGAAAAGCAACTGATAAAAGAAGAAATTGCTGACTTTGAAACTTTAGAAAAAGAGGATGAATTTATTGAGGAGATTACTGATCTTCAAACTACAGATGAAGAATTAATTCAAGAGGAACTAGAAACAGCTGAAAAGGCATTTGCGGTTATTGATGAAGTTGAAGAAGTGTCAGAAGAAGAATTCTTAGAATTAGAACCAATTGAGTCAGTAGAAGAAATAGTTAAAGATGATGTTATCTTTGAATTTATAAAACCTGAGTTTGAAATTGAAGAAGCTGAGCTTTTTGATGGAACTCAAGATATTGAAATAATTGATGAAAAAGAAAACTATGGTTTTACTCAATCTGAAGATGATGAAACTATTTATGAGCAGATTGAATTTGATCAGATAGAAAAGCTTTCTGATGAAGAAATTTATGAACTGGTTGATGAATTGGAAAAAACCATCGATGAACTAAAAGAAGATAGTAATCAGCAAATATTTGTAGTTGATGATTCAGAAGATCACATTGTAGATGACTGTAATGAAAAGTTAGAGGTAGAAGAATCACCAATCTCTGATAAGGATGTACTAAATGATTTAGGTTTATTAGAAGATGATTTTGATGCGGAAGAACTTGATGGAAAGGTTATTGAAATAATTGACGAGAAAGACTCAGAAGCAGTTATTAACAACTATTTGAAAGACTCTGAAATTCATACCGCTGAAACAGAAATAATAGATTATGTTATTGATGATCATTATACTGAAGAAGAAGAGATTGAATTTTATGAAGAAAACTTAATTAGTGATATTGTTGAAGAGCCAGCTGTTCAGTATACGGATACCAATGTCTTTAAGTTTATTGACGATATTCTGGTTGATGTTAAAAATGATGCTGAGATGATTCAAAGTAAACAAGCTAAGCAGGATTTCTTTAATGTCGAAGAAGAAAAGACTGTTGAGGATATCAGCAGGGTTTTATCAGGTTGGAATATTGAAGACTTAGAATTTGTCGAAGAAGAAAGCATTATGCCTAATTTTGATGAAGATGATATTGAAGTAATGGCACATGCAGTATATGAACCTACTAATCCTGTTCATAAACCTGTTTATTATGATGATCCAGTAAATGTAGATGAATTGACACAAAAACTTGAAAACGAAAGAGTTTTGAGACAACAGATGTTAGAGCAGACTAAACAGATTAAACTTCAAGTTAGAGAATATGAAGATGAACTAGAGTCGGTTAACTCAAGTATGTCAAAAACAAATAAAATTCTTAACTTTGTCTTAACATTATTAATTTTAACTTTATTTGTTATCTTATTCGTTATTGGTTTCTGGTTTGCGCAGGAGAGAGGGCTGATTTAATGCGTATTAATATAGCTATTGATGGACCAAGTGCTTCGGGAAAGAGCACTGTGGCCAGAGAAATATGTAAAAGATTAGATTATATCCATTTAGATACAGGTGCAATGTATCGCTGTGCAGCACTTTTTGCTGTCAGAACACATACAAATATCAATGATGATGAACAGTTGATGGATATGCTTGATGAATTAGAAATTGAATTAACTAAAGATGGTAAAGTCTTATTAAACGGTGAAGATGTGACAGATGCCATCAGAACTGATGAAATTTCTATGGCCTCTTCCAATATTTCGACTAAAAGAATTGTTAGAGAGAGAATGGTTGAAATGCAGCAAACGATGGCTGAAGGAAAAGGTTTTGTAATGGATGGAAGAGATATCGGGACAGTTGTTTTACCAGATGCGGAAGTCAAAATATATTTAACAGCTTCAGCTTCAGCCAGAGCGATGAGAAGATATCTGGAAAATCAAAAAAGAGGAATTAAATCCAATCTGATTACTCTTAGAAATGAAATAGTAGATAGAGATTATCAGGATATGCATCGTAAATACTCACCGTTAAGACAAGCTGAGGACGCGATATTAATCGATTCATCAGATATGACGGTAACTGAGGTAGTTGATGAGGTAATGAGGATAATTTCTGAAAAAATTTAAGGAGTGATATTATGCTAGTTGGAACTGTTGCAATTGTTGGCCGTCCCAACGTAGGCAAATCAACCGTATTCAATCGAATGATAGGAGATAGAGTTTCTATTGTCGATGATACTCCTGGTGTTACCAGAGATAGAATTTATGGTAAATGTGAATGGTTGACCAAAAGTTTTAATCTAATTGATACAGGTGGATTACAAATTGAGGATCAACCTTTTCAAATCGAAATTAAAGCTCAGGTAGAAATAGCGGTTGAAGAAGCAGACACGATAGTTATGCTTGCAAATGCCAGAGACGGTGTAACCAATGATGATATTTATATCGCCAGGATGTTACAGAAAACAAATAAAAAAGTAATTTTAGCAGTCAATAAAGTTGATGATATATCTTTTATGAGTGCTGTTTATGAATTCTATGCATTAGGTTTAGGAGATCCTATTGCTATCAGTGGAGTACAGTCAATTGGAATGGGGGATCTGATGGATGCAATCTTGGATTCTTTTGATGGTAAGGAAACCCAAAAACAGGAAGGATTGATTTCTTTTGCGGTAATTGGTAGACCCAATGTTGGTAAAAGTTCACTTGTTAATGCCATTTTAAATCAGCAAAGAGTAATTGTATCAGATGTCAGTGGAACAACAAGAGATGCAATTGACACCCCTTTTGAGCGTGATGGTAAATCATATGTTGTGGTAGATACTGCCGGAATCAGAAAAAGAGGTCGTATTTATGAAAATATAGAGAAGTACTCGGTTTTAAGAGCTATGAGAGCTATTGATAAATGCGATGTAGTATTGTTTGTTCTAGATGGCTCTACAGGTATTACCGAGCAGGATAAACATGTGGCTGGTTATGCTGTTGAAGCAGGTAAGGGAATTATTATCGTTTATAACAAGTGGGATATTGTTGAAAAAGATCATACAACAATGGATACAATTACCAAAGAAATAAGAGCACAATTTGTTTACCTGGATTATGCTCCGATTGTTTTTGTCAGTGCATTAAACAAATCAAGAATAAACAATCTTTTTCCATTAATTGATGAAGTATATGAATATTCACAGTTTAGAGTACAGACATCTTTATTAAACGAGGTTATAGCTGATGCTCAGATTACAACACCTCCACCTGCCCATAAAGGTAAGAAACTGAAGATTAATTATTGTAATCAGGTTTCAGTTGCCCCACCAACGTTCATATTATTTGTCAATGATGAAGAATTATTACATTTTTCATATCAGAGATATTTAGAAAACAAGCTAAGAGATGCCTTTGATTTTACAGGTAATCCAATCAGAATCATTGCTAGAAAGAAGAATTAGAGGATAGGTATTTATATGAATAGCAAAATTTTAAAGAAAGATATAGTTGAAAAATTTGCTGCGGAATTTGATATAACTAAAAAGGATGCTGCTAAACAGGTAGATTTCATCTTTGAAACCATCATAGAAGAAATAATTGCTGGTAATGATGTAGCGATTAAAGACTTAGGTAAATTCGAGGTTAGACAAAGAGCAGCCAGAACAGGTATTAATCCTGCAACGCTACAAAAGGTAGAAGTACCTGCTAAAAAAACTGTCTCTTTTAAAGCTTCAGCCAAATTAAAAGAAGCTGTTAAATAACCTTGAGCAATGTGTTTACGCATTGCATTTTTAGGTCAAATTAATAATCATATAAGCATTATTATGATATAATATATGTGAGGTAAGGATGTATGCATGTATCAGATGTAAAGAGATTCTTGCGATGCCCTAGATTGTACCAATTGTCATTAGAAACAAAAACGAATTTTCACTTATATTTTAATATAAGTACGGATATAAATGTCAGCATTGCTAAAAAATTGAATATTGAAAAATATTATGTTGGTGTTCCTAACGAAGAAAGTAGTGATACATTTTTAACTGCAGCTAATTATAATTGGATATTTAAAGCAAGATTCTCCTATAAAGGTTTAAGGATAAGAGTTCCTTTGCTATTTATTGAAGGAAAGCAATGTGATGTGTATTCAATTCTTCTTTCAAATCAGGCTTTGGAATCTGAAGCAAGCAATATAGCTTACATCAAACATGTATTAGAAGGAAATGGTTTAAAGGTAAACAACTACTATATCCTGTATTTAAATAAAGAATATGTATATGAAGATAGTCTTGATGATGAAAAATTATGGATATTAACCAAATATTTTGTTAAAGATGGCAAACAAACTGCTTATATAAAGGATTATGTCGAAAGTATTCCAATAGATTTGGATGAAATTCTCTATAGAATTGATACCTCAGAACTTGAACTTCCAATAAGAAGCAATAAGTGTACTGGAAGAAATAGATGTCCATTCTATTATGACTGTTTTCCTTTAGTAAAAGTAATTACTGATAACTGCATCCTGACTCTGGTATCCTCACAGCACAAATATGAGATGTATGATGATGGCATCAGGTATTTAAAAGATGCGGACCTTGATAGAGTTGAGGGTAACAAGGTTCAAATGGCTCAAATAAAAGCTGATCAGAATGGTGGTTTATATGTTGACAAGCAGGCTTTAGGTAAGTGGCTGGACCAGCTGGAATTTCCCATTTCCTTTATTGATTTTGAATGGGATTTATTTCCGATACCACCTTATAAAGATATGAAAGTGATGGATGTTTTAGTTTTTCAATATTCATTACATGTCTTAGAGGCTGAAAAGCTCACTCATTATGAATTTATTGGTGAAGGTGACAGCCGAAAAGAGTTGGTTGAATCATTACTGGATAATATTCCAGAAAAAGGAAGTGTTGTTGCTTACAATGCTACTGGTGCTGAAAGATTAAGAATCAATGAATTAGCGAATTACTTCCCTGAACATAGTGAAAAATTATTGGAAATAAATGAAAGGTTAATAGATATGGCTGTTCCATTTATTTCTGGAATTGTATATGATACGAGAATGAGAGGCTCATTTACCCTGAATACAATCGAAAATATGATTGATGAAAGACATTCCTATGATGATCTGGATGTCTCTGATGGAATGCAGGCCGTTGAGATTCATCGTCAGATGAGTCAGTGCCAGGATGAAAAACAAAAACAAATATATAGAGAGCAATTATTTGAATACTGTGGCTTAGACACGTATTCGTTGTATAAAATATATAAATGGTTGAAAAAGATACTAAGCGATGATGATAATCGCAAGAATATAGGAGGAATTTAGTATGAAAGTAAATGTTTATTCTAAAGATGTTAATTTGTCTGCAGAAGTAGAGAAAAGGATTGGTGATAAGTTGTCATTTTTAGACAAGTATCTCTTGATTGATCCAGAGACAATTGCCAATGCAGTTGTCAAAAAACATGGTAATAATATTAGGTTGGAAATAACTATTCCTTCAAAAATTGGTTATTTAAGAAGTGAAGTTGTCGATGATGAGGTTAAAAATGCAATTGATAAATCAATTGACAAATTAGAAGACCAGATTAGAAGACAAAAGACACGTTTGTCTAGAAGACATAAAGAAAAATTAGCTAAAGCATTTGTTGATAATGTAGAATATGATGATGAAGAAGATGTAATTGCAAGAGTTAAAAGAGTAGTAGTTGATGATTTAGATACTGATGAAGCAATTATTCAAATGGAACTTGTAAATCATAACTTCTATGTCTTTAGAGATAAAGATACTGGACTTATTTCAATAATTTATCGCAGAGACCAGGGAGATTATGGTATTTTAGAAGTAGTTTAACTTATAAAACACGATTATATTGAAAGTTAATAGGTTAAGGGATAAAATTAAATCACTAAGTGAAAAAAATTTGAAACCTTAATGAACCATGTGCTTACATTTACGAATAAAAGAGGGATGGTTTAATAACCATCCCCTTATTTTAACTAAAAATAATTATTAACATATATTATGAAAATATGGTTCTATAGAAAAGTTTCAAAAAAAGAAAGAGGATTAATCAATATGAATGAAAAAGTTAAGAAAAGAAATCGCTGGATGTTTGGTATGGGCACAATCGGAAGAGACATGCTTTATACACTGGTCTCGATGTTTTTGATGTTTTACTTAACCGATGTCTTAGATTTATCGGATAAAATCATGGCTTATATTACGATGATTATGGTTTTTGTTAGAGTATTTGATGCCTTTAATGACCCTTTTATGGGTATGCTGGTAGATAATACCAAGACCAAATGGGGCAAGTTTAAACCATGGATCTTGATTGGAGCTATTTTATCTTCAATTTTTACAATAGTATTTTTCTATGATTTTAAAATTGAAGGATTGGGATTTGTAGTTATTTTTACAGTAAACTATCTATTGTGGGAAATTTCCTATACTGCTAATGATATTGCCTATTGGTCAATGCTGCCTTCACTTTCTAAAGACCAGAAGGAACGCGAAAAAATAGGAGCTGTTGCCAGGATATGTGCTAATCTGGGTATGTTTACTCTAGTTGTTGGAATTACTGGTTTTACCCAATTTCTGGCTGAAAAAACAGGCTCTATGCAGCAGGCATATTTTTATTTATCAATTATCTTAGTTATCTTAATGCTGTTTTTCCAAATGTTTACAGTTTTTGGTGTTAAGGAAGATTTAAAAAATCAGGTTGTTGAAGAGCAGACTACAGTTAAAGAACTGTTTCAGATAATTGTAAAAAATGATCAATTATTATGGATTTCTATTTCTATGAGTATTTTTATGACTGGTTATATGACAACCACTTCTTTTGGTCAGTATTACTTTAAATATGTCTATGGTGATATAAACATGTATTCAGTATTTGCGGCTATTCTGGCTGTATCACAGCTTACAGCCCTGGCTGTTTTCCCTTTGGTTTCCAAATATCTGAAACGCAATACAATCTTTACAGGCAGTATCTTTCTGATGGTTTTAGGCTATGTGATTTTCTTTTTGGCTCCAACAACCACGATGTTAGGAATTGGGGTCGCGGGAATCCTGCTTTTTGTTGGTCAGGGAGCAATCCAATTATTAATGCTGATGTTTATATCAGATTCAGTAGAGTATGGAGAATGGAAATTTCATAAGCGCAATGATTCAGTAACACTATCGCTTCAGCCATTTATCAATAAACTTGGTAACGCCTTAGCCAGTGGTATAGTAGGAACTACCGTTATTTTAGCTGGTATCAATGAATCATCTGATGTTTCACAGGTAACTCAACAGGGACTAAACCTTTTAAAAACTTCGATGTTGATTTTACCACTAATATTTGTAATTATAGCCTATCTTATTTATCGAAAATTTTATCGTATTGATGAAGTATTCTATAAACAGATAGTTGCTGAAAATCAAAAACGTATAGAGGAGTTAAAACATGAGCAAAAAAATTGATATAGACAGTAAAATTAAAGATGTTTTAGCTTTACCAATTGGACATGATGTAATTTTCAGATTATTTTTACAGACAGGGTTTTCTTTTTCTCTGCTTAAAAATCCACTGGTATTAAATCTAAAACTCAAAAATCTATCTAAAATACTAAAAAGGAAAATTCCAACTTCATTTTTTCAAACAATTATTGATTTAGTAAATAGCGAATTAGATCAGCCGTTGGAAGATAATGCACCAATCAAAAAAACCTGGTGGAAAGAAGCTGTTTTCTATCAAATCTATCCTCGTAGTTTTAAAGATTCTAATGGCGATGGTATTGGAGATATTCAAGGTATCATATCAGAATTAGATACTTTAAAAGATTTAGGAGTTGACTGTTTATGGCTTTCTCCAATTTATGATTCGCCAAATGATGATAATGGTTATGATATTAGAGACTATCGAAATATAATGACTGAATTCGGTACCATGGCTGATGTTGAACAGCTTATTTCAGAACTGAAAAAACGTGATATGAAAATTATTATGGATCTGGTTGTAAATCATACTTCTGATGAACATCCATGGTTTAAAAAAGCTTTGGCTGGAGATAAAGAAAAACAGGCTTACTACTTTTTTAGAAAAAAACCTAATAACTGGACCAGCTTCTTTAGCGGGTCAGCCTGGAGATATTTTAAAGAAGTTGATATGTACGCCTTAAAACTATTTTCATCAAAACAAATGGATTTAAATTGGGACAATCCACAGGTAAGAAAAGAAGTAGCTGATATCGTATCTTTTTGGTTAAATAAAGGTATTGATGGATTTAGAATGGATGTTATAAATTATATTTCCAAAAATCCAAATTTGCCTGATGGAGATACTTTAGTTGGTGATCTGGTTGGTTTTACAGGCATGGAACATTATTTTTATGGTCCGAATTTATCCAAATATTTAGCGGAATTGAGAAAAGTCGCTTTCGAACCCTATAATGGGTTTTCAGTAGGTGAAACTCCTGGTATTGGAATGCAACTAGGCAAACTTTTAACAGGAGATTATCGCAATATAATGGACTTAACTTTTAGTTTTGACCATTTGGAAACACCTGGAAAAGTTCGCTTTGATGACTATCGCTACGATTTGAATTTCTATAAATTTTATTTAATTGAAAATCAAAAGGCTTTTACCAATCGATATTGGATGTCGCTATTTGTTGATAATCACGATAATCCACGTTTCATTTCCAAGATTGACCCAAGTCACAGATATCGTGATGAACTATCTAATAATATCAATATGATACTTTTGACCTTGAGAGGAACACCATTTTTCTATCAGGGACAGGAAATTGGTATGACCAATAATAAATTTGAATCAATGGATGATATCAGAGATGTGGAAAGTCTCAACAGATATAAGGAATTCATTGAAGCTGGGAAAACAGAACAGGAAGCATTTGCGATTATATTAGCTGGCAGCAGAGATCATTGTCGTACTCCAATGCAGTGGAGCGAGACAGCTTATGGAGGTTTTTCAAAAACGCTTCCGTGGATTTCAGGCTATCAGGATTTAAAAACAACAAATATCCAATATCAACAAAAAACAGCTGATTCTATTTATAATTTTACGAAAAAACTGATTCAATATAGAAAAGACAATCCAACATTGATCTATGGTGAAATTGAGTTTCTTCATGAAAATACAAAAGATTATTTCATCTATAAAAGAAAAGATGAGAAAAATGAATATCTGATTGAAATCAATCTTTCAGACCAAAAGCAAAAACGAATTTTCAACAGCAGTGGTTATAAGCTTGTGATATCAAATATAAAGGAACAGGAAAGCATGATGGCCCCATATGAAGCCAATCTGTATAAAAAAATTTAGTTTAAAAAACCTGATGTATGATTAAGCATCAGGTTTTTTAATTTGGTTATATTAGTCACGATATTTAAATGTCTTAGGAGCTAAATTATAAACAAGAACTGTTGAAAAAATAATATAGACTATAAGGATGATGATAAATATAACTCCTAAATATTTATAAGCCAAGCCAAGGTTTGTCCATATAGACGAAGATATAAATACCAATATCAAATATGGTTAATATCAAACGAGGTTTATCCAATTCATAGTTATATGGCTGAAAAATATAATAAATAAATAAATAATGGATGTTGAAGAACAGTGCGAAAAATACTACTGAAATAAAGAAATTGAATGTTGGACCTACAGGTATTTTAAAACCTAAAACCCATATTAATGAAAAAACCAGACTGATTAATATTGGGACAAGAGAAAATTTGAAAGCATCTTTTAAGCGAATTAAAAATTGCTTGTAGATTTCATTTTTTCTACGATAAAAGGCATAGTGAAGCAATTGATAATCGCCATTGCGATAATAAGCTTTAATCAGCTTTTGACCTGTATCCAGAATATAAAGCAAATAAATGTAAAAATTGGTCAAGATAATAAAGGTTATTTGATAGTCAGTAACTGGGATAATATCAAAAAATAAGATTATCGTAAATATCAGATAGACAGCTATCTGAATTAAGCTTGAATTACGTAAAGGCTTGAACCAGATTCTTTGATGTCTAGATAAAAACAGATACTGATATAAGTCATATGATTTATATTTTTGAATAATCGATAAACTTTTTTCAGGTTTGGTATTTTTATCCATTTCAGTTTCTTTGGTAAAATAATCACCTAGAGACTTGATTGATTCATCAAAATCTCGAATATTTTTCATAAATATATCAAAGAATAAATCAGCACGTTTCTGCTTTCGAATAACTATAAAACTTACTATCAGATAGATAACCATAGGTATCAGCATATAATAAAAACTGATGTGTAAAAAACCAAAAGCCAGACAGATCACTACCATAGCTATGTATAGCGGATACTGTATTACTGCTGGTTTTTTTATTTTGAAGATAAGTAAAGTAAAGCTTTCTGCAAAATACATAAAGAAGAAGATAGAGAAGATCATCAACGGTATATAGCTGAAATCTTTGATAATCAGACTGTATCCAATAGGAAAAATAAGAGCATAGCTTAAGCGGTTTATGAATCTTCTTTTCAATTTAAAATAAAAGATATCTTTAAAAGGTATTTTAAAAGACTGAAAAAGAATTTGTATATCGGCATCATAGTTAAGTATCCTTGTTGAAAATCCTCCAACCATTAAAAACATAAACCAGATTACAAAATCGCTCGCATTAAAAGAAGCGATAGAAATTATCAGTAAATATAATAAATGTTTTATGATATCAAAAAGAATATCAAAAACAGGCATATATTTTTGTAGTGAATGCTTTAATTCGTAGTCTCTATAAGCTTTTTCTTTTACTTTGAAAATTTTAGAAAGTATTTTTCCGTTAATGAACCTGTGAAGCAGATTGTTATACTTTAATCTAAATAATATTTCATTCATCTTGTAAAATCTCCAGTACAGTCTGTTCAAAGTCTTCAGCTGTTTCATCAACATCTAAAAGATTGCCTTTGGTTAAAATGACAATTTCATCACTGATGTCTTTTGCAATCTGTAAAATATGAGTAGAAAGAATCATGATAGTATCATCTTTAATTTTAAGAAGTTCTTTTTTCATATTCATTGATGAAACAAGATCTAGTGATGTTAAAGGTTCATCCAACAGCAAGACCTTTGGTTTTGTAAGAATAATACATAACATCTGTAATTTGTTTTTCATTCCGGTTGAGTAATCCTTAATCAGGCGATGGCGATCGTCTTCATTGAAATCAATACGATCAAAATAACTGTCAACATCCTGGCGATTTAATCCTTTATCCTGATGAATATCAGCGAAAAAGGTTAAAAATTCAAAACCTGTCAAAAACAGAGGCAGCATTGGCTCAGTATATACAAAACCGACATCCTGATGGTTGATAATTTCATTATCAAGATAGATATTACCCTTATCAAATTCCATTTCTTCAGAAATACAGTTAAAAAGTGTGGTTTTACCAGAACCGTTTTTTCCTAAAATGGCATAAATCTTACCTTTCTCAAATGTATAGTTCAAATCAATCAAAACCTTTAGATCTCCAAATGATTTAGAGAGATTTTCAATTTTAAGTTGCATAGCACTTCCTCCAAAATATCCAACTAATGATATCATTTGTGTAAAAATTAGACAATCAAATTAATGTAAATACTTTTGGACATCAAATTAATGTAAATACTTTTGGAAAACAAAATATAAAATCTTACGATTATCGATTTATATAAAATTAATAGTTTATTTAAACATATAGGATAAAGCTTTTGAATAATAAAAGTTAACTATTACTTATGAAAAATGATATAATTAATCTGTGAATTTTAAGGAGAGATAAAATGAGTGAGTTTTTTGGAAAAATTAAAAAAGCATTAACTGAAACAGAAGTTGAACATGAAGAGGTTGAAGAAGTATTTGAAGAAAAAGTTTCTGAATACGAACAGGCTCAAAATGAAAAAGTTAAAAAGGTCAGCAATGCTAAAATGATGGTTAAAGAACCAAGAAGTTTTGATGATTCAGCAGAAATTGCCAACTGCCTTTTAGCCAATAAGGCTGTTGTTGTCAATATTCATCGTTTACAGGAATCAAGTGCTATCAGACTTTTAGACTTTTTAGCAGGTGTTATCTATGCTATAAAGGGTGAATATCAGAGAATTGATAGAAATGTATTCTTATTTACTCCACATGATATGCCTGTTGATGGAAGAGTAGAGAGTGAATAGAACCAACAGCAATTTACTTCAACATTATAAAGGATTTGAAAGTCTAATAAAAAAACTGCATCAGATATCAGAAAACTATGATGCTTCAAATCATGCAGTAGCTCTGGGATTTTGTAACAGCGGTGAAGTTAAAACAATAAAGTCATATTTATCAGATAAAATTCCATATACATTCTTTGGTGGCTATGATGAAGCAATAAGAAAAATGTGTGTGGTAGGTAAAGATGTTGATTTTAAAGACTATATCTGCTGTCTGTCAGCCAGTTTCAATAGAAAGTTTAATAAACTGACTCATAGAGATGTAAAAGGAGCTATCTATAACTGTGGTATTGAGCTTAACAAGTTTGGTGATATGTGGGTTGAGGATGACAGAATATATTTTTATTGCTGTAAAGATGTTCAAAATTACCTGCAGAATAACCTGACTCAGATAGGTCGCTGTGCTGTTCAATTTCAAGAAGTTGATTTTCATAGTCAAAACTTTAAATTTGAAGAATATAAATACCATATTTCATCACTTAGACTAGATACAGTAGTATCAGCATTAATAAGAAAATCAAGAGAAAAAGCTAAGGATTTTATTAGTGCTGGTTTTGTGAGTGTAAATTATCAAACTATTGAAGATTTTACATATCTATGTAATAATAGTGATATATTATCGCTTAGAACGCATGGAAGATATCTAATAATTGATATTGAGAAAAATAAAAAAAGTGGTAAAATAATTGTAAAAGTTAAAAAGTTTATATGATAAGGAGAGTTTTCTATGAACGAATTGCGCCGCTTCAATTTGGTTGCTAACGGATATGACTGTTATCAGGTTAATAGCGAAATCGACAGATTAGAGTATCAGATTCATGAATTGAACGAAAGGATACTTATCTATCAAAATCAGATAGAAACAGTTAACAATCAGTTTGCAATGATAAAAAAGAGATATCAACTTTTAGTCAGTGAACTTTCAATGCGTGAAAAACAGGCGGATGATGTTGCCAGATTAGCTTTAAAGGAAGCTAACAGTATGATTGATGAAGCTCGTTATAATGCTGACAGCATTATTGAAGAAGCTGTTCTGGAAGTGCAGCAATATGTTGATACTGTTAAAGAATATAACCAGGCTTCAATAGAGGCAAAGAAACAATTAACTGAAGCAGTAGAACAGTTAATGGAAAAATTGAAATTATATGATGAAATCCAGTTGCCAGATCCATTTGCGCAACCAGAGGATTTAGACTAAGGCTAAGAAAAAGACGCGTTTTATTTAAGTCGGCAATAAGAGAATTGACGGTTGGTGCAAGTCAGTCAAGATTAGATAAAATATCACTTTGGAGCTGAACTATTGACAGGTAAATAGTTACGTATATCTGCGTTAAAGATATTGAGGGCACAAAATAATTTGTGAACTAAGGTGGTACCGCGTATTGACGTCCTTAGGTTTGAGGACGTTTTTTTAAGGAAAGAGGGAGTTAATTATGGACTATAAAGACACACTGTTAATGCCAAATACAACATTTGAAATGAGAGGGAACCTTCCTAAAAAAGAACCTAGCATTTTAGAAAGATGGGAACAGATAAAACTATATGATTTAATGATGGAAAATAATAAGGGAAAACCTCGTTTTATGTTACATGATGGTCCTCCATATGCTAATGGAAACTTACACATCGGTACAGCGATGAACCGCGTACTTAAAGATTTTATAGTTAAAACAAAACATATGATGGGGTATGATACGCCATTTTATCCTGGTTGGGATACTCATGGTCTACCTATTGAAAATATGATGCCATCTTTAGGATATGACAGAAAGAAAATGTCTGTTGTTGATTTTAGAGAAAAATGTGAACAATATGCCAATGAGCAGATTCAGATTCAAATGGAAACAGAAAAAAGATTAGGTACCGTTGCCCAGTATGATTATCCATATATCACCATGGATAAATCATTTGAAGCTGATCAGATCAGAACTTTCGGCAAAATGGCCTGCAATGGTTTAATCTACCAGGGTTTAAAACCAATCTACTGGTCACCTGAAAGAGAATCGGCGGTGGCAGATAGTGAAATCTATTATGAAGATAAAAAGGATATGACTATTTTTGTTACATTTGATGTAACTGATGGAAATGGTGTTTTAGATGGAGATGAGAAGGTTGTTATCTGGACAACTACTCCTTGGACAATTCCAGGAAACATGGCAATCTGTCTACATCCTGATTTAACCTATGACATTGTTAAAACTGAAAAAGGTAAATTGATTATGGCTTCAACATTAGTTAAAAAATTGATGGAGAAGTTTCAATTAGAAGAATATGAAGTATTAAAAACGCTTAAGGGCAGTGAATTGGAGTATGTTAAAACCGCTCATCCTTTATATCCTGAAAAAACTTCGTTAGTAATTTTAGGAAATCATGTTACTGATGAAGATGGCACAGGATGTGTTCATACAGCTCCTGGTCATGGTTTAGAGGACTTCTATGTTGGACAGCAGTATGGCCTGGAGACATTCTGTCCAGTAGATGACAAAGGATGTCTAACAATTGAAGCTGGCGAAAGATTGAATGGTAAATTTGTTTTTGATGCCAATAAGGATATTGTAATGTGGTTAAATGAAGATGGTCGTCTATTGGCTAATGAATGGATTACCCACAGCTATCCTCATGATGACAGAATGAAAAAACCGGTAATCTTCAGAGCGACAGTTCAATGGTTTGCTTCAATTGAAAAGATCAAGAAAGAATTGCTGGATGCAGTGGATTCAGTAAAATGGGAAAATGATTTTGGTCATGCCAGAATGTATAACATGATCAGAGACAGAAAAGACTGGTGCATTTCAAGGCAGAGAGTTTGGGGAGTACCAATTCCAATCTTTTATAGTGAAGATGAAAAACCAATTATCGATGAAGTGCTTTTTGATCATGTAGCAGAGTTGTTTGAACAGCATGGCTCAAATATCTGGTTTGAAAAAGATGTTAAAGATCTATTACCAGAAGGTTACACTCATCCAAATTCTCCAAATGGTCTGTTTACAAAAGAGGTAGATACAATGGATGTCTGGTTTGATTCTGGCTCATCACATAATACCTTTAAACGCAGGGGATTTGAATATCCTTGTGAACTGTATCTGGAAGGTTCTGATCAATATCGTGGCTGGTTTAACTCGTCATTAATTGTTGGAGTAGCTACCAATGGACAGGCTCCTTACAAGGGTGTCTTATCACATGGCTATGTTGTTGATGGCAAGGGCTATAAGATGAGTAAATCAATTGGAAATACTATCGACCCAATTGCGGTAATTGAAAAATATGGTGCTGATATCTTAAGATACTGGGTTGCTTCAGTAGACTTTAAAGCAGATTTAAAGTGTTCAGATGAATTGTTCAAGATTGCCAGTGAGCAATATAGAAAAGTTAGAAATACTTTCAGATTTTTGCTAGGTAACATCAACAGCGAAGATTTCAATTATGAAAAGGATGCTGTTGCTTATGAAAATTTAACTTCACTGGATAAATATATTCTGATTAAACTTAACGATGTAATCGAGACTACTGTCAAAGCTTATGACAGGTATGATTATATTTTAGCCAGCAATACATTGTTTACCTATATGACCAATACAATCAGTGCTTTCTATATGGATTACGCTAAAGATATTTTATACATTGAAAAGAAAGATAATCTGAGAAGAAGACAGATTCAAACTGTTTTCTATAAGGTTACTGATGCTCTTAATAGATTATGGGCTCCAATTCTATCTTATACGATGGAAGAAGTGTATGGTATTTTCAGCAATAAGAAACCAAGTGTCTTTTTGGAAGGGTTCCCTGCAGTTTTAAGACATGAAGATGAAAAAGCTATAAAGGTTCAATGGGAAAAATATATGGAAGTAAGAAGCGATATTCTTAAAGCCTTAGAAGAAGCAAAAGTCAGCGGACTGATTAAAAAAGCTTTAGAAACTAAAATCTACTATTGTCCTAAAGATGAATATAAAGATGCTCTAAATGGTTTAACAAATCATGATTTAGCTCAACTGGTCATCGCTTCTCAGTTTGAAGTAACAGAAGAGAAGTATGAGGAATATCCTACTGGCTACATTAAAGTAGAAAAGTTTGATGGTCATGTCTGTCCAAGATGCTGGAATGTTGTTAAGGATACTGATGAAAATGGCTTATGCCAGAGATGTCAGAGAGTATTAAAATAAATTACAAAGCTGGGTAGTTTCACTACCTGGCTTTTTTTGTTAGAATAAGGATATGGAAATCATCAAATCGTTGGAAAACAGTAAAGTAAAACTCTGGAGTAAGCTTAAACAGAAAAAATACCGTGAAAGGTATAATCTTTTTATAGTTCAGCAAAGACATTTAATAGAAGAAGCTTTAAAGGCTGATTGTGTAGAGACCCTGATAGTTAGAGAAGGCGTAAAAAATATCTTTGATATTGATTGTGTTTATGTCAGCGAAACAATTATCAGAAAACTATCAGAAAATGTTTCTTTAAATGATTATATTGCTGTCTGTAGAATGTTGGACTACAAAGTCAAGGATTATAAAAAAGCTATTATACTTGAAAAAGTTCAAGATCCGGGAAATGTAGGAACAATTATTAGAACAGCCTGCAGTTTTGGTTATGATGTAGTTTTTTTAACTGTCGACAGCTGTGATTTATACAACGAGAAGACAATTCAAGCCTCTCAGGGAGCTTTTTTCCATATTCCAGTATTAAGGGATACTTTAATTAATATCATCTCTAAAGTCAAAGAAAATGGCTGTAGAGTAATAGCTGCAGAATTAAATAATTCTAACTATTTAAGTGTAAGTGAAAAAAGCGATAAAGTAGCTATTATGTTGGGAAATGAAGGACAAGGTCTTTCTAATGATGCGATATTATTTAGCGATGAAAGAGTAAAGATTGAAATGAAAAATTTTGAATCTTTAAATGTAGCGATAGCAGCCGGGATTTTAATGTATCACTATAAATAGTATGAAAATACATTGTATTACAAAGGAAAACTAGTATTTTAATAAATGAGGATGAAAAGATGAAGAAGTTTATAACTTTTATTTCAATACTTATTCTGATATTTGTTTTTATCGATAAAGCAACTGAAAAGCTGTATTTGACAAATGTAGAAATATCTCAAGAAGATAAAAAAACTTTGAGACTGTTTTGAAAAATACCGATTTATCAACTAGATTTACATTTTTGGAAGAAACAACCTGGTATGGAGGTCCACTGAATTATAAATTAGAAAGTCTATTTTTTATAAATATATTGTAATAAATCCATTTAGTGGTAGTGTATATATTGCCGGTAAGTATTATTGTGTTGATCCATATGCTGAAATATTTGACATTGATAGACAAATACATCTAGATTATGGTATATCGTATTATAGTAATAATTGTAAGAAAAGCTTATATAAATATAATTTTACAGAAATGTATTCTATGATTTATGAAGAAACAAGATATAGTTTTAACCATGAAACTTGGCATGTGACAGGAGATGTAGAAGTTAAAGCTTTAATGGAAAAACTTGGATTTGAATATGCTGATGAATTTTTACTTGTGGAAGATTTGTATTTGCAGTTAGCTGATAATGTCTTTGAATTAAACAAAGAAGTTTATTATGAAAATATAAAGATGAAATTAATAGGGTATTATCCAAAAGATGAATATAATGCTAAAAGTTGTTATTTAGTAAAGATAGTAGAATGATAATTTTATATTTGCAAAAAACATTTAAAACATATAAAATGATTACAGCACAAAGATAAGGAACATGATACCGCTAACTTTGTATGAAAGAGAAGAAAACAATTGGTGAAAGTTTTCTGATACGAATGGTATGAATTCACCTTGGAGTGGGGCTAATCACCTCCGTATAACTGCGTTAAAGTTGATTAAGAAGTAACTAAGGTGGTACCACGTGAAATTTCAACGTCCTTAAACAGGGCGTTTTTTATTTGAAGGGAGATTTATATGACACAAGCTTGGAAACAGTTAGAAAAAGAGTTTATTGAAAAAATAGAATCTGCACAAGACTTGAATTCTATTGAAAGCATCAGAATTGAACTTTTGGGGAAAAAAGGAAAAATCAATGGTCTGATGGCTCAGATGAAAGATGTACCAAAAGAAGAAAAGAAAGACTATGGAATGGCAGTTAACAGTTTAAAACAGTTAACTGAATCTTTAATAGTAGAAAAAACTGCCAGTTTAAAAGAGGCAGAAATGTTGCAAAATTTAAAAGAAGATAAAATTGACATAACTCTACCTGCAAATAGAGGAAAATATGGAACACTACATCCACTGACAGTTGTGCAACAGGAAATTGAAGACATCTTTATTGCTATGGGCTATGCCGTAGTAGAAGGTCCAGAAGTTGAACTGGATTTGTACAACTTTGAAAGAGCCAATATTCCTGCCGATCATCCATCAAGAGATATGCAGGATACTTTCTATGTTGATGTTAACAGACTGTTAAGAACTCAGACCACAGCTATTCAAATGCGTGTTTTAGAAGCTGAGCATGATATTCTACCGATTAAAGTAGTCTGCCCTGGCAAGGTTTATAGAAAAGATGATGATGATGCCACACATTCTCATCAGTTTGTGCAGGTGGAAGGTTTGGTTGTTGGAGAAAACATAACTGTTGGCGATTTAAAAGGTTCTTTAGAACTACTTGCAAGAAGTATGTTTGGCAGCGCCAGAGAAATCAGATTGAGACAATCTTATTTCCCATTTACTGAACCATCAATTGAGATTGATGTCAGCTGTCATATTTGTGGTGGAACAGGATGTTCAACCTGCAAGAATACTGGCTGGATTGAAATATTAGGAGCTGGTATGGTTCATCCTAGAGTTTTACAGATGGCTGGTATTGATTCAGAAAAATATACTGGTTTTGCTTTTGGAGTAGGGGTGGAAAGAGTCGCCATGCTTAAGTATGGTGTTGATGATATCAGGCATTTCTATGCTAACAATATCAGGTTTTTAGATACCTTTAAAAGATTTGAATAGGAGGGCTTAAAAGATGAAAATTACATATAATTGGCTGAAACAATATATTGATCTCAGTGATATTTCAAAGCAGCAGCTAGCTGATGTTTTAACCAGGGCAGGGCATGAAGTAGAAGGTTTTGAAGATCAGGCTTATGGAACAAATTTGGTAATTGGTCAGGTTTTAAGCTGTAAGAAACATCCTAATGCTGACAGTCTGCATATTTGTCAGGTTGATGTAAAAACAGATATCAGACAGATTGTCTGTGGAGCTCCAAATGTAGCTGCCAATCAAAAGGTTATTGTAGCTTTACCTGGCTGTAAGCTTGCTGGTGGTGAAATTAAGGAAAGTGTAGTTAGAGGAGAAATTTCTAATGGAATGATCTGCTCATTAAGTGAGTTGAATGTAGATAAAAAACTTTTGAGCGAACAACAGTTAAAAGGTATCGAAGTGTTGGCTGATGATGCAGTCGTTGGAAACACAGAAGTCTTAGAATACTTAGGTTTGGATGATACAATCTATGAAGTTTCATTAACGCCAAACAGAGCTGACTGTTTAAGTATCTGGGCCCTGGCTAAAGATTTAGGAGCAATTTTAAATAGAGAAGTTAATCTTCCAGATTATAGCTATACTGCCAAAAAATCAAAGACTGATTTAATCATTGATTCAAAAACAGAAAAAGCTCCTTATTTTATAGGAACTATTATTAATAATTTAACGATTAAAGAATCTCCACTCTGGCTTAAAAGAGCACTGAATTCAGTAGGAATAAAAGCGATAAATAATGTTGTTGATATTTCTAACTATGTAATGCTAGAAACTGGTCAGCCACTGCATTTCTATGATTTGGCAAAAATACCAGCTAAAGAAATAACTGTAAAAAGTGGATTGGATGAAATTTATACTGCTTTGGATGGTCAGAAGTATCATGTATTAGAAGAAGATCTGATGATTACTACTGAAGGAAGAGCTATTGGTTATGCCGGCATTATGGGTGGAGAAGACAGTAAGATTGATGAAGATACCAAAGGTATCATTATCGAGGCAGCTCATTTCAATTTAGTAAATGTCAGAAATACTTCCAGAAGACTGGGTTTATTTACCGAAGCTGCTACCAGATTTTCTAAGGGAATTGACCCTAAGGCAGCCTTGACAGCAACTGAAAGAAGTATTCAATTATTGATTGATTTAGCTGATGCTGAAAATATTGAGGAAACTGTAGTATATGGTGATATGGAATATACACCAACAGTAATTGAAGCCTCAGTTAAAAAGATTAACAGTTTATTAGGAACGCATTTTGAATATGAAAAGATGTATCAGGTATTCAAGGCTTTGGACTTTAAACCAGAGAAAAAAGACGAAGATACTATTATTACCTACATTCCTTCATATCGTACTGATATTGAGATCTGGCAGGATTTATCAGAAGAAGTTATCCGTATGCTGGGTTATGAAAATATTGTTTCTACGCTTCCTGAAATGCCAACAACTCAGGCCAGATATGCGGAAAATGGTGAAAGCAGAAGAACAATTAATGCGATGCTTAATGGTTTTGGCTTTAATGAAATCGTAACCTATTCACTGGTATCACAGGCCAATGTTGAAGCGGGTATCCTATCAATTGGTACTCCTGTAAGAATTTCCAACGCTATGGGTGAAGATAGAAGATATTATCGCACTTCACTGTTGTCATCTATGCTGGATTGTGTAAGTTTCAATATGGCAAGAGGAAACCATGAATATTCAATATTTGAAACAGCCAAGGTTTACAGTGATGATGGTAAAGAAAGATTACATCTTTCAATGGCCATGTCAGAAAAAACAACCTATTCAAAATGGCAGAATATTTATGGTCATAATGATTTCTATTCTATCAAAGGTATTATTTTAAATCTTTTAGAAAAATTAGGTTATGATGAAAAAAGAATTTTCTTCAGACCAGCATCAAATCCTAAAGAATTATTACATCCAAACAAAGCTGCAGATATATATCTTGGTAAAAAATTAATCGGCTATGCTGGTCACATTCATCCGTTGGCTAAAAAGAAATATGAAATTGATGAAGCAGTAATTGCAGAAATAAATTTAGATGCAATCTTTAATGAAAAACCTTCAAGAATAAAATACGAAAAGATTGCCAGATATCCAGCTGTCAACTATGATCTGGCCTTGGTTGTTGAAGAAAAGATTACTGCTGAGCAGATAATTTCAACAATTAAAAAAGCTGGTGGCAGCTTGCTGGATATGGTAGAAATCTTTGATGTCTATAGAGGAAAAGGAATTCAAGAAGGCTATAAGAGTATCGCAGTAAGTATCTCTTATCGCAGTAGTGAAAAAACATTATCTGAAAGTGATATTTTACCGATACATAGACAGGTATTAGATCAATTATCTAACAAATTAGATGCCGTATTAAGAGATTGATAGTAAGCGTGGGTTATTCCACGCTTATTTTTACTAGAAATAATTGAAATCATATTATTGATGTATTCATTAAATTCAATAGTCATAATAAAAAAGTAGTGTTATAATATTAACCGGTATTAAACAACATAGAAAAGTAAGGAGATGTTAAAATATGGGACGCGCTTTTCAGGTTAGAGCTGCCAGTATGGCTGCTACAGCTGCTAAGAAAACGAAAGTTTATTCAAGATTTGGGAAAGAGATTTATATGGCCGCTAAAGGTGGTATCCCTGATCCGGATATGAATGTAAACCTAAAACGAGTTATCGATAAAGCAAAGGCTGCTCAGGTTCCTGCTGATATTATTAAAAGAAATATTGAGAAAGCTAAAGGAAGTACAACAGAAGCTTATCTTGAAAACAGATATGAAGGCTTTGGACCTGCTGGTTCAACAATCATTATTGATACCTTGACCGACAACTCAAATAGAACTCTAGCTGAAATCAGAGGCTGCTTCAATAAAGCGAAGATGAATTTAGGCCAAGCAGGAAGTGTTTCGTATTTGTATGACCATGTCGGAATTTTATCGTTTGTTGCTGATGAAGAAGAAGTGCTGGATATTCTGATGATGGCAGAAGTTGATGTAATAGACATTGAAGCTGAAGAAGATGGCTATATTACTGTTTATGTAACTCCTACTGACTTATTTAAGAGTAAGGATGCTATTGAAGAAACAAAAGGTGAAATCGAATTTGTAATTTTGGAACACCGAATGTTGCCACAGCAAACCGTTACTTTAACCGATGAAGAAGACATCAGTCATTTTAAAAGAGTATTGACTCTTTTAGATGATGTTGATGATGTACAAAATGTATATCACAATGTTGAAAATATAGAAGAAAATTAAAAAGTATAAATTTATAAGTTGATTTAACAAGTCAAGTTTATTTCAGATTAATGAAAAAACCTTTTATTAATAGTCGTTTTTCAATTAAATGACAGTGATTAGTTTTATTGAAAGATAAAGTATTTTTCAATATATTTAAATAATGTCTGTATAACAAAAGACAATAATGCTATAAATTTGTTTAAACATGTAGATTTTAATAAAGGAAGTTTTAGAAGGGAAATAAAAATGTGTGATTATTGTTCTCATATAGAGGAAATAGAAATATTTTCACCCAAAGATTATCATCAAATAATGGCATATATTAAAGAAATGGTTGAAAAAGAACATTTTATCTTTACTGAAGGCAGCTGTGCTCTTGATGAATATAAAAAAAATGGTATGTGGTTTGCGGATATTATTTATCATGTTATAAAGTGTCCTGAATGTGGACAAGAATTTACTTGTCATGTAAATACCTATAGAGGTGGTGGTCGATTCAAAAGGGGAGGATATGTATTACTTTAATAATAATGAAGTTGTTAAAACTTTTGATTTCAACAAATGTAAAATATATCAAGGTTATATTATTTTGACTAAAATGAATTGGAAGATGGGGATGAATATTATATGAAGAACGCAGTTATTTATGTGCATGGTCAAAATGGCACTATAGCAGAATCCAAGCGTTATAGTAAATTTTTTGATGATAGCTATGATGTAATAGGATTTGACTATAAATCCAGATATCCCTGGGATGCCAAAGAAGAGTTTCGCGACTTTTTTGATACGCTTGAAAATAAATATAAAAATATAGTATTAGTTGCTAATAGTATGGGAGCGTATTTTTCATTAATTTCTTTAAATGAATATAAAATCGAAAAAGCATTCTTTATTTCCCCAATTGTTGATATGGAAAAGCTGATTTTAGATATGATGAAGCAATCTAATGTAAAAGAAGAAGAACTATATATAAAAAAAGAGATAAAAACATCATTTGATGAACCATTATCCTGGAAGTATCTTTCTTATGTTAGAGAAATTCCCATTATCTGGAATATACCTACCTTTATTCTTTATGGTGAAAAAGATCATTTGGTGAGTTTGAATACAATAACAAATTTTGCTGACAAAATAAACGCAAAACTAACTATTTTGACTGATGGTGAACATTGGTTTCATACTAAGAAACAAATGGAATATTTGGATAAATGGATGATGGAAAATAGAAGTATCTAATGATTATTTAAAGTATTTAAAACATTATAAAGAAATTTCAATTTTAATAAAATATGGATGTTATGATGCTTTTTTTGGTATTTGATTTTCAAGAAAAAAGTCAAATTTGATATTAATAAACAGTAATTATTAATATAAATTTGACTGATAAGTAATAAAATTATCTTTTTTTTTAAATTAAAATATTGAAAAATTCAGGAAAATTGTGGCTAATAGCGAGGCAATCAACGATACAACGGTAATCTGTGTGTTAATTGAAGGGCCTGCAGTATCCTTGAAGGGGTCACCCACGGTATCACCAATTACAGCAGCCTTGTGTGCGTCTGAGCCTTTTCCACCTTCATTGCCTGCCTCAACATATTTTTTAGCATTATCCCATAAACCACCAGCATTAGACATGAATAAAGCTAAAAGTAATCCAGTAACAATGTTTCCCAGCAAAAAGCCTCCGACAGCAGAAACTCCGCCAATCAGACCTACTAAAACTGTGGCAATAATAGTCATCAATCCTGCAGGAATAAGTTCCTTTAAAGCCCCAGAAGTAGCTATATCAATACATCTGTTATAGTCAGGCTCAACACCTGGATGTCCTTCACGCAAACCTTCAATTTCATCAAACTGACGATGAATTTCATCAACCATGCGCTGAGCATTTTTTTCAACACCTAAAATAAGCATCGCTGAAAAAACAGCTGGTATTGCTGCGCCAACCAGTGTGCCGAAGAATACTGTAGGATCCATGATATTAAATCCAGTCAATAGTTCTTCTGTTTTTCCCATTTGAATCAGCGCTTCATTGACTTCACTCATGAAAGCACCCAGCATAGAAATAACCGTAAGTCCTGCTGCTCCAATGGAAAAACCTTTTGTTATAGCTTTAACAGTATTTCCTGCGCTATCCAATTCATCAGCGATACGAATAGTTTCTTCACCTAAGCCACCCATTTCAGCCAGGCCTCGAGCATTATCAACAATAGGCCCATAAGCATCATTAGATATGATCATTCCGACAATAGATAACATTCCCACAGCGGCCATTGAAATGCCGTACATTCCATAACCTTGACCCAACGGTTGGCAAAGATTGTAGGCAACCAGTGATGATACAGCAATGCCGACCATTGCTGGCAATACTGATAGAAAACCGTAAGATACACCAGAAAGAATCGTGAATGCTGGTCCTGTTCTAGAAGCATGTGCTACTTTCTTTATGATAGGATAATCACCATCAGTAAAGTAATTAGTCACAAGACCTATAATTACACCAACAACCAGTCCTGATGCTGATGCACCCCAAATGCGCCATTGAAAACCTGGAAAAATAAATGTGGCCAAAGCGGTAAGGATTAAAAAGACAGCTGTTGTTACATAGGTAGAAGAATTAAGAGCTTTTGTAGGATTGCCATCTTCGCTGACTCTAGCAGTAGAAATACCAACGATTGAGGCCAAAAGCCCAATAGCTGTATAGCAAAAAACCATCATCATATTAGCACCGGTACCACCATCCAACATAGTAGCCATGACAAGAGCAGCAGACATTGATGCAACGTTTGAATCAAACAGGTCAGCTCCCATACCTGCTACATCACCGACATTGTCTCCAACATTATCAGCGATTACAGCTGGATTTCGAGGGTCATCCTCTGGGATGTTCAATTCTACTTTTCCCACCAGATCAGCACTTATATCAGCAGTTTTGGTGAAAATACCACCACCTGCTTTGGCAAAAAGCGCTAGGGAGCTGGCTCCGAAAGAAAAACTAAGCAAAACAGTAGCATCACCTATCAGAATCATCACGCCCATGACACCTAAAAGACATGCTCCAACTACTAAAAGTCCCATAACAGCTCCACCGCGGAAAGCAATTCTAAATGCCGGCCTGATTCCTTGTGTCGCAGCCTCTGCTGTACGTGCATTGGCAAGTGAAGCCACATAGATGCCGATTTTCCCAGCAATTGCTGAAAACAATGTGCCAAATAAATAAGTAATTGCCATGATAACATTTTTGTTGAGATTATCCGTTGCCCAGATGGGTTTAGGTAAAAATATAAATATCATCACAGCAAAAACTGCTGAGAATGAAGCGAGAATTTGATATTCTTTTTTTATAAAGGCATTGGCACCACTGCGAATAAGAGAAGCGATATGCTTGATAACTGTATTTTCGTTTGTCTGCTTTTTAACCCAGTTGGTCAGATAAAAAGCATACAAGAAGGCCGCGAAGATACTGAAAGCACTCAAAACATAAATTGTTGTAATTGTTTTTGGTGATATGCTGGCTGATGTGATCATTTCAATAGCTTTATTTTTCACTTCTACTGTAATAAACTTCATATTATTTTCCCCTTTTCAATTTTTTATAAATAAGTCCTATACCACTCATTATATTCATTTATTCAATGAAATGCCAGTTTGTTATTTTGAAAGTCATCTTGGAAAATTTGATTTTTTCTTTTACTTGTATCCTAATGCTTTAATATAAGGTTTAACTTGAAATAAAATACTTATTCTTATAAAATTGAATAGAGGATGTATGCATATGGAAAAGAATATTATTTTAGATATTGATACAATTTTAAACAAAGAGTTCAATATTGATTTTAAAGGTTATTCTCCAATAGAAGTTGATACTTTTTTAGATTCAGTTGTAAAAGACTATGATGGCTTTCAACAATTGATTTTAGAGTTAAAGAATCAGATAGCTTTTTTACAGAATGCCAATGATGGCTTAAAAGAAAGAATTGTTGATTTGGAAATGAAACTGGCCCAATCAGAAGAAAATAATGCCAACCAATCTCCAGTTGTCAGCAATCTGTCACAGGTAGATATTCTAAGAAGAATTGCCAGATTGGAGCAGGAAGTATTTAATCGTAAATAACTAACGAAGCAATCGCTGCCTTTATGGTAGAGGAAAGTCCATGCTCACACTTTCTGCGATGAAAGTAGTGTTTATGCTGG
>CAYUXW010000022.1:0-28807 GCA_964449115.1 uncultured Erysipelotrichaceae bacterium | reverse complement strand
TTTGGGACATTTTCCCATGATACTACTTAGGACATTATCACTTATTAATCACACGATTATGTAAAATACTTCACAAAGTATTTTTAAATAGTTATAAAAGGTGTTATAATTTTATTGTATCTAAAAGGAGGTTTTGTTATGTCTAAACGTACAGTTAGAGATTTAGATGTTAAAGGTAAAAAGGTCCTGGTAAGGGTTGACTTTAATGTTCCTCGCGCAGGAGATGTCATTACTGATGACAACCGTGTGGTGGCTGCTTTACCGACAATTAATTATTTATTAGAAAAAGGTGCCAAGGTTATTTTATTCTCTCACTTGGGGAAAGTTGATCATAAAGATCCTGAGAAAACAGCTAGCGACAAGGCTAAAAATAATATGGCTCCAGTTGCAGCTAAATTACAAGAATATTTGCCAGCTGCCAAGGTTACATTTGTTGATGCAACTAGAGGAGAAAAGCTTGAAGCAGCAATCAATGAATTAACTGAAGGTAATGTAGTGTTAATGCAGAATACGCGCTATGAAAAAGGTGAAAGTAAAAATGACCCAGAATTAGCAAAATATTGGGCATCACTGGCTGATTTATATGTTTCAGACGCTTTTGGTTCAGTACATAGAGCTCATGCTTCGACAGTAGGCGTAGCAGAACTTTTACCAAATGCGGTTGGTTTCTTAATTGAAAAAGAATTAGAGTTCTTAGGTAACGCAGTTGAACATCCAGTAAGACCATTTGTAGCTATTTTGGGTGGGGCAAAAGTTGCTGATAAATTAAAAGTTATCGATAACCTGTTAGAAAAATGTGACACTCTGATTATTGGTGGAGGAATGGCATATACTTTCTTAAAAGCTAAAGGTTTGGAAGTTGGAGAATCTTTGGTTGATTTAGAGCAGGTTGAATACTGTGGTGAAATGATGAAAAAAGCTGAAGATTTAGGAAAGAAATTATTGTTGCCAGTTGATACTGTTGTAGCTGATAGTTTCCCTAATCCAATCGATGCTGAAATCGAAGTTAAAACAGTTGATGCAAAAGCAATTCCAGCTGATATGCAAGGTTTAGATATCGGTGAAAAAACAGCACAATTATTTGCCGAAGAAGTCAAAAATGCAAAAACTGTTGTTTGGAATGGACCAATGGGTGTCTTTGAAAATCCGCTGTTAGCTAAAGGTACAAATGCTATTGCAGCTGCTTTAGCCCAAACTGATGGAACAACAATCATTGGTGGTGGCGACAGCGCTGCTGCTATTAAACAGTTAGGTTACGCTGATAAAGTGAGCCATGTTTCTACTGGTGGAGGAGCTTCGCTGGAATTTTTAGAAGGCAATGGATTACCAGGCGTTGATGTTATTAATGAAATTTAAGAAAAGGGGGATAAAATGAGAAAACCTATTATCGTTGGAAACTGGAAAATGAATAAAACTATTGCTGAAGCAAAAGAGTTTATTAAAGCAGTTGATCCTTATCTTGATGGTGTTGATACAGCTGATTTTGGTGTAGCAACTTCATTTCTTGCTTTAAGAAGGTCAATTAAAAAAGCAAAAAACCTGATTATTGCAGCTGAAAACTGTCACTTTGCGGACAGTGGAGCTTATACTGGTGAAGTATCTGTTCCAATGTTAGAAGAAATCGGCTTGAAATGGTGTATCGTTGGACACTCTGAAAGAAGAGAAATGTTTGGTGATACTGATGAAACTGTCAACAAGAAGGTTAAAAGACTTATTGCTGCAGGCATGACACCAATCATGTGCTGCGGTGAATCTTTGGAAACATTTGAAGCTGGGAAAACAGAAGAATGGGTCAGAGGACAGATTGCAGCTGGTTTAGATGGTGTTTGCGGTGAAGCTGTAGCTAAGATGGTTATTGCTTATGAGCCAATCTGGGCTATCGGAACTGGTAAGAGTGCTACCAAGGAAATTGCTCAGGATACCTGTGCAATTGTCAGAGATCAGGTTAAAAGGATGTATGGCGAAGAAGTAGCTGAAAGCGTCAGAATCCAATACGGTGGAAGTGTTAATCCAGGAAATATTGCTGCATATATGGCAGAAAAAGATATTGATGGTGCTTTAATTGGTGGAGCTTCTCTAAAAGTTGATTCATTTAAAGAAATCATCGATGCAGTAAAATAATAGAGATTATTAAAAAAACAAAGAAGCGTTAAATTTTGAATTTACGCTTCTTTTCATATGTCTTCTTGTATTTAAATATTTACACTATTTTTTACCTAGATTGTTAATGATGTTTTGGGTATATTGTGATGTTGATGCTTTTCCACCTAGATCAACTGTACAATTTTCCAGATTATTAAATGTATAATTAATGGCATCTCTAATCAAAGTAGCTTCTTTGTCAAATCCTAAATGTTCCAGCATCATACAGCCGCTGAGAATAAAGGCTGTAGGATTAGCAATATCTTTATTGGCGATATCTAAAGCTGAACCATGTACAGCTTCAAAGATAGCATATTCTTCATTCATATTGACACTTGGCAGTAAGCCTAAACCACCAATTAAGCCACTTGCAAGGTCCGATACTATATCTCCATATAAATTAGGCATAACAAGTACATCATAGTTTTCAGGTCTCATGACCAGCTGCATGCAGGCATTATCGACAATCAAATCATTTGAAATAATAGAATGGTAGTCTTCTTTTATCTTGTTGAACTCTTCTAAAAACAAGCCATCAGTCATTTTCAGGATATTTGCCTTATGTACGCAGGTAACTTGTTTGCGGTTATTTTTTATGGCGTATTCAAAAGCTAATTTTATAATCCTTCTTGAAGCTTTCCTGGTAATTTTTTTAATAGCAATAAATTCATCATCGTTGATCTTTTTTTCTTCACCGATGTATAAATCTTCCGTGTTTTCTCTAAAAACGACTAAATCTATATTGCTGAATCTGGATTTAATCTGTTTGTATGATTTTGCAGGTCTGATATTGCCGTATAGATCAAACAATAGTCTCAAGTGGACATTAATGCTTCTAAATCCTTTGCCTATTGGTGTAGAAATAGGAGCTTTTAAAGCTACTTTATTTTTTTTAATTGAAGCGATTGATTCCTGTGATATCAGTATGCCTTCTTTTTCATATAGTGTTTGACCAATATCGTATTTTTCAAAGGTGATTGGCAAGTTTAAATGGTTGAATATTTGAACAACACTGGCAGTTATTTCTGGCCCTATTCCATCACCTTCAAATAACGTTACATATTTCATTCCAAAATACCTCCCACATATTGACCTGCTGGTCGGATAATTCTACCACTATTTATTTTTTCTTCGATATTATGAGCCAGCCAGCCTACAGCTCTGCTGGCAACAAAAATAGGGGTAAACAGATCTTCTGGAATTTTCAGCATATCGTATATAAGTCCACTGTAGAAATCAACATTGGCACTTATATTTTTACCTTTTATCTCTTTTATGTAATTACAGGCAATATCTTCAAATCTTTTATAAAACTCAAGATAATCAATTTTACCTGTCATTTCTGCTACCTCAGTAGCTTGTTTTTTAAGTAAGACACATCTAGGATCTGAGATTGTGTATACCGCATGTCCCAGTCCATAGACCAGCCCTTTTTTGTCAAAGAAATCTTTATCCAGTATTCTTTTGACAACATTTAAAATTTCTTCATCAGTTGCCTTTAATCCTACTTCTTTTATTACTTCATCCATCATATGCTTGCAGGTAACATTAGCTCCACCATGTTTTGGACCTTTTAAAGAACCGACGGCAGCAGTAAAAGATGAGTAAATATCTGTATCGGTAGATGATACTACAAGACTTGTGAAAGTTGAGTTATTACCAGCACCATGATCAGCCTGTATTATCATAAGCAGATCCAAAATTTTGACTTCTTCCTGAGTATAGTTGTTTTCTCCTTTGAGCAAATATAAAATACTTTCAGCGATAGATAAATCATGTCTGACAGGATGAATCAATAAACTTTGATTATTGATTAAATGCTTTTTAGCAGCATATGAATAAACTATAATGGCAGGTAATTTTGCTATTACTGATAAGCCCTGTTTAAGAATATTTTCAACACTGCAGCTATCAGCGTTCTTATCATATGAATACAACAGCAATAAAGCACCTTGAATCTTATTCATGATATTAATAGAAGGAGCCTTCAGTATGTTGGTAACTAAATAACCTTCTGGAAGATCATAATTATTTCTTAGTTCTTTTTTAAAGATTGTCAGTTCCTTTTTATTTGGCAGATAACCAAAAAGCAGTAAAAAACAGATATCCTCATAGCCAGTCTGATTGCTCTCTGAGACCTTTTCATAAAGTGTTTTTAATGGTATGCCTCGATAGTACAGCTCTCCTGGTATATCGATTTTATTACCTTCTTCATCTCTGATATAGCCAACAACATCCGCTATTCTAGTTAAACCGATTAAAACACCAGTGCCATCTTCATTTCTCAACCCTTTCTTAACATTATATTTTTTGTATAATTCGTTGGGGATTTTATTCTCACTGATATATTTTTCAAAAATGTTCAATATTGTCTTATTCATAGTAAGTACCTCACTGAAAGTTTACCCTAAGTTATTTTTTTGCGCAATACTTTAAGTTTTAAAGACCTCATTAATATGGTATAATTTTTTACATTAAAGAGGAGATTACTATGAAAAACCTAGCTTATAAAATTATTGAAAATCACCTTGTTGAACCTGTGGAATTAAAACCAGGCAATGTTGTAAAAATAAAGATAGATAATACTCTTACGCAGGATGCTACAGGTACCATGACATATCTGCAACTTGAAGCGATGAATATTGATAAAGTTGTTACCAAATCATTGAGTTATGTTGATCATAATACCTTGCAGGATGGTTTTATGAATGCGGATGACCATAAATATTTGCAGACAGTCGCCAATAGGTATGGTGTTTACTTTTCTAAGGCAGGAAATGGAATCTGTCATCAGGTGCAACTGGAAAGATTTGATGTTCCTGGAGAGACACTTATTGGTGCTGATTCACATACTCCTACTGCTGGTGGTATGGGAACTCTGGCTTTTGGTGCGGGTGGATTGGATGTTGCCTGTGCTATGGCAGGAATTCCTTATTCAATCAGATTACCAGAAGTTGTTAATGTAAAATTAACTGGTAAATTGAGAAATGGTGTCAGTGCTAAAGATATAATTTTGAAGCTTTTAGAAATCAAAACTGTTAAAGGTGGGGTAGGGAAGATATTTGAATATAGTGGAGAAGGTATCAAGAGCTTAAGTGTTCCTGAAAGAAGTACCATCACCAATATGGGTGCAGAACTGGGAGCAACGACTTCTATTTTCCCATCAGATGAAAATACAAAGGAGTTTTTAGAAAAACAGGGAAGAGGTCAGGACTATATTCCTCTTAGTGCTGATGAAAATGCTATCTATGATGAAGTGATTGAAATTGATTTAGATACACTGGTACCATTGTGTGCAGCTCCTCATTCTCCAGATAATATTAAAATTGTCAAAGATTTAAAGCATATAAAGGTTGATCAGGTATGTATAGGTTCATGTACCAATAGCAGTTTTATGGATTTGTGTAATGCTGCCAGCATTTTAAAAGGCAAAAAGGTTCACCCTGATGTATCTTTAACAATTTCATTTGGTTCCAAGCAGGTTTTAACTATGCTCAGTGAAAATGGTGCCTTGACTGATTTAATTGCTTCTGGAGCCAGATTGTTGGAAGCAGCGTGTGGCCCTTGCATTGGAATGGGGCAATCTCCAAGAAGTAAAGGAGTATCTTTAAGAACATTTAATAGAAATTTCTATGGTAGAAGTGGAACAATGGATGCTGAAGTTTATCTTGTTTCACCTGAAACTGCGGCAATTTCAGCAATCAATGGCTATATCAGTGATGCTACAGAAGTGAAATATCAAAAGGCTATGCTTCCTGAGAAGTTTACTATTGATGATTCAATGATTTTAAAACCTGACTGTGACAAGACTAAACCAGTTATTAAAGGTCCTAATATTAAGGATGTACCAACCGGAAAACCATTAGAAGATATTAATAAGAAAGTAATGATCAAGGTAAAAGATAATATTACTACTGATCACATCAGTCCGGCAGGAGGTAAAGCATTACCATTTAGAAGTAATATTGAAAAAATATCTGAGTTTACATTTTCTCAATTGGACAAAGATTTTTATCAGAGATGTAAAAAGCATGATGGCGGAATTATTATTGCAGAAGAAAACTATGGTCAGGGTTCTTCAAGAGAAGTTGCCGCTCTGGCACCGCTATATTTGAATATTAAAGCCGTTATTGCCAAATCTTTTGCCCGTATTCATGAGCAGAACCTGGTTAACAATGGAATATTGCCTTTGTTGTTTATTGATGAAAAGGATTATGAAGATATTGATCTATTAGATGAGCTGGTTATTAACAATCTGTTTGAATTAAGTGACAAAATTGAAGTTTTCAATAAAACAAAGAATAGCAGTTATTATGTTACTCATGATTTGAGTGATGAACAAAAAGAAATAATAAGAGATGGCGGACTGTTAAACAGTATTAGAAACAGAAAGTTATAATTGTTATTTATATTATTCAAAAAAGATGGCTGAATAAAAGCCATCTTTCGTTTTGCGAAAATAAAAAGATTATTTTTGAATAATCTCTTCACTTATAAATTCCAGAGTATATTGACCACTGGTAATTTCTTCTATTTCTTGGGAAATATCTTCTTCACTTTGGAAATAGTAGGTGACCTGTTCACAATAGGTGCGCTCAGTAATAACGGCTTTAGTACTTAAAAGATATTCCAAATTGCTTATCAGATTGTAGTCAGCGGTAATTTTATAATTATAAACCGTTGTCGGTACTGTCAAGGTAGCCATTTCTATAGCTTTGGATGTTGCCTGGCTATAGGCTCTTATCAGTCCGGCTGTACCTAATAAAGTACCACCAAAATATCTGACAACTACTGCCAAAACATTATCAAGGTCATGGTTTAACAATGTTTCCAGGATGGGTCTGCCAGCAGTGGAAGCTGGTTCACCATCATCATTGCTTCTGGTTATATCACCTATTACTGCCCCATAGCAGTAATGTCTGGCACCAGGATATTCTTTTCTAATCTCAATCAGTTCATCTTTAATTTTTTCATCATCATCAATAGGTAAAAGAATACAATAAAACTTGGATTTTTTTACTTCGATCAAACTGACTACTCTTTCCTTAACGTTAAACATTCTGCCTCCACCTTCAATATAATTATACATTAATTTGTTAGAGGTGTGATATAATAGGCGGGAAGAGGATTTTTTATGACAGAAAAAAGACAGTTGACGCCAAAACAAAGGGCTCAAATTATTAAGAAAAGAAAGAAAAGAGCACTGATAAAAAAGGTATCATTATCAACATTTTTGATTAGCCTGGTAAGTGCAGTTGTTTTATTTGTGACAATTGCCAGTTTTAAATTTCTTCCAATTAAATATTTAGTTTTACTGGGAGTTGTTTTAGGATTACCGCTATTAATCTTGGCAATATTAGCCCTAGTCCCTACTGTTAAAAGTGGCATCAAAATCATTCAAAGTGTTTTATGTTCGATTCTAGCAATTCTGATGATTGTAGGAATTGTTATTATACCGGTTTATCAAGGTAAATTGAAAAGAATGTTCGTTGCTGTTCCTACAGAGGGTAGCTTAAATATCAATGTTTACGTCTTAAGTGACAGTGGATTTGATGAGATTGAGGATTTGGCTGGAAAACTGGTAGGCATTCAGCAGGATCTGGATTTAGATTATCAAAACTACGCCATTAAAGTAGTTAATAAGGAGATTGTTGGCCAGGATATTGAGGTTGTTGAATTAGAAAACATTTATTCAGCAGTAGAGAAGCTTTATGCTGGTGAAGTCGATGCAATAATGCTGAATCAGGACTATATTGATATTGTTAGAGATAACAATGATTTCTCTGATTTTGACAGTAAAGTAAAAATGTTATATCAATGTACCCAGAAAATTACGATAGTAACTGATACAACTACGGTCAGCAATATCACCAAAGAACCATTTATTGTGGCTTTAACAGGAGTGGATAACTGGAATTATTCTTCTATTGCTTCTTCAGCTCGAGTTAGAAGTGATGTCAATATTGTCTTGGCTGTTAATCCAATCAACAAACAGATTTTGATGATAACCTTGCCAAGAGATGGTTATGTGCCTTTAAATGGTAATTATTACAAGATGGATAAATTGACACACGCGACAACTCTTTCAGATGGTATAAACTGCTGGATCAATACTTTAAATGAAGTTTTAGGCATTAACGTCAATTACTATTTAAGAGTCAACTTTGCTTCACTGGTTGATATTGTCAATGCTATTGATGGAATTGATGTGAATAATCCTTATTATTTTGAAACCAACTGTGTTATATACGATTCAAATGAGCATGATGCTTCAACCTGGCATCATAAAGCTTTTGAAAAAGGAGTAATACACTTAAATGGAGAAGAGACCTTAGCTTATTGCCGCGAAAGATATTATGTTAAAGAAGATGGCTATATGGTTGGCGATTTAGGAAGAAACCAACATCAGGCCTTGGTCTTAAAAGCAACTATCAACAAGATGAGTTCAGTTTCTATCATTACTAAAATTGGAAAACTGCTGGAATCTTTAGAAGGTAAATTTACCAGCAACATTGAAACTAAAGATATTTATGCCCTGGCACAGATGCAGTTGGATGACATGGCTGATTGGTCGGTAATCACCTATGCTGTAACCGGATATGGAGATTATTTAGAGAGCTATGTTATGGGTACTGAATTAAGCATGGTTGTTCTTGATGATGATGAACTATATCAGGCTAAGCAATATATTATTCAAATATTAAATAATCAAATAGTGGAAATCGAATAGGGTAAGTTAACTTACCCTTTTTTAAGGATAAAAAGGGAAAAAGAACAATAATTGTTTGAGGTGGTAAGCAGTGCAGTAGATGTAATAATAATTTGCCTCAATTCTTTTATTATGGAAGTAGCGGTTTATATTGCCGTAAATGTGTCAAGTTCATCAGTAGCCAGGAGTTAGCAGATGAGATAAAGGAAGTTGATAGTGAATATTTTCTTACTTTTGAATTGAGTGAAAAACAAAAAGAGGTTTCCAAAAAACTATCACAGCTGGTTGGACAAGGGAAATCGGTTTTACTAGAAGCAGTCTGTGGAGCGGGAAAAACAGAAATAGTTTATGAGAGCATTTCTTTAGCCTTAAAGCAAAATAAAAAAGTAGGATTTGCGATAAGCAGAAGACAGGTTGTTTTAGAAATAGCCGAAAGACTGCAAAAAGTTTTTAAAAACTTGGAAGTAACAGCTGTCTGTCAGGGCTATACCAGTAAGGTCGATGGTGATCTTATTGTCTGTACTACACATCAGCTCTATCGCTATCGAAATTATTTTGATTTATTAATAATTGATGAGCCTGATGGGTTCCCATATAAGGGTAACGATATTCTGCAGGGGATAGCTGAAAACAGTTATAAAGAGGCGGTGGTTTATTTAACAGCTACTCCTGATGAGAACTTGATGAAAAGAGTTATGAATAAAGAATTAAGTTATTTGCGTCTGTCTAAAAGACCTATGGGAAATGATTTAATTATTCCTGAAACAATTTACAGCTTTAAGTGGGTGTTGTATTTAATTCTGGTTAAAAAGATAAACGATTTAGTAAAACTGGGTAAAAAACTTTTAGTCTTTGTTCCAACAATCAAGATGAGCAGATTAATATATTTTTTGTTGCGAAAATATTATCGCTGTTGTTATATGAATTCAAAATCTTCCAATAAAGAGGAAATAATTGAGGAGTTTAAAACTGGCAAGTATCAACTTTGTATTTGTACTACCGTTTTGGAAAGAGGAATAACGATTAAGGGGGTTAATGTTATAGTAATGTTTGCTCAACATATGGTATTTGATGAGGCATCCCTGGTTCAGATATCGGGCAGGGTGGGCAGAGATGTTGATGATCCTTTTGGCTTATGTTATTTTCTAGCAACTAAAAAAACGGAAGAAATAGATCGCTGTATCAAAAGATTAGAAAGGGCTAATAATGATTGATTGTTATTGTTTGTCATGTCTTAAAGGAATCAGAAAAAATGGCAGTATCAGACAGCTATTTTATGTCAATGATGTTTTATGTGGCAGTTGTCGAAGTGAACTTTTTGATTATCGCTATATTTTTAAACTGGATAAAATCACCATAGAGGGATTGTATCTCTATACAGGAAAGATTAGAGAACTGTTAATTCAATACAAGGAATATAATGATGAAGCTCTGTTTCCCTTGTTTTTATATCCATATGTAAAACATCTAAGAAAAAAGTATCGAGATTATTCTCTGGTAGTTATGTGCAGCAGTAAGGAAAGCATCCTGAAAAGAGGCTTTAATCATATGGAAAAGATGGTGGATATTTTAAGGATGGAAGTTATTGATGTTCTATATAAAAGTCAGGACATCAGTCAGAAGCATCTGAGTTTTAAAGATAGAGAGCAGATTGGCAAATACCTTCATTTAAAAAACGAACAACTATTAAGGGGAAAAAAGATACTTTTGATTGATGATGTGATTACCAGCGGTTCAAGTATAAAGGCAGCTTATAGACTTATAAGACCACATTGTCTGGACCTAAAGGTTTTATGTATTTGTTACAGCGCTAATTTCATCTCTGATAAAAGGATAAAGATAGTAAAAATGTTAGGAAAATAGGCAGAAAATAAGAAACAGTATTATTTTTTCATACTTTGTGGATTAATATATATGTTACAATTAATAAGGTAGGAGGTATGTTGAATGTCAAATTTTATCAGCAGACTATTTAATCTTGGTAAAAGAGCAACAGCTGAATTAGAAAAGAAAGTAGAACCAATCGAGGAATTGGCTGACTATATGGCATCTTTATCTGATGAGCAGCTGAAAGAAAATACAACAAAATTTAAGGAAAGATTAGCTAATGGCGAAACATTGGACGATATTTTGCCAGAAGCTTACGCAACAGTCAGAGAAGCCGCAAAAAGAGTTATCGGTGAATACGCCTACAGAGTCCAGCTAATGGGTGGTGTGGTTTTACACCAGGGTGATATTGCGGAAATGAAGACAGGTGAAGGTAAAACCTTAACCAGTATTTTTCCAGTTTATCTAAATGCTTTAACTGGAGAAGGTGTTCATGTGGTTACTGTCAATGAATACCTGGCTGAAAGAGACTCACAATGGATGGGACAGATTCATCGATTCTTAGGTTTGACAGTTGGTTTAAATAGACATGGGTTAAACCAGTCACAGAAAAAAGCAGCATACAGCTGTGATATTACCTATACAACTAATAGTGAATTAGGTTTTGATTACCTGAGAGATAATATGGTCACTAAAGTAGAAGATCGAGTTTTAAGAAATTTGAATATGGCTTTAGTAGACGAGGTTGACTCAATTTTGATTGATGAATCAAGAACACCACTGATTATTTCTGGTGGTAAAAAAGATACTGCCAACTTGTATCTTCAAGCTGACAGGTTTGTTAAAAGATTAGTCGAGGATGAAGATTATACGATTGATATTCAGTCAAAAAGTATTATGCTGACTGAAGAAGGTGTTGAAAAAGCAGAAAGTAATTTCAAGGTTGAAAACCTGTATCATCCTGAACATACAGCACTGGTTCATCATATCAACCAGGCTTTAAAAGCTAACTATACTATGAGTAATGAAGTAGAATATTTAGTTAGAGATCGCCAGGTTCATATCGTAGATGAATTTACCGGACGTATTATGGAAGGTAGAGTTTTCTCTGATGGTTTACATCAGGCGATTGAAGCTAAAGAAAACGTTCCAATCAAAAGAGAAACTTCAACTTTAGCTACCATCACCTATCAGAACTTTTTTAGATTATACAATAAGTTATGTGGTATGACTGGTACAGCTAAAACGGAAGAAGAAGAGTTCCTTTCAATTTACAATATGAGAGTTTTTGAAATTCCAACTAATAGAGAAATAGTGAGAGTTGACTATCCAGATGCTGTTTATGGAACTAAAAAGGCCAAATATGAAGCCCTGACTCAAGAGGTTATGGAAAGAAATGCTAACGGTCAGCCAATACTGGTCGGTACTATTTCTGTTGATGTTTCTGAGTTTTTAAGTAAGATGTTTAAACAAAGAAGAATCAGACATGAAGTATTGAATGCTAAAAACCATAAGCGAGAAGCAGATATTATTGCTAAAGCTGGTTTAAGGGGCTCAGTAACTATTGCGACAAACATGGCAGGTCGTGGAACAGACATCAAGTTAGGCCCTGGAGTTGTTGAACTTGGCGGTTTAGCGGTTTTAGGTTCGGAAAGACATGAATCAAGACGTATTGATAATCAGCTGCGTGGTCGTAGTGGTAGACAGGGAGACCCTGGATGTTCTAAATTCTTCGTATCATTGGAAGATGAATTAATGGTTCGTTTCGGTAGTGAAAGAATCAGTGGAATGTTTGATCAGCTGGGTGATATTCCAATTGAATCAAAGGTTGTCACTAAAGCAATTGAATCAGCTCAAAAGAGAGTTGAAGGTATGAACTTTGATATCCGTAAAACTTTACTTGAATACGATGATGTTTTAAGACAGCAGAGAGAAACAATGTATGCTCAAAGAAATGAAATCCTGGAAAATGACGATGTTCATTCAGTTATTGAAGCAATGTTTCAAAGATATGCAGATGATTTAACAGCTAAGTATACCGATTTCTCACAGAGAACACCAACAGTAAATAAAGAAGATTTAGCTTCAGCAATAGATAAAGTGAGCAGTACCAAAACTAATTTAGCCAGTGTCTTAGCTTCCCTGAGCGATGTTGAAGATATCAGAAAAGCTTCATTTGATGCTATTTGGGAAAACTATGAAAACAAAATTGAAGAAATCAGAGATGAAATGATTAAACTGGAAAAAGTAATCGTTTTGAAGATTATTGATGCCAAATGGATTGACCATATTGACCTGATGAGTAAGCTAAGGGATGGAATTCATTTGCGTTCTTATGCTCAGGATAATCCACTGAAAGCTTATACTCAGGAAGGATATGAAATGTTTGAAACAATGATGGACAACATTTCAAGAGAAGTAGTTAACTTCTGCTTAAGTTGTCGTATTGAGTATGGCAGGAGGCAGAGATAATTATGGAACTATATGAAATTAGACAAAAGTTAGCTGAAATTTCCAATAATGTGGCAGCCTTAAAGGAGTCTCTTTGACACAGAAAGCAAACAGAAGAGAATTGATGAAATAGACAAGCTGATGCTTGATGAGAACTTCTGGTCCGATCGAAGAAAATCCCAGAGTTTGATTGATGAAGTTAATTCTTTAAAAGATATGTTGGAGAATATGCAGACTTTGTCATCTTCAATTGAAGAAGTTGAGGATTTGTTAAATTCTTTGACAGATGATGAAGATGAAGAAATTCAATTGCTGCTACAGCAGGAGTTTGAAGATATTCAGGATAAATATAAACAGTTTGAAATTACAGTATTGTTATCAGAACCATATGACAGGCATAATGCGATTATAGAATTGCATCCTGGAGCTGGCGGAACTGAATCACAGGACTGGGCAGAAATGCTCTATCGCATGTATACCAGATATTGCGGTTTAAAAGGTTTTAAGGTAACGATCTTAGATTATCTTGATGGCGATGAAGCCGGTCTTAAATCATGCAGTATGCTGGTTGAAGGTCCTTTAGCCTATGGCTATTTAAAAGGTGAAAAGGGAGTACACAGGCTGGTTAGAATATCTCCGTTTGACTCTGGTGGCAGAAGACATACTTCTTTTGCCAGTGTTGATGTAATGCCGGAATTTGATGATGATATTGTCATTGATATTAAACCGGAAGATTTAGAAATAGAAACTCATCGTGCTTCTGGAGCAGGAGGACAGCATGTCAATAAGACTGATTCAGCAGTTAGAGTAATCCACAAGCCAACTGGTATTGTGACTACCTGTCAATCAGAAAGAAGCCAGCTTCAAAACAAGGAAAGAGCTATCAATATGCTGAAAAGTAAGCTTTATCAAAAGCATATTGAAGACCAGCAGGCTAAACTGGCAGCTATAAAAGGTGAACAGAAACTTATTGAATGGGGTTCACAGATCAGAAGCTATATCTTCTGTCCTTATACCCTGGTTAAAGATCATCGTACGGATTACGAAGAAACAAACGTTGAAAAAATAATGGATGGTCAAATTGATAATTTTATTTACTCTTATTTAAAGAGTCAAATTGATTAATTGGTATAATTAATCTATAATTAAAACAGAAAATAGGAGAGTTGTTATATGAGTGAAAATAATAGAAACCCTCAAGATTTAGATGAAATCTTAGAGACAATCGAAACTATCGATGATGTAAAAGAAATCGAAGTACCTTTATTTGAAAGCATTAAATTTGAAAGTCCTTTTAAAAACGATGATAAGAATGTTTCTGGTTTTGCATCTCCAATCAAGCTTGAGGAAAGTGATGGAGAATATACTGTAATCGGTTCTTCAACAGTAATCGATTCAAATGTTTCTTGTGGTGGAAATATCAAAGTTAAAGGACAGATTAGGGGTAATGTTTCAGTAAACGGCAGTGCGGATATTTATGGAGTAATTGAAGGCGATATTCAGGCTAACGATGTAACTCTGGAAAATGGGGCTAAAGTTTTAGGAAACATTATTTGTAAAGCTGATGTCAATGCAGTCAGTGATAGTAAAATTACTGGCAATATTGTTGCTAAAAACGCTTATATCAATTCATCTGTTGAAGGTGATTTACAGATTTTAAATGAATTAAAAGTTACCTCAACAGCTTCAATAACTGGAAAGATAGTTACTGGAAGTATTTCTGTCGCCAGCGGTGCTATACTGAATGCAACCATTTCAATCAAGCGTTAATTTGTAAGGAGATATGATTATGAAAGAAAAAGATTTATTCCAATCAGTAAACTTTGAATCACCATTTCAAAATGATACTAGAAAAAATATCAACAATAATGATGAACTGACTATTATCGGCTCTTCTACTGTTATTGAAGGAAAAGAGAACAGTAAGATTATCTGTGGTGGTAATATTGAAATTATGGGACATGTAAAGGGATTGGTTGATGTTGCTGGAAGTGCGGATATTTATGGTACTGTTGATGGCCTAGTTAATGCTGAACAATTAACTGCTGAAAAGGGCTCAAAAATTAATGGTGATATTAACTGTCGAGCAAATTTGTCAATTACCGGTTCTGAAGTTAAAGGTAATATCAGAGCTAAAAATGCTTTTGTCAATGCCAATATAAAAGGTGACATTGAAGCAACTAATGATCTTAAGATTGCAGGTAACAGTGTAATTGAAGGAAATATTACAACTGGCTCAATCAGCATTGAATCTGGAGCAGTTATTGTTGGAAACTTAGCAGTTGTTAAAAAATAAGAATTATAAAAAAGATAGAAAAACCCAGGTCTTAAGCCTGGGTTTTTAGTTCTCTTAGATTGTCAGATTATTTATTTTCATTTACATTTTCTTCGGACAGCTCGCTTTTTTTACGATATTTTGGATTTTCCATTGTAACGCTATAAGGCTTTCTTTTGGTGAAATCATCATTTGGTCTTACCAGATGTCTTCTATTGCGACCAAAAGGTTTACGCTTATGATATTTTTTATAGACATCTCCATCATAAGTTTGATTAACGCGATTGATAGATTTCATTTTCTTATATTTGACATATAGATAAACAATAGCTACTGAGCCAAATGCAACAAAAACTGGAAACATTATTAGTTATCCTTTCTGATTTCTAATAACTTGTTCTTTAATTCGTTTTCTAACTTTCTTAGTTCAATTTCAGCAGCATTTCTTCTTGCTCTGCCATCCTGTTGGATTTTCAGTACTTCATCTAATGTTTCAATTAGAGATCTGTTGGTATATTGTAATGTTTCAATTTCAACAATGCTTCTTTCACTTGCCTGTGCCGTTTCAATTGTGCCCTGTTTTAATGATTCAGCATTCTTCTTCAATAATTCATTAGTCATCTTATCAACAGCTGCTTCAGCATCAATGGCTTCTTTAGCATGTGACAAGCCAAGAGCAATAACCATCTGTGATCTCCATAAAGGAATAGTATTAACTAAGGTAGATTGAATCTTTTCTGCCATTAAAGTGTCATTGTTTTGAATCAATCTGATTTGAGGTGACATTTGAACAGCTATCATTCTTGTCATTTCCAAATCATGGATTTTCTTTTCAAAACGATTGATCAGTTGAGCATAGTCGTTAGCTTTCTGAGCATCTTCAACTAAACCGGTTTCTTCAGCAATAGCTTTTAGCTTAGGAAGTTCGACGCTTACTGCATGTTCTAATTTCCTTTGACCAGCAATGATGTACATGGTCAGTTCTTTTTTGTTTAATTCGTTTTTATCGTATAGTTCATCTAAAATAGCAATGTCCTTTAATAGTGTAATCTGATGTTCTTCCAACAATGTACAAATCTTATTGACATTAACATCAACTTTGTCATAGTTAGCTTTTAAAGCAGCTATTTTATTTTTCCCTTTGCGAAAAAGTCCTTTTAATCCCTTTGATTCTTCTTCAGCATCAAAATCTTTTAGTTCGACAACTAAATCAGAAATCATATTACCGATTTGACCTAAGTCTTTAGTTCTGACATTTTCTAAAGTAGTTGTTGAGAAGCTGGAAATTTTCTTTTGAGAATTTGCACCATAACTCATAATAACATCAGTATCAGTAATATCAATTTTTTCCGCAAATTCATCAACCATTTTAAGTTCTTCTTCAGTTAGTGTTGATGTGTCAAGTTTTGCAGGAACAACATCTGTTTTTTCGACTGTTTCTGTCACTGTCTGTTGAGCTGTTTCAGCTTTAGGGTCTAAAGTTAAGACAATTTTTTCTTGATCCATATTTTAATCCTCCGTTTTATAATTAATCATCTATTTCATTATATCATAACTGTAATAATAGTATAATGTTTTAGTTGGTTATCAAATGCCTCTTTAAGTAAAAATTATCTAAATTTTCAGTAAATAATAGTTAAAATTAGAAATAAAGTAAAAAAAGAAGATTAAACTTCTTTTTCTATAATAGGTTTGAAATCTTCTAAGATTAATAAATCGATCTGAGCTGTATTGTCATTGAGGATTCTGGTTGACTGATATCTGATTGCTTCTTCAATGACATTTCTAGATAGACGTCCATTACCACTTCTTACCGAATCGTTTTCTTGAACTCTGCTGAAGTAATCAGTCAATGGCTTGATAACCTCATCAGCGACTTTATAACCCTTGCTTTTCGCATTGATCATAGCGATATCATAAAGTTCCTGTCCTGTATAGTCAGGGAATTCAATCTGGTTAGGGAATCTTGATTTTAATCCCGAGTTAGACTCTAAGAAATCCTGCATTTCTCTGGTGTAACCAGCCAGTATGACAATAAGATCTTCTCTATTGTCTTCCATGGCTTTGACCAGGGTATCAATACATTCCAGACCAAATGAATCATTGGTGCCACGATATAGTGAATAAGCTTCATCAATAAACAGGATACCTCCCATGGCTGATTTGATAACCTGCATGGTAAGTGGAGCGGTATGACCGACATACTTTCCAACCAGATCATTTCTACTTACTTCAATCAGCTGGCCATTGCTTAAAACACCTATGGCTTTTAGATACTTGGCTAAAAGTCTGGCAATAGTTGTTTTACCGGTTCCTGGATTTCCCGTGAAAATCATATGTTTACTGACTTCGGTAGTTGACAGGCCCTCTTTTTGTCTAAGCTTTTGAGCAGCATAGAAGTCCTGCAAAGACAGGATATAGTTTTTTATGGTTGTCAGACCAACAATATTATCAAGTTCTTTCTGTACTTCTTCAATGGCGTTATCAACTACTGTTGGTAAATATTTCTGTAGTGGTTCTTCATTGATAAACAGTTCTTTTTCCTGGTAGTGTAGATTGATATCAAAAGTTTCAGTAATCTTTTGTGACAGTTTGTATTCTGATAAACCGCCATAGATTTTATCAAACATATCTATTAAAAATTTGACATTTTCTGAGCGGTATTGATCTTTGATATAATCGATTAAACTTTCATCACAACTGATATTGGCATTCAAGTTAGTAAAACATTTCAATTTGAAACTATCCAGTTTAGTTGGGTAGATTTCAATAATGTCATCTTTTGATAATTTATTGGTATATAGAGAATCTGAGATGGTGTTGATAAATCTTGAACCAACAACATTTAATAGTTTACTTGTTCTCAGTGTGGTGATAAAAATTAAATATTTACCTTTAAAGTTTAACTGTGAAACGGTATTTTTAACCAGTGAAGTAGTAGCTTCGACTAATTGTTTATTATTTAAAATATAACGTTTGTTCAGGGATAGTTTTCCTTCAACTAGAATTTCTTCAATAAAGCCCAGATATGATGGACTGATAGAATCAATATTGTCAAAGACAATAATCTGACTGTTGTTTATTGCCCCATATAAGTCGATGATGAAGTTATTTTCATCTTCTTTACTGGCATATTTTAATAAATCAACCGTAAATACCTTACTGTTAGAGAGGATTCCTGTTTCCAACAGCGATTTACCCATCTGTTCTATGGAACTATGTCTGCCAGTATAGTTTTCTCCAGTAACTAATATTCCCGCATTCAAGCCACTTAACTGCTGACCCATAATAAAAGGTCTTTTAAAAGCACGGCAAAGTGAAGAAATATAATCTGACTGTTTTTTAACAGCACTGTTTAATTTGTTTTCAATGTATTCAAATTTAGAATTCAATTCCGCCTGGTTTTCAACAATGTTGATAGTGCTTACCTGTTCAATAGGAAATTCTGAACCAAAATCATCCTTGATAGATTTTTTCAAAGATTCCATATCCATATCAAAATCAACACTATAGATCTGATCCATTAATGTTTCTGTCTGCTGTTTGATTTTATCACTGTTTTCTTTTAATCTCTGCAATTCTTCACTTAATGGTTCATTAGTGAAGGGATTGTTTTTTAATATCGCGATATCCGTTTCGGTTAATGTTCTTTTAGGAGCATCTTTACCCAATACCTTTTCGTACAGTAATTCTCTTTCTGTTTTTTTCTTCGACATAGTTATTTCCCAACCTTATTTGCCAGCTCAGCAAGCTTAGCCAGTTTTGAATTGTTTAAAATCTTTTTAACCATTAACAGAGCATCATAATAGCCTCTCAGGTAGTCATCCGTATTAGAAGTTCTGACTTTGTTTTTATAGGTGGCCATATCAATGCTGATCTGCTGGTCGAAAGCCTTTAAGGAAGCCTGATGTTTTTTAATTTCTTCCAGATAATAGTTTATTGCTTTCTGGTAGCCTTCCTTTTTACTTTCAGGATAGTTATTGTAGACAATATTTTCTAGACAATTGACAATATGCAAATATCTTGAACTGTATTTGGCATTTTCAACAGCTCTGTCAATGTGTGGAATGACAGTTTTATAATTTGTTGTTGAATAGACATTCCCTTTTCTAGCAGTTTTATTCTGTGCTCCCAAGACACTATCATTGATTGTTTTTTCAAATTCATAAAGACTCTGATCAACAAAGTCCCCGTTGTTTAATTTAGCCAACATTTCATCCAGTGATTCACTCCAAGGTTTTTCACTCATAGTTTATCCCTCCTGATTCTGTAATTCATCAACCAGACCATCTTTTTTCAAGATAGATTCCAGTGTACGCATATCAACGTTTAATTCAGTATAGTAATCTTCAACTAAAGAGCCTGAAATAGTATTTAAGGCACCGTTGATTAAAACGGTAGTTTTAAGCAGGCGATCTTCACTGTTTTTAAAATCAGCATTATTGGTGACATTCAATGATAAGCGTTTATAGTTGTTTACTATATCTGTCAGCATTGGCAAATAATATTGATACAGTTTAACTGTTTTGTTTTTGCTGTCTGTAAATTCATCTTCAATCTTTTTGATTGACTGTAAATGATGAATAGTTTCTTCCAATCCTTTAGTAACCTGCTGGTTTTCTATGCCATCTTTAAGTTGTGATAATTCTTTGATGTAGTAGGCACAGTCTTTTTCAAAGGTCTTGGCCACTTCTTTTTTGATTTCTTCCACAACCTGTGTTTCGTTTAGATTTTTGCTATTGAGATATTTATCAATCAGATTTGACAAAGAATTGAATGAATTAGGATAGGCATTGAAATAATCCTTCAGTGAGCCTATATATTCTTCACGCATGTAAATATCAATAGTATCTAAGGAAACATTATTTTTATCAGTTATGACCAGATATGTTTCATCATCAATATTAAGCTGTTGATTCTTTTCAAAGAATTTATCAATTTTCTTTAATAATCTCTTATGTGAGATAGTCGGATTAGCTTTACTGGTAACATTTGTTGTTGTTTTTGTTCCTTTTCTTTTATTGAAGGCATCGACAATTAACTTGATACCTATAGCGATAAAGATAAAAGGAGCCACTAGAAAGCCTAATATAATTAATAAAGGAAAGAGGAATTCAAAAAAGAATCCAAGCAAACCAAAAGCCCCTCCTACGACAAGCTCAGCAAGGCCTGATATCAAACTTATAAATATAATGAGATAGATTAGTGTTCCAGGACCACTATCACGTCTTCTATTTCTAGCCATGGTATACCTCCCATTTAGAATATTATAACATTTTTACTGTATACATTATATATTATTTTCCATTTATGATAAAATAGAAAGGTGTAAAAAGAGGTTGTTATGAAAAATAAGATTTCAATTGTTTCAGCTAAAGAAAACAATCTTAAAGGAGTAACTCTTGATATTCCCAGAGATAAGTTTATTGTCATGACAGGGTTATCAGGTTCAGGAAAAACTTCTTTAGCTTTTGATACAATTTATGCCGAAGGGCAAAGAAGATATATTGAATCACTGTCTACCTATGCCAGACAGTTTTTAGGTGGAGTAGATAAGCCGAATGTCGAATCAATTGAAGGTTTATCACCAGCCATAGCCATTGATCAGAAATCTACCAGTAACAATCCCAGAAGTACTGTTGGCACGATTACTGAGATTTATGATTTCATGCGTTTGCTGTTTGCCCGCATAGGTGTTCCATATTGTCCAATTCACAATGAGCCTATTGCTTCTCAAACGATTAATGAGATGCTTGATTCGCTGATGGCTCTAAAGGAAGAAACTAGAATTACCATTATGGCTCCGGTTGTTAAACAGAAGAAAGGAACGCATAAGGATTTACTGGCTAAACTTTTAAAGGATGGTTTCATCAGGGCAGAAGTTGATGGTGAAATTAAAATGCTGGAAGATGAAATCGTTTTGGATAAAAACTTTAAACATGACATCAATGTTGTAATCGATAGGATGGTTAAAAGAGAAGAAAACAGATCAAGAATCTTTGATTCAATTGAAACAGCTTTAACTATTTCTGATGGTTTGGTCCTGGTTAAAAGTGCTGATAAAGAATTCCTGTTTTCTAATCACTATGCCTGTAAGTATTGTGGATTCAGTGTTCCTAAACTGGAACCAAGACTTTTTTCGTTTAACTCACCATTAGGCGCCTGTCCTGATTGTAATGGTTTGGGTTTCAAACAGAAAGTTGATATTGATATTTTGATTCCAGATAAGGAATTAAGTATCAATCAGGGAGGAATCAGGTATTATCGTAAAATTGTTAACACTGAAAATTTAGAGTGGAAAAACTTCAAGGTCTTATTGGATCATTATCAGATTGACCAAGATAAACCACTGAAAGATTTTACTAAAAAAGAAATGGATATTATTTTATATGGTTCCAAAGAACCTATCAGCTATTCTATCACTTCAAGAGGCGGAGTGACTAAGGCATCTACTGATTATATTGAAGGTGTAATCAGTCTAATTGAAAGAAGATATGTAGAAACCTCAAGTGCCTGGGCTAAAGATATCTATGGTTCTTATATGGCGGAACTGCAGTGTTCAACCTGTCTTGGTAAAAGATTAAATCAAATAGCTTTGTCAGTAAGAGTCGGAAATAGAAACATTATTCAGTGGACAGAGATGAGCATTAAGCAGCTGCTTGAGTTTATTAAAAATTTAAAATTGACAGAAAATGAAAATGTGATTGCTGAAAGTGTTTTAAAAGAGATTTGTAATCGACTTAGTTTTTTAAAGGATGTCGGTTTAGAGTATCTAACTCTGGATAGAATGGCAGGTACCCTGTCAGGTGGTGAAGCTCAAAGAATTCGTCTGGCTACCCAGATTGGTTCCAGACTGACAGGTGTGTTATATGTTTTAGATGAACCATCAATCGGTTTACATCAAAAGGATAATGCCAAACTGATTCAAACACTTAAAAACATGCGTGATTTAGGGAACACTTTAATTGTGGTTGAGCATGATGAAGAAACCATGAGAGAATGCGACTGGATTGTTGATGTTGGACCTTTGGCCGGTGTTCATGGTGGTGAAATTGTCTATAATGGTCCAGCAGTCGATATAGTAAACTGCAAGGAAAGTATTACTGGTCAATATTTGGCCAAGAAAAGAAAAATTGCAATTCCTGACAAAGTCAGAGAAGGAAATGGCTCTTTTTTGACGATTAAAAAGGCAGCGGAAAATAATTTGAAAGAAATTGATGTAAAGATTCCTTTAGGCACCTTTGTCTGTGTAACGGGGGTTTCAGGTTCAGGAAAAAGTACTCTGGTTAATGAAATAATCGGCAAAAGTGTCAGACATTATTTAGGCAATGCCAGAGTTAAGCCAGGAAAAGTCGGAAAAGTACTTGGTCTAGAAAATATTGACAAGATTATTGAGATAGACCAGAATCCTATTGGTAGAACACCAAGAAGCAATCCAGTGACCTATACCAGTGTCTTTGATGATATCAGAGATCTTTTCGCTCTTACTCCAGAGGCAAAACTTAGAGGATATACTAAATCAAGATTTTCATTCAATGTTCCTGGAGGAAGATGTGATTCCTGCTGGGGTGATGGTGTAAGAAGAATCAGTATGAACTTTTTGCCAGATGTGTATGTCGTCTGTGATGTCTGTGATGGCAAAAGATATAACGAAGAAACCTTACAGGTCTACTACAAGGGCAAAAATATTTATGATGTTTTAGAGATGACGGTTGAAGAAGCTTTAGAATTTTTTGCAGCTATCTATAAAATAAAGAACAAATTGCAGGCTTTATATGATGTTGGTTTAGGATATATCAAACTTGGCCAGTCCGCTACGACTATTTCTGGTGGTGAAGCTCAAAGGGTCAAGCTGGCTAGTGAACTGCAAAAAAGGGCAACTGGTAAAACACTGTTTATCTTAGATGAGCCAACGACAGGATTGCATAGTTATGATGTGGATAAATTGTTGAAGGTTCTTCAAAGAATCGTTGATAATGGAGATACAGTTTTAGTAATTGAGCATAATTTAGATGTAATAAAGAATGCTGATTATATCATTGATTTGGGTCCTGATGGGGGAGACCACGGAGGAAATGTGGTGGCTACTGGAACAGTCAAAGAAGTTTCTAAAGTAGAGGAAAGTTATACCGGGCAGTATTTAAAAAGAATTTTGGAGGATAAAAGATGAGAAAAGTAACAGTTAGAGATTTGTGGAATTTTTTCGGATATCGACAGATTAATGGCGATGATTCTTCGCTTGATAGAAGAATTTATGGGGCAAATGTCAACAGACCAGGTCTGGAGCTGGCTGGTTTCTTTCCAGAGCGTGAGCATTGCAGAATCATTATGCTTGGAGAAACCGAAATGTCATATATTGAGCATATGAATGAAGAAAGTCAAAGGTTTGTTTTTGAGCATTTGACCAGTGAAGAAACACCGATGATCCTGATTTCCAGGGACTTGCCTTGCCCTGAAATATTGATGGAAATTGCAGCGAGTAAAAATTTCCCGATATTCACTTCTTTTGCGCCAACTTCCTCGCTGATAATGGAAATTGTTGCCTTCTTGGAAGAGTTCTTTACTCAGATAGATTCAGTACATGGAGTACTTTTACAGGTTTATGGTCGAGGAGTATTAATCACTGGACAAAGTGGCATCGGTAAAAGTGAAATTGCTCTGGAATTAGTTAAAAAGGGCCATGTTCTGGTAGCTGATGATCGTGTCGATGTTTATAGAATTCATAACCATATTACCGGCGAAGCTCCATTTATTTTAAAGAACCTTTTAGAGTTAAGAGGAGTTGGTGTTATTAATATCGCTATGATGTTTGGAGCAGCTTCCACAACCGAGAAATCAAGAATAGATTTTGTCATTCATTTGGATAAATGGGATAAAGATAAAGAGTATGACCGTTTGAACTTGAAAGATGAAGTATTTACCGTTTTTGGGGTAAATATTCCTAAAATAACCATTCCAGTATCAGAAGGACGTTCGATTGCCGTAATCATTGAAGCAGCAGTCAATGACTTTATCTTAAAATCTAAAGGTTATGATTTTTCTAAAATACTGGATGAAAGAGTTGTTGAGCTGATCAACAAAAATAAGGAGGACTGATTATGGAATTTTTTCCTACAATGTCAATAATATTTAGAATAGGTGCTTTAGAAATCAGATGGTACGCTGTCTGTATTTTAACTGGAGCTCTTTTAGCCTATTATCTTTCAGTTAAAGAAGCTACAAAAGCGGGCTATTCAAGCGATTTTTTAGATGATGTATTTATTGGGGTCATGTTTTTTGGCATCATCGGAGCTAGACTCTGGTATTGTGGCTTTTATGATTTGAGTGGCTATCTTTCTGATCCGGTTTCAATTATTAGAATCTGGGATGGAGGTCTGGCGATTCAAGGTGGTTTATTTGGAGCATTACTTTTTATCCTGTTTTATACAAAACGTAAGGGAGTTCAATTTCTGCATTTAGTTGATATAGTGATGCCTAAAGTTCTTATTGCCCAGGCAATAGGTAGATGGGGAAACTTCTTTAATCAGGAAGCCTATGGAAACATTGTCGATGAAAGCTATTTTAATGGCATTTTGTCTTTTCTAAAAAGCGGGATGTATATTGATGGTTATTATCGTCAACCGATGTTCTTTTATGAGTCAATGCTATGTCTGATTGGATTTATTCTTATTCACTTATATCGAAAATATTCAAAGACTCATCGTGGTGATGGAATGTTTGCTTATCTAGGCTGGTATGGTGTAATCAGATTCTGGATTGAAACCCAGAGATCAGACTCATTGATGATTGGAAATCTTAAAACAGCAATGCTTGTTTCTGTAGTATTTATGATTATTGGTGTAGCTGGTCTTTTAGGATTATTTAGAAAGAAAATCTACAGTAAAAAGCCAGTTATTATTTTTGATCTGGATGGGACAATTTTAGATACTGCTCCAGCAATTTTTGCTTCCTTCAAGCATACTTTTGAAATCTATAATCCAGAATTAAAACTGACCGATGAAGATTATGCCTCATTTTTAGGACCTACCTTGAAACAGACTTTTGAAAAGTATTGTCCTGATGCTGATGAAAATAGAATTGAAGAAATGATTGAGACATATAAAAAGCATAATAAAGAAGTTCATAGGGATTTGGTAACCCCAATGCCTAATGTGATAAAGTTACTGAACTATCTTAAAGAGAACGACTATAATATAGCTATAGCCTCTAGCAAGATGACTGATACATGTCTTTTAGGATTAGAGGTCACAGGATTAAAGGATTATTTTGAAGTAGTAATAGGACTTGATCAGGTCACAAAACCAAAGCCTGATAAAGAAACCGTAATTAAAGCGATAAAGGCACTGAATGGCTATTTCACTAATGCTATTTATGTTGGTGATAGTGTAACAGATATTGAATGTGCTAAAAATGCTGGAGTATATTCGATAGGATTTACCTCTAATAAATTAATGCTTCAAAACCTGATTGATGCAAAACCAAATGCATTGATTGATGATATGATCGAAATAATAGATATATTAAAGGAGGAGCAATCATGGACACTCAATATGATGTAATTATTATCGGAGCAGGGCCTGCCGGCTTAACAGCAGCAATTTATGCTTCACGTGCAAATATGAAAGTTTTAGTTCTGGAAATGGAAAGTCCAGGCGGGAAACTGGTTAAAACCTATAAAATTGAAAACTATACCGGAGTTGAAAGCAGCTCAGGAGTAGATCTGGCCATGTCTTTTATGAATCATGGTTTAGCTTTTGGTGCTAAAATGGATTTTGGAGCAGTTACAAAAGTTGAAAATGAGAGCAAACTTAAAAAAGTTACTTTAGATAATGGCAAAGAGTTTACTGCTAAAGCAGTTATTGTCGCTACTGGCACTAAAGAAAGACCATTGGATGTAGAAATGGCGGAAAGATTTACTGGCAGAGGTATTTCTTACTGCGCGGTATGTGATGGTGCTTTCTATAGAAATAAGGTAGTCACTATTATCGGTGGAGGAAACAGCGCTTTAGAAGAAGCCTTATTTATCACTTCATTAGTTGAAAAGGTTAATATCGTTATCAGAAGAGATGAATTCAGGGCTGAACCTAAAATAGTTGAAGAAGTGCTAAACAATGAAAAAATAAATGTTATCTATAAACATCTTCCTGATAGTTTAATTATTGAAGATAATAATATTATCGGTTTAAATATTAAACATGTTGATACAGGTGAAATTACACCACTGATGTGTTCGGGTATTTTCCCTTATATTGGTGCTGATCCTGCTACTTCATTTTTAGATAAAGCTATCTTGAATGAAAGAGGATATATCATCGCTAAAGCAGATATGTCAACAGCGATTGAAGGAATCTTTGGAGCAGGAGATGTCATTAATAAAGATTTAAGACAGGTAGTAACAGCTACCAGTGATGGAGCGATCGCAGCTAACAGCGCTATAAAATATATTAAGAATAATTTCTAAAAAAACCTCAAAAGTAAACCTGGACAAAATCCAGGTTTGTTTTTTGTTGGTAAAGGTGTATAATGTACATTGCGTCTTAAAAAGGGAAAGGTGATATCAATGAAGAAATTTAGAGATTTAAAGTATGTTAGACCTGATTTTAAGGAAATAAAAAAACAACTTAAAGATTATTTGAAAAGATTTAAAAAGATTAAAACTTATTCAGAGTTTAAAGAACTATATGTTGAGTTTGAAAATGAAACTTCAAAATTAGCTTCTACTGTTTCTATTGCTTCAATCAGAAACACAATGGATAAAACTGATTCTTTCTATGAAGAAGAAATGAAATATATCAATGAAAAAAGTGCCATCATTCAGTTATCTAGTCTGTCTTTATCTAAAACCTTATTAAAAAGCCCTTTTAGAAAACAGTTTGATGAGGAATATGGCAGGTTTTTAACTGAAAAAATTGAAAAATCTTTAAAGCTTATTAGTCCTTTAACAATTTTAGATTCTATTAAAGAAACAAAATTAACCCAACAGTATACAAAGGATGTAGCTTTGTGTGAAACTGAGTTTAGAGGTGAAAAGAAAAATTTCTATGGCTTACTGAAACATATGGAATCAACAGATCGTCAGGAAAGAAAAGAAGCCTTTATAGCTTGGGCTGATCTTTATGAATCGGTTTCTGATAAATTGGATGACAGTTACGATAAACTGGTTAAACTAAGAGTCAAGATGGCTAAAAAGTTAGGTTTTAAAGACTATATCGATTATTCATATCTGGCAAGAGGCCGATATGACTATACTGCCAAAGATATAGAAAAATTTAGAAATAACGTTAGAGACTTTATCGTTCCTTTATGTACTGAATTATACGAAAAACAAAGACAACGTTTAGGAGTTGAAACTCTTCACTTCTATGATGAAGGATTGGTTTTTCCAGAAGGAAATGCTATTCCGATCGGTAATAAAGATGAGTTGGTCGCTAAGGCTCAAAAGATGTATGATGAAATGAGCAGTGAAACCAGTGAATTTTTCAATTTTATGAATGATTATGAACTGTTTGATTTGGAAACCAGACCAGGCAAACATCTGGGTGGATATTGTACCTTCCTTCCAGCTCAAAAGGCTCCATTTATTTTCTCTAATTTCAATGGCACCAGCGCTGATGTGGATGTTTTAACTCATGAAGCAGGACATGCTTTCCAGATTTATCTATCAAGCAGATATCAAGAAACGATGTTAAATATGATGTCATCAAGTGAGATTAATGAAATACATTCGATGGCAATGGAGCATTTCACTTATGATTGGATGGATTTATTCTTTGGGGAAAATGTCAATAAATACATTTATTCTCACTTAGTAAAATCTTTGACAGTTATTCCATATATGGTATCGGTTGATGAGTTCCAACATCGAGTTTTTGAAAATCCAAAGATGAATGCTAAGGAAAGAAGAAAAGTATGGCATGAAATTGAGAAAATCTATCTTCCTTGGCGTAGCTATGATGGCAATAAGTTTTTGGAAGAAGGCGGATTCTGGATGCAGAAACAACATATCTTTTTATATCCGTTCTATTATGTAGATTATGCTTTGGCTCAAATGAGTTCTTTTGAATTATATATCAGAAGTTTAGAAAACAGACAGCAGGCTTGGAATGACTATGTAGCTTTATGTCAAAAAGGTGGCAGCTTGGGATACTTTGATTTGTTGAAGAGTGCTAATTTAAATAATCCATTTGATAAAGAAAAAATGTCAGAAACTATTTCTAAAGTCAAAGAAATAATTCTAGAATATGAAGAAAAGAGTTAAATAGTATTAAAGATATATATGAAAATAAAATAGTAGGTTTCAAATAAGAAAATGAAATTTACTATTTTATTTCTTAACTTTACTCTAAAATGTGTCAATATTTTTCGAAATTGTCCTGAAATAGATTAAACATTAGCGGAAGAAT
>CAYUXW010000021.1:0-30121 GCA_964449115.1 uncultured Erysipelotrichaceae bacterium | reverse complement strand
GGTTAGAAAGGAATGTTATTTACGTATGACAAGGTACGTATTTATCATACAAGGTATTATATGGAAAAAATATTAGAAATGAAAAATATCGTCAAAACCTACGGTAGAGTAGTTGCCAATGACGATGTTAGCATTGACCTGAGAAAAGGTGAAATATTAGCTATTGTTGGAGAAAATGGGGCCGGTAAATCAACTTTGATGAAGATTTTATATGGCTTAGAAAAAGCTGATAGTGGTGAAATCTTTTTACATGGCAAACCGGTCAAAATTACCTCGCCTTCAGTAGCAATGGATTTACAGATAGGAATGGTTCAACAACACTTTATGCTTTTTGGACCTATGACTGTAACAGAAAATATTGTCTATAATAATGAAATATCTAAATATAGTTTTTTTGATAAAAAGAAAAATGAAGAAAAGGTAGCTGAGCTATCTGAAAAATATGGTCTATATGTTGATCCGACAGCTATTGTTGATAACTGTCCTGTAGGAACTCAACAGAGAATTGAAATTCTTAAAACACTTTATCAAAATGCAGATATTATCATTTTTGATGAACCAAGTGCAGTTTTAACACCAAATGAAGTTGATGACTTGCTGGATACAATGAAAAATCTGGCTGCGGCAGGTAAAAGTTTGATAATTATTACCCATAAGCTGAATGAAGTAATGTATGTAGCGGATAGGGTAGTAGTTTTAAGAGCAGGAAAATTAATTGATATTGTTAACAAGGAAGATACATCAATTGAACATTTGTCTTATATGATGATTGGTCGACAGGTAGCAAACTTAGAAATTGTTGAACATAACACTGATAAGACCTTATTAAAAGTTGAAAACCTGACTTTAGGTTCAGAGCTTGGCAAGAAGATTTTAGATGATGTAAATCTTTATGTAAATGCTGGAGATATTGTGGGAATTGCTGGAGTCAGTGGTAATGGTCAGACAGAACTGATACGCTGTATCAGTGGATTGGAAAGAAATTATCAGGGCAAGATAATTGTAAATGACCATGATGTTTCTAATTTTGATGTAGCATCTATTAGAAAAGCAGGTCTTTCACATATTCCAGAAGATAGATATTTATGGGGCAGTGCTCGAGAAGCTTCAATTTCAGATAATGTTTTAATGGGTGAAGAAGATACTGCCAGATTCAGCAAAAATGGTATTCTGAAGCAAAAAGAAATCGACCGTTATGCTGATGAATTGATTGAAAGCTATGCCATTAAGGTAGATAACAACAAACAGAAAATCAAAGAATTATCTGGTGGGAATGCTCAAAAAGTAATAGCTGCCAGAGAAGTAGAAAGAGATTGTCCGTTTACAATAGCTTGTGAACCTACCAGAGGTATTGATATTGGTGCCATGGAGTTTGTTCATGAAAGACTGGTCGCAAAACGTGATAAGTTTGGTGGCATCCTGTTAGTCACATCTGAGTTAAGCGAAATAATGAAACTGTGTGACAGAATTTATGTTATTTATAATGGTTCTATCAATTATGAATTTAAAAATGAAGATATTGATGACCATAAATTAGGGATACTGATGTTAGGAGGAAAAGTAGATGAAAACAAAGTTGTCAATTAAAAATTTCTTCCACCGTTTCAGTGATATTTCTTATTCGTTAATCGCTGTTGTTATTGGATTAACTTTTGGTGCTATTATCATGGCAGCAACTGGTTTTAATCCAATTGAGGGCATTATTGGTCTGATAAAAGGTGGTTTCTTGTCACCATATGCCATAGCCTCAACCTTTACCAGAGCTACGCCAATTATTTTTGCTGGTTTATCAGCAGCATTGGCTTGGGGCAGTGGTTATTCTTCAATGGGGGCACAGGGTCAAATGATTATGGGGGCTATTACTGCTGCTATTGTTGCTCCTTTGGTTAAAGATCCGGCAATTTTAGTTATCATAGTAACATTATTGGCAAGTATGGCAGCTGGAGCACTGTATTCATTAATATCAGCTTATATTTCAGCTAAATTTGATGCATATCTATTAATTGTCACATTAATGTTTAACTATATTGCTGATTATTTTGCTTCATATCTGACAAACTATGTCTTTTTAGATCCATATGCTTTAGATAAATTAGCTATTCAGACACAGCTGATTGAAAATGGAACTATACCTAGAATTTTCAGCAGATATACAACTCACTATGGATTCATAGTCGCTTTATTGTGCGTAGCAGTTGTATCTTTCATAATCAATAAAACAAGTTTTGGATATAAAGCCAGAATGAGTGGCTTAAATCCTAATTTTGCTGAATATGGTGGAATTGAATCTAGAAAGACGATGTATAAGGTTTTACTCTTATCTGGTGCTTTGGCAGGTCTTGGTGGAGCATTGGAAGTATTAGGAAGTAAATTCAGATATGTTGACAAGATGATTACTTCACCTGGCTATTCTTGGAGTGGCATTACTGCTTCACTGATGAGCAATTACAGTGCGATAGGTGTTTTAATCAGCTCAATTTTCTTGGCTGGTATAACTGTTGGTGGTTCAAGTATTGAACTGTTGATGTCGATACCATCAGAAATCACTTTAATTATTCAAGGCATAATTACAATGCTGGTTACAGCCAAGTTTGTAATCAAGCTGCCTAAGTTTTCAAAGAAAGAAGGTGACAACAAATGATATTTAATTTAGAGTATATCAGTGCCATAATTTCTTCCACATTAAGAATGGTATCTCCGATTTTGCTTTGTTCGTTGGCAGCAGCCTTATGTTCAAAAGCTGGTGTATTTAATATCGCTATGGAAGGATGTATGATGATTAGCGCTTTCTTTGCCATTGTTGTCAATTACTTTTCAGGTGGAAGTATCTTGCTTTCGGTTTTAGCAGCAATAGCTTCTTCAATGGCGGTTTCTGCTATCTTAGCTTTCTTTATTATTAAACTGAAGGCTTCGCCGGTTGTTGTAGGTATGTCCATAAATACAGCCAGCAGTGCTGTAACGACATTCTTTATGTATATCTTTTTCAAGACGAAGGGATTATTCCAACATCCGGATTTAGTTGGATTAAAAAAGATTACGCCATTTTTTGCTGATGCTTTTCCTGATTTGGCACAAATGTTTTTTGGATTGACCTTTATTGATTATCTTTCTTGGGTTTTAGTAATTGTTGTTTATATTTTCTTATATAAAACAGTGTTAGGCTATAGAATAAGAGCAATTGGTATCAATCAGGAAGCAGCCAAGTCTTTAGGCACGCCAGTAGAGAAGTATCAGTTTGTTACTATGACCATGTCAGGTATTTTATGCGGATTAGCTGGAGTTTTACTTTCAATGGGTTCAGTTACTCTGTTTATTCAGAACATTGCCAGTGGTAAAGGGTATATAGCTATGACAGCTAATAACTTAGGCAAATCACATCCTGTTGGAGTATTTTTAGCCTCACTTTTCTTTGGGGTATCACAGGCAGTCGGAAGTTTCTTACAGCAGACACAGTTGAAAGGACAGATTACAGCATCAATCCCATATGTAGCAACTATCTTGGCTACCATCTTTGAATCTATCAGATATAAGTATTTAAAAGAAAAGAAAATTAAAGAATCAATGAAGTTGGGTAATTAAGATGAAATTTCTACATATTTCAGATTTGCATTACTCAAATGATTATCAGAATAAATGCGGTCCATTTAATGAAGTTTTCATTAAAATGACTAATCCTTTAGAACAGATAAAATCACTAATCAGACAAAATAAAAAGTATGACTTCATACTTGTTACAGGCGATATATGTGAATTTGGGACAGTCCAAGAATATAGAGAAGTTAAAAACTTTTTAGAAGATTTGTTTATGTGTCCAGTCATTGGTACGCCAGGCAATCATGATAACATTGAAAATTTTGAAGTTGGATTCAATCCTTTGTTTTATGTAAAAGAAGTAGATAAGGTAAAGGTGATTTCTTTCAACAGTGCTGATGCTGCAAATGATGATGGAATAATAACTGAAGAAACGATAAATGTTCTTCGAAAGGAATTGGAAAAAGAAACAGATAAAAAGATTATCCTTCTTACCCATCATCATCTGATAAGACAGCAGTTTGTGCTGAATAATGCCGAAAATTCTACAAAGGTTGAAGATATAATCAAAAACAGCAAGGCAACAGCAATCTTCACTGGACATACCCATCACTTTTATGTAAGCAGTTTTGCTGACAAACCGTATTTTACTACTGGAAGTGTTTCATTTGTGGTTGAAAACGAGAATGGTGGGTTAAATGTATACCAGCAACCTCTAATCAATGAATATAAATTAACAGATAAAGCCATTATATGTCGACCTGTAAAAAAACAACAAAGAAAATTATTGGTATCTAATTTAGAAATCTAAAACAAAAAAGGACTAATATAATTTATATATTCAGTCCTTTCTTTTGATCAATAATTTGCTTTTACAGATTTTATAACCTTAATATTTGTTTTGGAAGGGTAGTATTCACTCTAGTTTTACTATAATCAAATACAGGTTATTTATCATACGCAAAGCAAGTATTGATGTAGTTGATTTTTAATTAAGAAATCAATCTTGCGATTAATCCCATTACAATACCCCATAATGAGAAGTCTTGGCCGCCATATACTAACATCCAAGGTTGGATTGTGTTGTTAAAGAAGTAAGCACCAAAACCAACAAGGAATACCATTACGATTCCAGCAACAGCTGAACCGATGACACAGCCTCTGACTCCACCAGTAGCATTAGCGATAATAGCTGCAGTACCGATTTCAAAGAAACAGGTAAATGTTAACGGAATTACAACAGTTGGGAACATTCCTGCAGTTAACAGGATAGTAATTGTTGAGGTAATCATTGCGGTAATGAAACCGATAATTAACGCATTAGGTGCATAGCCAAAGATAATTGGACAGTCAAGTGCTGGAATAGCTCCAGGAACAACTTTTTCTGCGATACCTTTAAATGCAGGAACAATTTCCGCAATTAACATACGAACACCTTGCATCATGATTGTTACACCAACACCAAATTTGATTGCACGAGTGAATATATAAGTGAAAATACCAGTTGATCCACCAGCATAACCCCAAACTTCTCCAGGGTTAAAACCGTTAGCCTTTAAGATAATTGCCATAACAATATAAGTTAAAGCCATAACAATAGTACCAGTAATTGATACTTCTCTTAAAAATCCTAAGCTAGGAGGAATATTCAGCTCTTCAGTAGATTTAGATTTATCTCCTACCAATTTTCCTAAATAGCCTGCAATCAATGATAAGGCAGTAGTAGGATGTCCAATAGTAAATGAATCATCACCAGTAACTTCTTTAACCAGAGGTTTCATCAGGTTAGGAGAAACAATCATATATACAGCTGTAAATAATGCAGCCAGAGCAATTAATTTGCCTCCTGTTAAACCAGCATCAACACCAGCAGCAATAAATACAAATGGGAACCAATATAACATATGAGCTGTCAGGAAAACTGATTTCCACTTTGTAAATCTTGCAAATAATAAGTTAACTGCAAAAGCAACTAACATAACGATACCAATCTGTGTACCGTATTGTCCCCCAATATCGACTGTAGCAGGTGGCGCTGCAGCTTCAGGCATCAACACATTAAATGCAGCAGCGATACCACTGATAGATTCCCCAGCGATAATTCCTGTACCAGCATTTAATACGAAGAAACCAATAGCTGTCATCGCTGTACCACGAATTACTTCAGCCCAGTCTTTCTTTTGAATGATTAACCCAATAGCCGCCACAAGTGCTAAGAAAATAGCACCTTGGCCAAATATTTCGTTAATAATAAAATCAAAAATTGCCATAAATTATTTCCTTTCTATTTTACAATTCTTTTAAATAAGCTAAAACTTTTTCTTCGACTTCTTGTTTGTTCATGAAATTGTTTAAGATAATCACTGGAACTTTGGCACGATCTGTAAGTCTAGCTCCCAATTCCTTTGAAGTGAAAATTACATCGCACTGATTAGAAGCAGCAGTTGTTATGTCGCCACAAAAAACATCTACATCATAACCATTGTCTTTCGCGATCTTTTCAATATTCATTTTCAGCATCATTGAAGATCCAACTCCAAAACCACAAACAGCTTGAATTTTTGTTTTCATACTATCCTCCCTTCTTTTTAATCCGCTTATTAAGCTAGATATTTAATCCAATGTATAACATTGGATTATTTTTTATATTAAATGTTTTTTCAAACATTTTTAAGTAAGTTTTATATTTTATATGATAAATAAATATATGATATTGAATCATAAACTTTTTTTAAAATTATTTTATATTTTCTAACACCTGTCTTAATTATAAATGAACTTAACAAAAAAGAAAATGGAAAGATAATTATTTACATAAAATTTAAATTGTTTCTATAAATCTGATTTTTTAAAAAGTATTAAATTGCTGGCAAGTGTTATCTGTAATGATAATCTTTTGTATCCTTAATTATTAAATATAAACAGATGATAAGCAAAACAGAAACTATTAAAATAGCACAGTTTTTAAAATATACTTCTGGCAGTATCAAAATTATTTCATCATATCTATGATCGAAAAGCCAGTTGGTTTTACCTGGAAAAAATATCTGATGAAATATAACAAATGTCCTTCTGAAATTAGACAGGCTGAATAAAATGATACTGATAAAAATTGCCAGTAAAATTTTCGCTGCATAATAGCTGTTGTTATAATTATTGAATTTGTAAGGTATTACATTTTTCTTTTTCAGTATTTTAGGGGCTATAAAAATATTCAGACCTGAAAACAATAAAAGAAATAAGTCTAAAAAAATCAGGTTTCTGACATCAATAAAATGATTTATACCATCAACTGAATATTTCAATTCTCCAGTAGAAAAATAAGGAGTCAGTCCAAGACAGAAATTCATCATTTCATCATAGGCTGTTTTAATTGTCTGGTAGTCATATCCGGTTTTATTGACTAAATCCAACATATTTATATGAAGATAATAGAAGGGCCTAAATAAGACAGGTATAGAGATGGAGAAAGTAATGATAAATATTATTATCATAACAATCATATAGAGAGATAGAATCTTGCTTTTTTTCATCTTTTCACCTTCTTATGCATTATTATAAACTATTAGCTATTAAAAAAATATTGATTATGTGTTAAAATGAATAAGTTGAATTAAAGAGAGGTAAAAAAAGAAATGGCTAAACAAGTATTTAGTATGGATTTCAACGGTAGAGAGTTGACTGTTGAAACAGGGGAATTAGCCAAACAGGCACGTGGTGCTGTATTAGTTAGATATGGAGATACAGTTATATTATCTACAGCATGCGCATCTAATGTCGCAAAGGATACAGATTTCTTCCCATTAACGGTAAGTTTTGAAGAAAAATTGTATTCTGTTGGAAAGATTCCTGGAGGATTTTTAAGAAGAGAAGGTAGACCTAGCGAACACGCTACATTGACAGCGCGTTTAATTGATAGACCAATTAGACCATTATTCGCAGAAGGTTTTAGAAATGAAGTTCAGGTAGTCAATACTGCTATGAGCTGTGATTATGATTATTCGCCAGAAATGGCAGCTATGTTTGGAGCTTCACTGGCTTTATCAATTTCTGATATTCCATTTGAAGGACCAATTGCCGGTGTTATTGTTGGATACATTGATGGAGAATTTGTGATTAATCCAACTGTTGAAGATTCTGAAAAGAGCACATTGTCATTAACTATGGCTGGCAAAAAGGATGCTATTATGATGGTTGAAGCAGGTGCTAAAGAAGTAAGTGAACAATTAATGGTAGATGCTCTGGAGTTTGGACAAATGCATATTGCGAAATTATGTCAATTCCAGGAAGAAATTGTTGCTAAGGTTGGCAAAGAAAAAGTAGCTGTTGAATTATATGAAGTACCTGCTGACTTGAAACAGGAAGTATATGATTATGTTGCTGAAAGATTAAAAGCTGCAGTTTCAATCAAGGATAAATTAGAGTGCTATCAGGCTATTGATGATTTAACCAATGAAACAGTTGAATATTTTGATCAAAAGGAATATGAATCTGAAGCAGCAAAAAACAAAACTTTGAAGATGGTAAGTGAAGTCTGTGACAATATCGTCTCTGATGAAGTCAGAAGACTGATTATTGAAGAAAAAATCAGACCTGATGGTAGAGGTTTAAATGAAATCAGACCTCTAGATGCTCAAATTGATATTTTACCAAGAGTGCATGGTTCAGGTTTATTTACCAGAGGACAGACTCAGGTATTATCAGCTACTACTTTAGGGGCATTGGGCGACAATCAGATTATTGATGATCTGACAGAAGTTGAAGAAAAACGCTTCATGCATCATTATAATTTCCCACCTTATTCAGTAGGTGAAGTTGGAAGAATGGGTTCACCAGGAAGAAGAGAAATCGGTCATGGTGCTCTGGGAGAAAGAGCTCTAAAACATGTTATTCCATCAGAAGAAGAGTTCCCTTACGCTATAAGAGTTGTGGCAGAAGTATTAGAATCAAATGGTTCTTCTTCACAGGCATCTATATGTGCTGGTTCCTTATCATTGATGGCTGCAGGAGTTCCAATCAAAGCTCCAGTTGCTGGTATTGCTATGGGACTGGTTGAAGATGGTAAAAATTATTCAATCTTAACCGATATTCAAGGAATGGAAGACCATTTTGGCGATATGGACTTTAAGGTTGCTGGTACCAAAGATGGCATTACAGCTTTACAGATGGATATTAAAGTTCAAGGTTTAAGTAGAGAAGTATTGGCACAGGCTATGGATCAGGCAAAAGAAGCTAGATTACAGATTTTAGATGTAATGGATAAGACAATTGCCAAACCAAGAGAGCATGTTTCTCAATATGCCTTAAAGATTGCCAGATTAGATATTCCAGTAGATAAGATTAGAGATGTAATTGGTACTGGTGGAAAGAATATCAATCAGATTATTGAAGCCAGCAATGGTACCAAGATTGACATTTCAGATGAAGGTAGAGTATTAATCTATCATGCTGATCAAAAAAGTATCGATATTGCGGTTAGAATGATTGAAGAAATTACAAGAGTTGCTCAGGTAGGAGAAATTTTTGAAGCAGCAGTTATCAACAGAATTGAATCATATGGTATCTTTGTGGAATTATTCCCTGGAACTGATGCTTTAGTTCATGTGTCAGATCTAAGATGGGAAAGAGTAGACAAACCATCAAGTCTGTACAAAATGGGTGATAAAGTTAAAGTTGTTGTTAAAGCGGTTGATGAAAGTGGTAAGGTCAGTGCTTCGGTTAAAGAATTATTAGATAAACCAGAAGACTTTAAAGAACCAATCAGAGATTATTCAAAAAGCAAAATATTTACTGGCAAAAGAAATACAAACAGAAATAGAAAAACAACTAAAAAAACTGAAGAATAATTGCTTAAAGGACTGAAAATTCAGTCCTTTAATTAATTTGTTGAATAATGATGTTTTTTCTCTTAAAATATAGATGTAATATTATTAAATAATATTCGTTTTTAAAATTAGGAAAATAGCCGCAGTATTTGTGAAATTAAAAATGTGGTACAATAGTCTAGGTGATATTTTATGAGAATGAGAAAAAAACCATGGGCTAAAGATCTGATTCAACAAAGAACAGATTGTGTTATTAGTAATCCAGAAACTTTAAAAGGAAAATGGAAAACATTTGGCTATGATACTATCGTGATTGAAATAGGAGCTGGCAAGGGTGACTACTGGATTGGAATGGGCGAAAAAAATCCCGATGAATTATGGATTGCGGTAGAAAAAAATATTGATGCTGCTGCTATGGCTTTAAAAAAGAGTATCGACTGTACAAGAGAGAATATGAAATTCATCATCGGTGATGCAGATAAGATAGATTTATGGTTTGAAGAAAAAGAAGTAGATAGAATTCATTTAAACTTTTCCGACCCATGGCCAAAAAAAGCCCATACCAAAAGAAGATTAACCTATGGTACCTTTATAGACAGATATAAAAAAGTCTTGAAAAAAGATGGATGCATTATTATGAAAACTGATAATGCTAAACTTTTTGAATATTCGTTAGTTACTTTTAGTGAAAATAAATGGTCATTAAAAGATGTAAGTGTAGATTTTAGAAGAGAAACTCACGATGAAGATGTCATAACTGAATATGAGAATAATTTTATGCAGTTAGGACAGCCGATATATCGAGCAATTTTTAAAGTGAGTAATGGAGAAAAGCATGATTAAAAAGATTTTTACAGCATTTTTAATTCTTATAATTTTATCAGGATGTGTTACGGACGCAGACTCTCTTTATAATGAATTGAATAAAGCTGTTAATATTGCTATTAGTGAAGAGATTGAAGATTACACTTACAACAACTGCACCAAAACATACTACTCATACTATCTGCCTAAAAGCATTGGTAAAGTAGATGGTGATGAGATTTCTAACAAATTTAATATTGATGGCAATATAGCATCATTATCATTAGATGTTACAGCTATTGTCAATGATTCCATAACTACTAATAAAGATGACAGTTTAAGAGATATAAGGACGGTTAAAAATCCTTTCTTTACCAGAAGTGGAAGATACTTAAATAGTGCTGATGAGACGGTGCTATTCAATATATCGGTTTCAGAAACCAAGGATGGATATTTTATTATGATTCAGACTTCGGAATTCATATTTATTTCCCTGGCTAATAAAGGTGGCTGTTCAAATACCGTTCATGATATGCTTATACTATTGCGAAGCTGTAGTGTCGAAAAGAAAAAATTAATTTTAGATTATGCTTCTGATACGCTAGTATCTTATACAACAAGTATTGTTACTTTATTTGAAAGTGTTGTTCCAGAAACAGGTTATTTTGTGGACTATATTGATGACTGGAAAGAGGATAAAACATTCATTATAATAGACTTAGAACAGCAGGATGCTGAAGAACCGGATGGCACAATAGAGGATGGACAAGACAATCCAAACCAGAATGATTTAGAAGAGGGTGAATAACGATGGCAGGATTTTTTAAAAATTTAATAAATAAATTTCAAAATTTCTTATTTGAAGAAGTTGTAGTTGATGAGCAGGGCAATGAAAAAGTTGTTGACAATAAGGTTGACAAAAATATTTCTTCCAGAATAGATGTAGTTGCTGACTATACTGAAATTATTGAAGAGCAATTAACTGATAAAGAAGAAGATTTAGAAAAAACTATTGAAGCTAAACCTGTGGTAAAAGAAAAATTGCCTGAAAAAGAAGTTACCTTAAAACAGCCAGAAGTTAAAAAGGAAGAAAAACTAACTAAAAAGCCTTCAATGTTTGTTGATTTCGACACTTCTAAAAGTGATTCTACCGATAAGAAAGTTGAAGTTAAAGATGATAAAGTTAAACCAGCTTATGTTCCTCAAAGAGTTATTTCACCAATCTTTGGCAGTGACAAGGATAGCTACGCTATCACTATCAATAACTTGGAATATGATAGTGAAAAGCCAAAAAGAAGTGTTATAGGAACTGTATTTTCACCAATCTTTGGAAGAGATAGAATTATAGAGGATACTGTTGATGAAGTAGATGAAAAAATTGCTAATATGACAACAAGTGACTTTATAAGTGATGATATTCAAACTGAAAAGAAAGAAGAAGATTTAATCAAGGAAGTTGAAGAGGTAGAACCACCTAAACCTTTGTACGCAAAATTAACTGTTGAAGAAAAACCGGTAGTTTATCTTGAAAAGACAGCTGAAACTAAAGATGAAGTAAAACCAATTGAAAATGTTTCTTTGTTTGATGCTGAAAGAGTCAACAAGGCCTTAAATGAAGCGAAAGTTGCTTTTGATGAGATAGAAAAAGCTGCTAAACCGCTAGAAAATACCGCATCATATGAGAATATAAGTTTATTTGATTAAAAAAAACAGAAGCCTGAAAAATGGTTTCTGTTTTAATAATGTTTAACCAAATTAACAGATAATGACTCTATTCTACTGTTTATGTGGTTTATTTGTTTGATTTTGACTGTAAAGTCAGATACTCATATAAATCTTCTTTTGTATTGTTTAATTTGTTTTTAATTACCAGAGATAAAATTTTATTTAACTGTTTAGATATCTCTTGATTTTGATAACCAAATTTTTGAATGTCATTACCATCAATGGCTAAATCTTTTAATTGATATGGCAATTTGTTTTCTTCAATATAATCTAAGGCCTTAAGACACAGATTGTAATAATGTTTATCGAGATGGGCGCTTAAATATTGAATTTTCAGTAACTTCATTAACATATTTTTTCCCATCTTATTTAAACTGAAACGTAGTGAGATATCATTTACTTCAATTAAATCATAATAATGTTCAATCAGAAAAGATACTTCCTGGTAAGTTTTATTATCAACTTTCAGCCTTTTTAAGATATTTCGATAGTTTTCAGCTGGTTGTAAAAAGATTGCCAGGATAATTGATTTGTCTTCTTTTTCTCTGGATAGATTATCCAGGCTTTGAAGATATCTATACCTGGAAACATATTTAAATTCTGGTATGAATACTTCTATGACTTCCTTATAGAGTGATAAGACATAATAGACATATTTTCCAGTTAAAATTTTTATTAATTCAATGTAGATTCTTTCAACTGAAATATTTAATAGTAAATCTTTTTTTTCAAATATGGCTTTTTGAGTTTCCGCTTCAATTTTAAAACCTAATGTACTGGCAAATCTTATCGCTCTAAGAATTCTCAGAGCATCTTCCTGAAAGCGATGGTAAGGATTGCCTACACATCTAATTATCTTATTTTTCAAATCATCATATCCGTTATGGTAATCTATTAAACCATCTTTACTGTTATAGGCAAAGGCATTAACAGTAAAATCTCTTCTAGCTAAATCATCTTTTAAGCACGATGAAAACTCAACTGTTTCAGGATGACGGTAATCTGTATATCTGCCATCAATACGATAAGTAGTTATTTCAAAAGTTTCCCCATTCAAGATAAGTGAAACAGTTCCGTGTTTTAAACTAGTTTCATAAATCTTATGGTTTTTAAATACTTCTAAAACTTGTGCTGGTGTAGCATTGGTATTGATATCAATATCACTTGGTTGAAGCTCTAAAAGAATGTCTCTGACACATCCTCCGACAATATTGGCTTCAAAACCATGATCATTCAATGTTTTGATTATGTACATAACTTTTTCATCAAGTTGGTAATTCATATCTAAATTATATATGAAATGTACCATTTATGTTAAAAAAACATTATAATATTAGAGAAAGAGGGTGTAGTGATGAAAAAATACTTTAAAGAAGATCAAATTTTATTTAATGTAAAAAAAGTTCATATGATTGGCATCGGCGGAAGCGGTATGTGCCCTCTAGCGGAGATTCTGCACTCTAAAGGGTACAAGATAACTGGTTCAGATAATAACGAGTCAGACCCTTTAAAAATGGTCAGAAAGATAGCTGATGTATCACTAGGTCATGATGCTGACAATGTTAAAGATGCACAGCTGGTAATTTATTCAGCAGCAATATTTAAAGATAATGTCGAACTTGTTGAAGCAAAAAAGAGGAATATTCCCATCATGGAAAGAAGTGAAGTCTTAGGAGCTCTATCAAGAATGTTTAATAACGTTATTGGTATAAGTGGAACTCATGGGAAAACAACAGTAACAAGTTTGATAACTCAAATATTGATTCAGGCTGATTTTAAGCCTAATGCGGTTATTGGCGGGAAACTTCCTTTAATAAACCATTATGGGATTACTGGTGATTCAGATATCTTTGTGGTTGAATCCTGTGAGTTTGCGGATACTTTCTTAAAGTTATCACCTGATATTGCGGTGGTATTAAATATTGATAATGATCATATGGAATATTTTAAAACAATGGATAATATGGTTTTATCTTATAGTAAGTTTGTCAATATGGCTTCAAAAGTTTTCATCAATGGTGATGATAAACTGGTTTTAAAAGCTGTTGAAAATGCAGATAATGAAATATTTACTTTTGGCTTTAATGAAAGTAATGACTACTATCCAAAGAATGTTATTAATGATGAAAATGGCTTTGATTTTGATGTTTACTACCAGGGACAGTTTTTAACATCGGTAATTAATCACATTCCTGGAAAGCACAATATTTATAATGCTTTAGCTGCTTTCAGCGTTTGTCATCATATGGGTGTACCTGTAGAAAAAATAGCTGACAGCATCGCTCAATTCACCGGTGCAGGAAGAAGATTTGAAAAAATTGGAAATTTTGGCTTTGATCTATACGATGACTATGGACATCATCCAACCGAGATTGCAGCAACACTGACATCAGCAAAACACCTTGGCTATGATAGGGTAGTTGTTGTGTTTCAGCCATTTACTTTTTCCAGAACTAAAATGTTGAAAGAGGAATTTATCAAGGCTTTATCACTAGCCGATGAAATTATATTGACTCCAATTATGGGTTCCAGAGAAGTTAATACCTATGGCATATATTCTGAAGATCTCCAGAAAGAGTTGAAAAACAGTATTATCATAGATGGATTTGAAAATATTAAGGACTATCTGTTTGAAAACTATCATGAAGGTGATTTGGTTATTACAATGGGCTGTGGCGATATATACAAGGTATGTCGATTGATAAGTGAGGAAAAGAATGCCTAGGCATTCTTTTAATATCTTTATTAATAGGAAGATTTTCTTTTTATGTTCTAAATCTTGACATCGAAGTCTGTTTTACATTTAGGACAGTTGACTGTATGCTTACCTTTTTCATTTTTAAGCCTTAATGTCTGTTTGCAGTTAGGACAGACTCTGAAACGATAATCTTTTCTTTCCTTGAACTTTCTTATCTGTAAATTAAACAAACTTTTGAATTTTTTTGAATATTTCAAATAAAGCTGGTTTTCTTTATGTCTGGCTTGATGGTTTTTAGAAAAAACACGATAAAAACTATAGATTAAGATAGCCAGTGTAAATAGATATAAAAACTTTGGTTTAAAGAAAATCTGAATAAATAATAAGATATAAACTACAACAGTTAAAAACCTATAAAGATGGTCAATGCCATATCTTCCAGCTAGTATCCTGTGCATAAAGCTGGAAATATTATATCTAAGTTTTTGTAAATGATATTTAAAATTATCCATTTAAAATTCCTCCTGTTAACAAAAGAAGCAAGGTAAGAAATAGCAGAATCTTCCTCCACCACAGAATACACAGAATAACTGCATTAAGATGTATGATAGACATAACCTGTTATTTGAATAGGGTTGTGAATAACGGGAATAGGAAGTTCTATAACTGCTTCTGCTGGTTCTGATCTGTTCTCTGGTTTGTTGATAGACGATATTGTCTGGTTCGTACAGGCAGGCTTTTTCAATGTGTTCTCTGGCTGTAATTGTGTTGCCAATATTGAATTGAGCTATGGCACTTAGATAATACCATCTGGCATTTTTGACTGGGATATCTTTCAGCACGTTTAGTGCCTGCTGATATTGACCATTTCTAAGGAAATTTTCCGCTACATCATAGTCATCGTAGGAAGTGTTTTGCTGACGAGTGAAAAAGTCAGAAAAGTCATAAAAAGTAAAAGGACCATACTGATAGCTTGTACGATTATTATAGTTGGCAGACTGCTGCTGATATTGGTAGGCTTTGCCACTTTTTATAGTATCGTATGCGACATTAATTTCCTTTATCTTTTCCGCTGCATATGGGTTATCAGGGTTTAAGTCAGGATGATACTTTTTAGCCAAGGCACGATAAGCCTTATTAATTTCCTCCTCGCTGGCATTTCTGCTGACACCTAAAACTTGATAAGGATCTTTCATTTTTTCACTTCCTTCATTTGCCTTTTTTGATGTAATTGATATTGAGACCAGATTCCCGAATAGATAATATTATCCAGTATATTCTTATTTTTTCTCAATTGTAATTTACTGTAATAACTATCACAATCATCCATAATTGACAGTAACATCTCATGGTGATCATAGTTCTCTAAAGCGACCAGTGGATTATATGCTTCTTTTTTCAAATCGCGTTTAAAATCAATAACAGCATCTGCTATATAGATAAATTTTCCTAAATGATAGCCACAGCCTTTAAGGTATTCGTTATTGTTTTCCTTGTCCAATAGACAGGCCATAATATTACCAAAAGCATTGCTTCCCAAATCAGGGTTCAGGATGTTTTCCTTTTCAATATCACCGATATATTTTAAGTTCTCTTTAATAACTGCAGTTTGCATTGGGTATTCATTTTCAATTTCTTCTAAAAACTGCTGAAGCTTATCAGCCTTTATTTTAGCTCTTACTGAGTTATCGTCATAAACATCATCAAGATGTTTATAATAGCTTAAATAGATATTCATGCTGGCAGCATATTCGGTGTACTTATTGAATACAGCCAGATGTTTTTTAATGGGACGAACAATACATCTTTCTTCAACCATTTCATTAATCGGATTATATACATCAGTCAAAAGTATCGCTACAAAGGTTAAATCATATGTTAGAGTAGAAGCTCCAGTAAGACCATATTTATTCCTTAGCCTGTTGCAAAGACCGCAGTAAAAACTTCGATATTGATTTTTCTCTTCTTTAGTCAAAATATCAATGTTAGCAAGCAAATATCCAAACATATAACTCCTTTATAAAAGACTTCTTCAACGGTTAAAATATAAAATATTTTTCTTTTCCAGTCAATATTTCAGCATTATATAACAATTTTTTAAAAAAGAGAGAATTGATTCTCTCTCATCTATTAGCATCAATAAAACTAATTGTTATACCTGCTGTCTTTATCTTTAGACAAGCACAACATCTTTAACTTCAGAAATTGCATCCATGATATTGGTTTTAATTCCGTTATTAAAGGTAATTCTTCTCATTGGACAATTAGCACAGGCACCAGTCATACGAACCTGTACAATTCCGTCAACGTAGTCAATAAATTGCAAATCTCCACCATCATTTTGGATGTATGGTCTGATTTGTTCAATGACATTTTTAATTTTTTCTACTGTATCCATTAGATTGCACCTCCAAACCAAATGTAACATATATATGATACAACTAAACCCAGTATAACACCACCAGTAACTTCAAAATAAGTGTGCCCTAAAACACCTTTCATTTTATCCATATAAATTTTGTCATTTAAAACTATATCTGAACCAAATAAATCTTTTAAATCATCAATAAGTTTTTGAGTTACTGAAATATTTTTTCCGGCATAAAATCGGACATTGGCTGCATCATAGCAAACAATAACTAAAAAACACAAAGCGATATAGAAGACATTAGTATCAAAACCATCTGTCAATCCAATAGCCAGAGTTAAAGCAGAAACTAGCGATGAATGGCTTGAGGGCATATCACCACTGGCAAAAACAAGTCTTGGATTCCAATCTTTATGAATCAGATAATGCCCTACAGGCTTTAATAGTTGTGCCAGTATGCAGGCTGTGGTAGCAGCGACAGGCACATAAAACTTATTCATATAATCACCCTAATCAATTATATTATTTTGTTTGACAAAATACAATTATCAGATTTGATATGGTATAATGTGTTAAGAGGAAAAAATGTATAAAATAGGACAGGTAGTACAGGGAACAATAACAGGAATTAAACCTTATGGGGCTTTTGTTAAGGTAGATGAAGAAACCTATGGTTTAATTCATATATCAGAAATTAGTGAGTGCTATATTAATGATGTTTCATATTTTTTTAAAAAAGGTGAGAAGCTGGTAGTGAAAATAATAGATATTGACAGAAATGGTCAATTAAAGCTGTCATTAAAAGCTATTCAAACTAATAGAAAATATGCTGTTCCAACTAAAAAGGATATTGCTAAAATTGAAAAGATTGGCTTTAAATCCTTGGAAGAAAAACTACCAGTCTGGATAGAAGATACATTGAAGGAGAGGTTATGATTAAATTAGATTATTCACATGCTTTATTAAAAGAAAATATTAATGATTATCAGGCTCAGGTTGATGAAATACATCAGAGTATCATTAATAGAACAGCTAAGGGAAGCGATTACTTAGGCTGGGTTGATTGGCCAGTTAATTATGACAAGGAAGAGTTCAGACAGGTCAAGGAAGCAGCTAAAGAAATCAGAGAAAACGCTGATGTGCTCTTAGTATGTGGCATTGGGGGTTCTTATTTAGGGGCAAGAAGTGCTATTGAAATGATGAATGGTTTATATGCTGATGATAAGGTTGAAATCATCTATGTTGGTAATACTGTTTCAGCAACCTATATTCAACAGGTATTAGACCATATCAAAGGCAAGAGCGTGTATTTAAATGTTATTTCTAAATCAGGTTCAACTACTGAAACAGCCATAGCTTTTAGAATCTATCAGCAGTATGTTGAAGAAATTTATGGTGTTGAAGAAAGCAAGAAGAGAATTATTGCTACAACTGATAAAAATAAGGGAACATTAAATAATTTAGCTAAAGTTAAAGGTTATAGAATGTTTGTCATACCTGATGATATTGGTGGCAGATATTCAGTCTTTACAGCTGTTGGATTGTTGCCTATTGCTGCAGCAGGTTTGGATATTGATAAATTAATGGCTGGATGTCAAAAAGCAAGAGAAGATTTCTCAACCAGTGACTTAGGTAAAAATACCGCTTATCAGTATGCAGTACTGAGAAGAATGATGGAAAAGCAAGGCAAGACCGCAGAGTTTTTTGTTACTTACGAACCACATCTGGCAATGATTGCTGAATGGTGGAAACAATTATATGGTGAATCAGAAGGAAAAGAAGGAAAAGGTATTTTACCTGCTTCTGTAAACTTTACAACTGACTTACACTCAATGGGTCAGTTCATTCAGGAAGGTCTAAAATGTTTCTATGAAACAGTATTGATGGTTGAAAATCCACCAGTTGATGTAGTGTTCCCTGCTTGTAAAGATGATTTGGACAATATGAACTATTTAGCTGGTAAAAATGTTAACTGGGTAAATCAGATGGCCTTTGAAGGGACACTGGCAGCCCATGTGGAAGAAGGAGAAGTTCCTAACATTGTCCTATATTTAAAGGACACCAGTGAGTTTAGCTATGGCTATATGATTTACTTCTTCTTTATTGCCTGTGCAATGACGGTATTAATGCTTGATGTTAATCCGTTCAATCAGCCAGGGGTTGAAGTTTATAAGAAAAATATGTTCAAATTATTAGGGAAAGAGTAATTTGTGTTTAAAGGCTATACCATCTTAAAAGAGCAAAAGGTTAAATATCAAGGATATTTAAAAGAAATAAAACCTTCTTTTAAGATGGTTTTTCCTTTGGCGACTAATCAATCGATTGAATCGGTATGTACTGTTAAGATAAACGATAAAGTAAAAATAGGCACTTTATTAGGTTATTGTGATGAAGATGTCTATGTTCCTATCTACAGCAGTGTTTCAGGAAAGGTAGTTGGTTTTGAAACTCTGGAGTACTGTACTAATCAATATGTCAAACATGTGGTGGTGGAAAATGATTTTAAAGATGAAAAACAGAAGCTTTTTGCACCTTTTGATTTTAATAAATTAGATAGAGAAGAGTTGATAGAAAAAGATAGAATTTCCGGTCTAGTAGGTTTATCAGGAGCAGGCTTTGCTCTTTATGGCAAATATTTAAGTAATAACATTGACACCTTGATTATTAATGGGATTGAATGTGAAGGATACTTAAGCAGCGATTATGTCAATGTTTTAGAAAATATTGCTGACCTTCTAGAGGGAACACTGGTCTTACAAAAAATGTCAAATGCAGATCGTGTAGTAATTGCCTTGAAAGAAACATTTAAAGATCAGATAAAGCTGGTTAAAGATAAGATCAATACGGATAAGAAATACAATCATATTGAGGTATATGAAAGTGTCGATAATTATCCAGCTGGCTGGGAAAAGGTTTTAACCAATAGAATCGCTGGACGAGATTTTGATGTCTATACCACCGAATGTGGAGTAATAGTAAATAATATTTCAACGACTATAGCCATCAATAAGATTTTTAATACTGGACTGCCACTGATAGAAAAGATTGTTACTGTTGGCGGTGATGGCATAGCTGAGGGTAAAATCTTTAAAGTAAGAATTGGAACAATGGCAAGTGAGATTGTCAAAGATCTTATGAAATATGATTTTGATGAAGTTGATATTCTATGTGGTGGTTTATTAATGAGAGCTAAGATGAAAAATGCTGATTTTCCAATAGCCAGTCCATATAATGGTATTACTATTTTAAAAAGAAAACATAATGTTGAACAACCTTGTCAAGATAACTGTACAATCTGTAATGACGGATGCTATTTGAAACTGGATGTCTTGAAATTATTGAACCTATGCAGGGACAACAACCTTCAAAAAGCTCAAAAATACAATGTATTACAATGTGTTGAGTGTGGAATATGCACTTATGATTGTCCTAGCAACATTGACATTAGAGAATACATTCGTAAAGTGAAGGTTCAACTATTATGAAAGTAAATGGTAAAAAATACAAAATAATAGAACTGTTAGGAAAAGGTAAAAGTGGTTATTCCTATCTGGCAAATTATGAAAATGTTTTTTATACATTAGATTGTAAACGATGAAGATATCAGTTTAGAAATAAAGTTGGTTAAAAAGATTGCTGAGCATTTAAAAAAGAACAGTATCAATATCGACTATTATCCCAGCAATTTTATTTTATATAATAAACAACTTTATTATGTCGATTATGAATGTAACAATTATATGTCTCAATATGATTTTGACAACCGGGGAAGTCAGTACTTGTTTAAAGATAAGGATGCTTTATAAAAAATAATATAGCAACCATACATAAACAATATGATATAAATTGCTCATATACATATATAATATATTTGACAGGAGGTGTAACTATGTTTAAAAAATTTAAGGTTTACACGTTAATATTATGGGTTATTGGCTGGGCTATCGCTTATTATTTCCTTTTACCACCAATCAACCCAACAAATATTGGTTTCTGGATATTCTTTTTGCCAGCTGTTTTTGGACCAGTATTTATTGTAATTCAGACAAAAAGTATAAGTAAAGGATTCAAGAAAGGAAAGGCTTTATATCCAACTGTGATTGTTGGAGCGCTTGTTATAGTTTATTTATTGGGAGCAGTAATCTTTTCACCAATGTTTTCTTCAAAAATATACAAAAATAGAATACAGGTTACCAATGGTTCGTTTATTGAAGACATTCATGAAGTTGATTTTAATAATTTACCACTATTGGACAAAGATTCTGCCCGCAAGGTGGGAGATAGGGTTGTAGGACAAATACCAGAACTGGTATCACAGTTTTCTGTAAGTGATGAATATTCTTTAATCAATTATAAGGATAAAATTGTTCGAGCTACACCATTGGAACATAACGGATTCTTCAAATACTTAGCTAATCAGCAGGGTACTGCAGGATATATTCTGGTTGATTGTACTACCGGAGAAGCTACTCTGGTAAAAACTGAAGATGGTTTAAAGTATTTACCAAGTGCTTACTTTTTTCACAATCTTAACAGGCATTTGAGATTCAGTTATCCTTTTACAAACTTTGGAGATATTTCATTTGAAGTTGATGAACAGGGTGTTCCTTACTGGATTGTTCAGACTGTAAGATATACCTGGGTTAATCTTAAAAAAGAAGTCAGTGGGATTATTGCGGTAAATGCGATAACTGGTGAAACTCAAAGATATAAAATAGAAGATATACCAGTATGGATTGATGAGGTCTTTGATGCTCGTTTGGTAATAGAGGAAATTGATTCATGGGGAATGTATCAGAATGGTTATTTAAATAGTATCTTTGCTCAGAAAAATGTTGTTCAGACAACTGACGGATATACTTATATCACGATGAATGATGATGTTTACATGTATACCGGTATTACTTCAATTTCATCAGATGAAAGCAATATTGGTTTCGTCCTGGTAAATTTAAGGACTCATGAAGCTAGGTTTTATGATGTGCCAGGTGCAGAAGAGTACAGTGCAATGGACTCAGCAACAGGTCAGGTTCAAGAGAAACAATATACAACTACTTTTCCACTTTTAATCAATCTGAATGGTCGACCAACATATTTGTTATCGTTAAAAGATGATGCAGGTTTAGTAAAAATGTATGCTTTTGTAGATGTAATCAACTATCAGAAGGTTTCTGTAACTGATGCTTCTTTAGGCATTAAATATGCGGCTGAACAATATTTGAAAATGATGGGTATTTCAACAGAAGAACCGCATGAGCTGACAGATGCAACAATTATAATTGAAAGTTTGACCAGTGTTGTCGTTGATGGAAATACATATTATTATATTATTAGTGATACTGGTGAAAGATACAGCATCAAAGCCAGCGTTGATTTATCAGTGACTCCGTTTATTGAGGCAGGCAAAAGTTATCAGGTTGAGTTTTATCATGACGGTAAAATAAATGTGATAATGTCGATAAAAGAAGAGAATTTAGAGTAGAGCAGGAGGATTACTTATGAAGTCTAGTATATTGAAACAGAGGATACAGGATGGTAGATTTGATGAAATCTTTATTGATTTGTATCAGGATAAATCTCAACTGGAATATCAAAGGAATAGATATATCAAGGCCATAGAAAGATTTGAAAAGCTGTATGGTGAGGATGATGTCAGTTTGTTTTCTGTCCCAGGTAGAAGTGAAGTTTCTGGAAATCATACTGATCATCAGAATGGCAAGGTATTAGCCTGTGCTGTGAATATCGATATAATTGCTGTTGCTGCATCTAATCGAAGTAATTTTGTCAACATCACCAGTGATAACCGCAGGTGTAATGGTGTCTCAGTATTTGATTTAGAAAAAAAAGAAGAAGAAAGAAGATCAACGAGATCTTTAGTAAAAGGTGTTTTAAAAAGACTTGATGATGAGTTATATCGTGTTGATGGTTTTAATGCATTCATGACCAGTGATGTGGCTGTTGGTTCAGGACTCAGTTCCAGCGCTGCCTTTGAAACAATGGTAGGTTATATTACTTCAGGCTTATTTAATAAGGGTGCTATTGATCCGGTTGTTATTGCTAAGGCTGGACAGTTTGCTGAAAATGTTTATTTCGGTAAACCTAGCGGTTTGATGGACCAGGTGGCCTGTTCTGTTGGAAATCTAATCAATATTGATTTTGAAGATAACGAAAATCCAAAGGTAAAAAAGGTTGAAGCAGATTTTTCTAAATCAGGCTATAGTCTCTGTATTGTTGATTCAAAAGGATCCCATGCTCATCTGACTGATGATTATGCCTCTATTCCTTATGAAATGAGAAGTGTCTGTGAGGTTTTGGGAAAGACACTGGTAAGAGAGATAAATGCTGAAGAAATATTGGATAATATTGATGAAATCAGAGAAAAATGCGGTGACAGAGCTCTGATCAGAGCCTTGCATGTTATCTATGAAAACGAAAGGGTAGATAAAGCCGTCAAGGCTTTAGAATCTGATGATTTCAATGAATTTTTAGAAGTTATCAGACAATCAGGAAATTCATCATTCAAATACTTACAAAATGTATATTCCAACTATGATGTGAAAGATCAGTCATTATCTATTGCCTTAATGTATTCAGAAAACATTTTAGGTGATAATGGTGTCTGCAGAGTTCATGGCGGAGGATTTGCTGGGACAATCCAGGCATTTGTAAAAGATGAATTTGTAGATGAATATAAAAAAGAAATAGAAAAAGTATTTGGTGAAGGCTGTTGTCATATTTTGAAAGTTAGAAAATATGGTGGCAGACAATTAGTATAGAGAGAAGGTGAAGAATGACAGTATATCTAGTGGATTTTGAAAATGTTAAAAGTGATGGTTTATATGGCATTGATGAATTGTCTAAAGATGATGTCGTTTATATTTTCTACAGTATAAATGTGGATAAGATATCATTTACAGTTTATAAAAAGATTATCGAATCTAAAGCTGATATCCAGACTTTTAAGGTAGAAGTTGGTCATAAAAATGCTTTGGACTTTCAATTAGCCAGTTATTTAGGTTTTTTGATGAAAGAAGACAGTTCAAAAGAATATGTAATTGTTTCTAATGATGCCGGTTTTGTACCACTTGTCACTTTTTGGAAAAAGAAAAGCTACAATGTTATTTTAGCTACAGATTTAACGAAACTTAATCAAAAACAGAAGTATACAAAATTATATAATCAGGTTAAAGGACTGGTAGAAGATACAGAACAGGCAAAATTACTTACTGACTGTATCCTGAAGTATAAAACCAAGCAGGGGTTAAATAATGCCATCGTAAAAGTTTACGGTACAACGGTAGGCGGTAAACTCTATAAGGCGATAAAACCGCTGATTATGGACAAAAAAGGTAAGTAAATGAAATGGATTTCAAAAATTTACTAATTTATTGAAAAAGTTTTCAAAGTAAGTTAAAATAAAGTAGAGGTATAATTTATGGAGTTTTTACAATTAATTAGTCAAGTTTTTGGCTATATTTTGCCAGTTGCAGGTGTTATAACCCTGATTATTTTGATAGTACTCTTAAAAAGAGTGATGAAGTTAATCCAGAAAGTAGATAATTCATTAACTAATGTCGATAGTGTGGTGTCTAGTGCTAATAATGCAATTGGAAACTTGAATAAAACTATTGAAATGGCAAACAAGTATGTAGATGATTTTTCTGTAACATCAAAAACAGTTAATAACGTATCAATGTCAATTGAAGCGGTAAGATACACTTTAGAACAGATGATTAAAAAGTTTATCGCCAGATGGACAAAAGAATACGAACAAATAAAAAGTCTGATATTATCTTTTTTAGAAAGAGCAGAGGGCAAAAATGAAGAAGTCGTAAGCGAGAAAAAAGAAGATGAAAGTCAGAAAGAAAGTGAGGAATAAAAATGGAAGAAAATAAAGTTGAATGCACTGAAGAATGTGTCGAAGAATGTGTTGAAGAGCACGTAGAAGAATGCGTAGAAAAATGCGCTGAAGATTGCAATGAAGCAGAAGGTTTCGAAGAAGTAGTAGAAAACGTTAAAAAAGTTGTTGAAGATGTAAAAGAAGGCATTAATGAATCATTTGCTAAATTGATGGATGGATTAAATGAAATTGATTTAAACAAAGAAACTTTAAAAGGTTATCTTGATGAATTTTCAAACAAGGCAAACGAATTATCTGCGAAAGCTAAAGAAAAGTTTGAAGAGCTTAAAGAAGAAAGCAAACAATCAGAAAAACTTGCTAAAGCAAAAGAAACTGTTACAAATGTAGCTCATCAAGTAAGCGAAAAAGCAACTGAATACTACAATAAAGCTTTAGAAAACGAAGATGTTAAGAAAACTGTTGATGCTGTAACTGATAAAGCAAAAGAAGCATCAGAATTTGTCAGTGGCAAATATCAGGAATTTATTCGTGATCCTAAGGTAAGAGATACAGTTGTCGGAGCTAAAGAAGCAATCGAAAACGTTTTTGAATCAATCAAGGATTCAATCAAGATTGAAAAAGTAGAAGAAGTTAAAGAAGAAGACAAACAGGAAGAATAGTGTATGAGCGTGTCAAATGATGGAAAGAAAAAGGTAACTATTTACTCAGTAGCTCACGAAGCTGGTGTATCATTAGCTACGGTTTCTCGTGTCATTAACGACTCATCGCTAGTAAAAGAAGAGACAAGAAAAAGGGTTGAAGAAGCTATAGTTAAGCTTGGTTATCGACCAAATGCCGTAGCACAGGGATTGGCTTTAAAAAAGACAACCACAATCGCCCTTGTTATTCCAGATTCTAGTTTCCTGTATATGGGGAAGATTATTAACGGATTATTGGATGTTGCTAAAATTTATAAATATAATATTGCTCTGCATACAACCAGCAGCAGTATCAGTGAGATGAGTGAAATAATTGATAATATTGTTAAATCCAGAGCTGATGGAGTAATCGTATATAATGATTGTTTGACAGAGAGCGAAATAGCAATATTAAACAGTTTTTCTACTCCAATGGTTTACATTGGTCACAAAATAAAAGCAGAAGATGCATGTAATGTTTATGTTGATTATAAAAAAGCATTATATGAATTAACTGATAAATACATCCAAGCTGGCTATGATGATATAGTTTTGATCCAGGATAAGAAAAACCCAATGATGATGGATGAGCTTCTCCAAGGTATAGAAAAGGGCTTCAGCAAGCACAACCTGCAGTTTAAAGGTTTAATTGAAATTCCAGAAAAATATCATAACTCTTATGATTATTTAAATGAGTATTTTAAAGATAACAAGCATCAGTTAGTCATTACTGTAAGAGACTCTCAGGCAATGGCTGTACTTAACGCCTGTACTGAAAATGGAATTGATATTCCTAAAGAAACTGATTTAGTCTGTGTTATGGACTCTAGGTATACCGATATGGTTCGTCCAAGAATTTCGTCATTTTTCATCCCGTCATATGACTTGGGAGCCTTGGCTATGCGAGTTATGACCAAGATGTTAAATAATGATGAAGTGAAAGAAAAAGAATATCAATTGAGCTATATTTATAAAAATAAAGCATCAACGAAAATTTAGGAAGCAGCTAAACTGCTTCCTTTTTTCTGGATTTTTAATTAGCATTAACAATAAAGTCATAATGTGATAAAATGATTAGGTATGAGGTGAGACGTATGACTTTTTTAGATGAATTAAATTGGCGTGGTTTGATTAAGGACGTCACAGATTTAGAAGGTTTAAAAGAAAGATTAAAAACTCCAATTACCTGTTATTGTGGTTTTGACCCAACAGCAGATTCTTTACATGTTGGTCATTTGCAACAAGTATTGTTGTTGAAAAGATATCAAAGTGTGGGGCATACTCCAATTATTTTAGTTGGTGGAGCAACAGGGATGATTGGCGATCCAAGAATGACCAGTGAAAGAAATCTGTTAACATTGGAAGATGTTAGATATAATGCTGGCTGTATAAAAGAACAGTTAGCGCATTTTCTTTCTTTTGAAGGAGATAATGCAGCAAAACAGGTTAATAACTATGATTGGATCAGTGAACTAAATGTTATTGATTATTTAAGAGATTATGGCAAATGTTTCAGTGTAAGTTACATGTTAGCTAAAGATGCGGTAGCTTCTAGACTTGAAACAGGTATTTCTTATACTGAATTTTCGTATATGTTACTTCAATCTCTTGATTTTTTACATTTATACAGAAATTTTAATTGTGAGTTACAGATTGGCGGTTCTGACCAGTGGGGTAACTTGACCAGTGGTTGTGAATTGATTAGAAAACTAGAAGAAGGTTCGAAGGTATTTGGCGTTACTTCACCTTTAATTACTAAATCAGATGGTTCAAAATTTGGAAAATCTGAAGGCAAAAATGTCTGGTTAGATTCTGAAAAAACCAGTCCATATGAATTCTATCAATTCTTTTTCAATATTGCTGATAATGATGTTGTCAATATGTTGAAAAAACTTTCTATGAAAACGGTTGAAGAAATTGAAGCTTTGGCAGTTAAAGTTGATACTGAACCACACTTAAGAGAGGCTCAAAGAGCCTTGGCAGAAGAATTGACTGAACTGGCGCATGGAAAAGAAGGCCTTCAAAGTGCACTTAATATTACAAAAGCATTATTTGATGGAAGTGTTAAGGATTTAACCAGTAAAGAGATTAAATATGCTTTTAAAGATGCTAATACTATTGACATCGAATATGACGCTTTATTGATAGATGCCTTAGTAAGTTCAAAGGTTGCTTCAAGTAAAAGAGAAGCTAGAGAGCTGATTAATAATGGCTCAATTTCAATAAACGGCGACAAGTGTACTTCCTTAGATAAAACTTTAACCAAAGAGGATACTTTGGATGGTGAAACAATTATCATCAGAAAAGGTAAAAAGAACTACTTCATTTTTAAAGTTTAATTACTTACAGGATGGTTAAAAATGAAAAAAATATTAATTTTATTACTTTTAACAGTAACTTTGTTTGGTTGTCAGAATGATGAGGCAAGAGAAATTGATAAAGAAAAATACAATGCCTATCTGACGTATTACCAATCTATTTTAGCGGCTGAAAACAAACAAGAAACTTCTCAGTGTTTTGATATTGAGTTAGTTGTTAATAAACTTGATGAGAATAATTATCGTTATGATATTATAATCGATAATCCAAGAGTTGCAATGTTTAATATCAAGACGTTAGCGATAATAGAAACTTTGTCATTAGAAATAGATAAAGAAAACATGATGCCATCAGTAGGTATTTTAGATGATTATCATTTCAATATGGTTCCAGGTCAGGTAGACAAGAAAAATGATTTTTATGAGGGAATAATTCTTTCTTTAACCAGTAAGGAAAGTTCTTTAAGGGTTTCTGTAATGGTTGATTATAAACCATTAAATGATGAGCATACAGTTCGTCAGTATTTCTCTTTATACACGATATACGAAGAACCAGAAGCCGAAACAGGAGAGTAAAATGGATAAGAAGAAAAGAAAACAATCTATAGTCGCTGGTGCCTTAACTGGTAGTGCAGGTATATTTATTACCAAAGCACTATCTCTTTTATACGTTATTCCATACAATGAAATCGCCAAAGAAGCAACTGTTTTCTATTCTTATGCCTATACTGTTTATGATGCAGCACTTCAGGTATGTCTATCTGGATTGCCTTACGCTATTGCAACTTTAGTGGCTAAATATGCAACAAAAAATGACTATGCTACGGTAAACCTGGTCAAAAAGGTTTCCAGAAGTATTATAACGGTAATAGGGGTCATCAGCTGTGTTGTACTGATCAGTTTAGCTAAACCTTTATCGTATCTGATTGTCCCAACTGATTTACAGTCAACGGTGTATATGAAAAATACACAAACTGTTTTAATCATTGTTGCTTTTGCCTTAATTTTTGTTCCCTATTTGAGTTATTATCGAGGCTTTTATCAAGGTTTAAAAGAATTTAAGACTTATTCTGTTACTCAGGTTCTTGAGCAGGTAATTAGAATTGCCTTTCTATTAACAACGAGCAGTATTTGTATTTATGCCTTAAATCTAGATAGAGTCTGGGCTGCTTATATGGGAGTGGCTTCTACCAGTGTCAGTGCAATTTTTACCATAGTGTATTTCATCGCTTTTGATAAAAAATATGTTTTGTCAGAAACGGATGACAGTAAAAAAAGCACTTATTCAAATAAAGCGATACTAAAAGAACTGGTTAAGGTTTCTATTCCTTATTTATTAAGTGCCTTGATGCTATCAGCTAGTTCGATGTTTGTTTTACTGATGTTTGCCAGTGGACTGGAAGCTTATGGCACAGATGCCAAATTGATTACAATATATCAGGGAATCATTAATTATCAGGCATTAAAATTATCTTCGATTCCACAGATTATCATGTCAGGTTTCTGTTTAGCTATTATTCCACATATTACAGAAGCAGTTACCAATAGAGATGATAAAAGAATCAGTCAACTTCTACATAAGATTATGGAAACTGTCAACTATTTAACTGTTCCAATCTGTTTCTTTATGATTTTCTTTGCCAAAGAAGTTTACTATATTATGTATGGTAATTATTATTTAGATATTGGAACTAACATGCTGACTAAAACTATTGTCTGTCAGTTTTTTATGAACTTTTTAGGAATCACAATTTCTACTTTAATAGCACTACAGTTAAGAAGAATCTATCTGATTTTAGAAGTTTCTAGAGTTTTGTTTATGTTAATCTTCTTTAAGCCTTTCTTGGTCAACTTTGGTGTGAATGGATATTTTATTGCTTTAGCCAGCGAATATATCCTATATATAGTTGCAGGTCTAATTATTATCAAGTCTAGATATTATATTAATTTAAGAAAAATGTTTGATTCTTTCACCAGGAGCTGGATGGGAGCGATACCGATGTTTATTATTGCAGCCATCTATGTACAATTTGAACTAAATATAGGAGTTATGAACAGGTTAGCGGTATTGATTATGACAGGAGTTATGTTTGTGGTTTGTATTGGAATGTATGTATTCATTACAAATAAACTAAATGTGGTAAATGAGCTATTTAATGTCACAATAACAAAAGATACGTTTATTGATATAAAAAATAAATTATTTAAGAGAGAAGAAAGGATTTAAATCCTTTTTTTATAAAAAAAAGAACGGCATTTATGATCTGCTCCCTGTCAAGTAGACACGGGAAATATCTAAAATAATGCTTGCCCA